>NZ_JBGCCT010000010.1 GCF_041260665.1 Catenulispora sp. GP43 | reverse complement strand
CCGCGGGGCGCGGGCGCGCCCGCCCGCCGGGGTGCGTACAAACCTTGGGGGGGGGCCCCGGGGGGGGGGGGGGGGGGGGGGGCCCCCCCCCCCCGCCACCCGCATTCGCCATGGCTTAGAACGTCGCAGCGCTCTAACCTCAGAACCATGACACTGGGGGAGGACCTCCTGCTGCTTGCCATCCACCCGCGCAACGGCAGAGTCCGGAACGTCGAACGCATGGCGCCCGCACTGCGGGCCCTGGAACTGATCGAGCTGAGCCTGGCGGGGCGGCTCAGCCTGGAGCAGGGGCGGATCACGGTCAAGGATCCGGAGCCGATCGGTCACCGCTTGCTGGATCACACCCTGAGCTCGCTGAGCGCCATGGCGGCGCCGGCGAAGGTCGAGATGTGGCTGCGGGGCAACAAGGCCGAGGCCGGGATCCTGGGCCAGTACCTGGCGCTGCTGGGACGTCAGCAGGTGATGCGTATCGAGCATCGCGGGCAGGGGCTCGCCAGGACCACGGTGATCACGGTGCGCGATCGGGAACGGCTGGCCGAGGCACGCGCCCGGATCGATCGCGTGGCGCACGGGGAGGCGTCCGCCACAGCCGGGGACCGGGCGTTGGCCGGCATCGTCCACGCCGCCGGGCTGAGTCGGCAGCTGTGCCGGGGGCCTCATCGCATGGTGGCGCGCCGGCGGCTGGCCCGGTTCGACGACCAGGTCGACGTCGGCGAGAGCATGCGGCAGGCGAAGGCCGTCGTGGACGCCGAGGTGGCGAACGCCGTGGCCGAGGCGCTGTCCAGCGGCCTGGCGCGGATGGCCAAGGAGCTGACGGTGGTGTTGCGGCAGGAGTACCGGCAGGAGATGTACTCCCAGTCCTACGGCAGCGGCCATCATCACCATCACCATCACACGCCGACCGACATCTCGAGTTCGGGCCATCACAGCCACCACTCGGGCTCGGGCGGTTTCGGCGGCGGACACCATCACCATGGGTGACTGCCGCGCGATTACGTGGCGTCCTCGTCCTCCAACAAAGCCGCCGCCAGCGCGACGATCTGCGGCCGCAGCCCCGGCAGCGCCTCGACGTCCCCGGCGTAGATCCGCTCGGTCACCAGCCCGCTGACCGCCCCGGTCAGCGAGCGGGCCACGAACAGCGGGTCCAGGCCGCCGCGCCAGGTGCGCCCGACCGTGACGGCCTGTGCCAGGTTCATCGCGAACGTCTCGGCGCGGGCCAGGCGGCGGGAGACCGCGGGGTAGCCGGCGGCGTAGATCTCGATCATGAAGATGCGGGCCAGCGTCGGGTTCGCGGCCAGGTCGCCCAGGTACGCCTCGAAGATCCGGTCCAGGCGCTCCAGGACCGGGTCGTCGGGCGAGCCCAGCGAGCGCTCGATCAGCACCGCGAAGCGGTCGGCCGAGCGGTCGAAAGCGGCCAGGAAGCAGTCCTGCTTGTCGGTGAAGTGCTCGTAGAAGGTCTGGCGGGAGATGTGGGCCCGGGAGAGCACCGCCCCGACCGTGGCCGCCGCGTACCCCTTCTCCGCCACGACGTCGATCATCCCGGTCAGCAGCCGGCCGCGTTGCGCCGCGCTGACGTCCTCGCGGCTCAGTCCGTGGTTGCCGCGGGGCAACGGGGTGGGCAGGGTGTCGGGATCCACGGCAGGAATCTACGTCACGCGCGCTCGCTGTGCTGTCCAAGGGGCGCGATGGCGGCGCGGAATCGATAATGGCCGCATGTCGTACCTGAAGGATCCGCGTGTGGACTCCTACATCGATGCCCTGCCCGGGTGGCAGCGAGAGATCTGCCGGCAGGTCCGCGACCTCGTCCACGCGGCCGATCCGGAGGTCGAGGAGACGATCAAACGCTCCGTCCAGCCCTATTTCGTCCTCAAGGGCAACATCTGCGCGCTGATGGGTACCAAGGATCACGTCAACGTCTTTCTGTACGACGGCGCGATCGTGCCCGATCCCGAGCACATCATCACCGGCGGCCACGAGAACAAGACCGCGCGTTGCGTCGCCGTCCACGAAGGCGAGACGCTACCGGCCGAACCCCTGGCCGCCATGTTCTCGCAGATCGTCGCCAACAACCGCGCAGGCGGCTGGCGCAAGCTGAAAGCCGAAGGAACCCGGCCGATTTGACGCCGGGCCCTGAGAACAGCTCAATGGTCCTCCATGGTCAACCTCGACATCGAAACGGCGCGCATGGTCCTTGCCGCGCAGCCGTTCAGCGTTTTGCTCGGGGCCCGGATAGAGGTCTTCGAGAAGGGGCGCGCGACGATCGTGGTCCCCGTCCGCGAGAACCTCAAGCAGCAGAACGGGTTCCTTCATGGCGGCGTGCTCGCGTACGCCGCGGACAACGCGATCACCTTCGCGGCCGGCTCCACGCTCGGTCCGGAAGTGCTCACCAGCGGGGTCACGATCAGCTACGTCCGGCCGGCGTCCGGGGTGACGCTGCAAGCCGAGGCTGAGGTCACCTACACCGGACGGCGCCAAGCGGTGTGCCGATGCGACCTGTACGCCGTGGCGGAGGACGGCGCACGGGTGCTCAGCGCGATCGCGCAAGGCACGGTGCTCTGTGTGGCCTGACGGCGGACCTGTGTGTCCTGACGGCGAATCCGTATGTCCTGACAGCGGATCCAGCGTTTCCTGACGGTGGATCAGTTCCCTGACCAGCCGTGGGCCCGCCGGGTGGAAGATCGTCCGGCGGACCCACTTTCCGAAAAGAAGCAACCTTTCCCAGGTTTAAAGCGTTCTAATACCGGGTGGGGGTTGCTTCGCGGAGGCGTCAGTTGTTGGGCCGCAGGGTCCAGATGATGGTCATCTCGCCGGTGACGGCTTCGTCGTTGTCGCGCTGGATGGCCACGTGGATGGGGAACTCGGGGCGGGTGCCGCTCTTGAGCTCGGCCAGGATGTCGTCCACGGGGCGGCCGAGCGTGGCGGTGGCCGTGATGTCGCCCTTGGCGACCTTCTTGAAGTCGATGGTGGCGGTGGTGGGCAGGGGGGTGGCTTCAGCCATGAGGTGGCCGAACGCGGCGGCGACGATCGCGCCGGAGGCGGATTCCGCCAGCGTGAACATCGCGCCGGCGTGTGGTCCGCCGATGTGGTTCCGGTACGGCGCCTGGTCGCGGAACTTCAGCACGGCGCGCTCCGGCGCGACCTCGACGTATTCCAGGGCCAGCGTGCCGACCATGGGGACGGCGGCGGTCAGGAAGGCGCCGACGTCGAAAGGCTCTTGCTCTGCTGCGGTCATGCCATGATCCTACTGGTCGGTAACATCCGGGGCCACCGGCAGCGAGGCGGTCCACTTCTCCTCGATCCGGCCGAACTTCCACACCGCCACGGCGGCCAGCCAGACCAGCAGGAACATGCCCACGATGGCGAAGCCGATGCTGTTCAGGTCGACGGTGGCGATCCAGTTCCAGAAGCCGCCGGTCAGATTCAGCTTGTCCTGCAGGATGCTCAGCAGCTCGATGGTGCCGATGATCAGCGCCACGGCCACCGACAGCCCGGTGATCGTGATGTTGTAGAAGACCTTGCGGACCGGCTTGGAGAAGGCCCAGCCGTAGGCGAAGTTCATGAACGAGCCGTCGATGGTGTCCAGCAGGGACATGCCGGCGGCGAACAGGATCGGCAGGCACATCACCGCGTACCAGGGCAGGCCCGAGGCCACCGAGGTGCCGGCCAGCACCAGCAGCCCGACCTCGGTCACGGTGTCGAAGCCCAGGCCGAACAGCAGGCCGACCGGGTAGATCTGCCACGGCTTGTTCACCGCGCGCATGGCCCGGCCCAGGAACCGGTTCATCAGGCCGCGGTTGTTCAGGTGCTCCTCGAGCGTGGCCTCGTCGAACTCCCCGCGGCGCATCTGGCGGAACACCTTCAGGATCCCGACCAGCACCACCAGATTGATGATCGCGATCAGGTACAGGAACGAGCCGGAGACCGTGGTCCCGACCAGGCCGCCGAAGCTGTGCAGGCTCGACTTGTCGTTCGTCAGCTCCACGCCCAGGCCCTTCAGGCCCAGGCCCAGCAGGAGCGTGAGGACCACGACGATCGAGGAGTGGCCCAGGGAGAACCAGAAGCCGACCGACAGCGGGCGCTTGCCCTCGGCCATCAGCTTGCGGGTGGTGTTGTCGATGGCCGCGATGTGGTCGGCGTCGAAGGCGTGCCGCATGCCCAGCGTGTAGGCGGTCAGGCCGGTGCCGAAGCCGAACAGGCCGCCCTGCAGCTTGTAGTGGCCCGGGACGACCAGCGCGGCCAGGATGCCCCAGCCGACGACGTGCAGCAGCGCGATGAAGCCGAACATGCCGCCGACCCGTCCCCACTCCGCCGGCGTCAGGCTCGCCCGGATCCGGGCCAGCCGGGATCCGCCGGTCGCGGGCGCGGTGCCGGTGCTGTCGGTACCGCCTGCTGTGGTCGCGGTCATGGCGCTGGACGCCCCCTGAGCTCATCGGATCGAGTCCGCCGCCGGGCCCGGCGGCGGGGGAGGACACTCGCCCGCCCCAGACGCGATTATTTTGCAGTTGCGAAGAGTTCGCAACTAGGTGTTGAGTCCGCGGAGGGGCGCGCACCGTGATGAGAGGTGGATCACGACCGGTTTCTCCGGATGTTCCGATTTTTTTCAGATCGCGATGGTCTGATGTGTTGACGCCCGAAGACAATGACTGCAAGGCCGCTGCCGCATCGGCGGCGGCCCGGAGAAGGAGCCGTTCCCGATGGCCCTGCGTGTGATCGACTACCCGCGTCGCGGGAAGTCCGGACTGCGGCACTGGCTGCCGTCCTGGCGGCTGGTCGCCAGCACGCTGATCGCGTTCGTCCTGCTGATGACCGGCGGGGCCTGGGCGGTGTACGCGTCCGTCAAGATCCCGCCGATGAACGAGTCGGTGACCCAGCAGCACCTGACCGTGGTCGACGACAAGGGCGTGGTGCTCGGCCGCCGCGGCCCGGAGATCCGCCAGGACGTGCCGCTGACGCAGGTCCCGGCCCCGGTGCAGGACTCCTTCCTGTCCGCTGAGGACCGCAACTTCTGGTCCGACGGCGCCATCTCCGTCACCGGCACGGCCCGCGCCCTGATCAACGACCTCGGCGGCGGCTCCACGCAGGGTGGCTCCACGATCACCCAGCAGTACGTGAAGAACGCCTACCTCACCGACGAGCGCACCCTGTCCCGCAAGGTCAAGGAAGCCGTCATCGCCCTGAAGATCTCCGAGAAGCAGCCCAAGTCCGAGATCCTGCAGGGCTACCTGAACACCGTGTACTTCGGCCGCGGCGCTTCTGGCATCCAGATGGGCGCCCGCGCCTGGTTCAGCAAGGACGTCAACCAGCTCAGCGTGGCCGAGGGCGCGGTGATGGCCGCGCTGGTGAACGCCCCGTCGTACTACGAGCTGGCGCCCAAGGACCCCTCGATCATGGCCAAGCTCCAGGCGCGCTGGAACTACGTGCTCGACGGCCTGGTGACCATGGGCAAGCTGACGCCCGCCGAGCGCGCGGCGCAGCAGTTCCCGGCGCTGGCGCCCTGGCCCCGGCCCAGCAGCCAGACCGACAACCAGGACGAGTACCTGGTCGAGGAGGCCATCGGCGAGGCCGAGCAGAAGACCGGCCTGAGCCGCGAGCAGCTGGAGACCGGCGGCTACACCATCTACACCACCTTCGACGCCAAGATGCAGGACGCCGCGGCGGCGGCGGCGAAGGCGCAGATCACCAGCCAGCTCAACCCGAGCAAGCGCGCCGTGGACGCCAACGTGCACACCTCGATCGCCACCGTCGTCCCCGGCGACGGCGCGGTACGCGTCCTGTACGGCGGCGACGACTACTCCAAGCAGGCCTTCAACGCCTCCTGGCAGGGCACGCTGTCCCCGGGCTCCTCGTTCAAGACCTTCGCGCTGGCCGCCTACCTGCAGAACGGCGGCACGGTCAACGACACGTTCGACGGCACCTCGCCCTACCACGTCCCGAACACCGACACGGTGATCCCGAACGAGGGCGGGACCAGCTACGGCCCGGTCTCGGTGCAGTACGCCCTGAACCAGTCGATCAACACCGTGTTCATCGAGATGGGCCAGCAGATCGGGATGAGCAAGGTCGCCGACGCCGCGCGCGCCGCCGGCGTCCCGGTCACGGCCCAGCAGCAGTCGCTGCCGGCGCTGCCGCTGGGCGTGGTGTCCACCAACCCCGAGCAGATGGCGGCGGCCTACGGGACCTTCGCCGCGCACGGCCAGCAGGTGGACCCGTACACGGTGGCCAGCGTGCAGCAGGACGGCAAGACCGTGTACGCGCACCAGAGCCTGGCCAAGCAGGCCTTCACCCCGGCCGTGGCCGACCAGGTGACCAAGGCCCTGCAGAACGTGGTGACCAACGGCTCCGGCGGCGGCGCGCAGCTGGCCGACGGCCGCGACGTGGCCGGCAAGACCGGCACCACCGACCTGCCGGGCGACGGGACCAAGCTGGGCTCCGTCTGGTTCGTCGGCTACACCCCGACGCTGTCGACCGCGGTCGCGGTCTGGGGGCAGACCGACGGCGGGGCGCTGACCCCGATCAACGGCATGGCCGGCAAGAACACCGTCGGCGGCGGAGCCGTGGCGGCGCCGCTGTGGGCCGCGTACATGGACCAGGCGGTGGCCGGCACGACGGCGCAGTCGTTCACCTTCACGGCGCAGAACAACCAGGCGGTGCCGATGAACCCGGTGAGCCCGACCTCGGGCTCGACGCAGGGCGGCACCGGCACGACCACCGGCCCGTCGCAGACCAACCAGCCCTCGCCGCCGGCGCCGACCAGCACCTACCAGCCGCCGAACACGCCGTCCTCGACGCCGTCGAGCACCGGCGGCGGGACGACGTCGGGTGGGCCGACCGGGACCGGCACGTCGACCGGTTCGCAGCAGCCGCCGCCGTCGACGCACAGCCGGCCGTCCAAGCCGCCGTCGCAGACGACCACCGGCGGGCTGTAACCGCAGGCGGGCGGCTGGCGCAGATACGGTCGGGCGGCTGAGGCTGACATGGTCGGGCGGCTGACGTAGCTAGTTCGCCGACGGTGTCGGCACACACATGACGAAGGGCCCGCTTATGCGGGCCCTTCGGCGTTGTCCGGTGTTCTGTGCGGGGTAGCGGCTCAGTTCGCCGGGGCGGTCGCCTTCTCGGCCTCGGCCCGCTTCTCGGCCTGCATCCGCTCCATCTCCGCGAGCACGTTCTTGCGCTGGCGCTTGCCGAGCCGGTCGATGTAGAGCCGGCCCTCCAGGTGGTCGAACTCGTGCTGCAGGCAGCGGGCGAAGTAGCCGGTGCCCTCCACGGTGATCGGCTCGCCCTTGAGGTCCACGCCGGTCACCCGGGCGTAGTCCGGCCGGGCCAGCTCGTGGTGCGGCCCGGGCACCGACAGGCAGCCCTCGGCGGAGTCGTCCAGCTGGCGCCGGTCGGCCGGCAGCTCGGCCAGCACCGGGTTCACCATGTGGCCGACGTGCTGGACGCCGTCGTCGTCGGCGCAGTCGTAGACGAACACCCGCAGCGGCACGCCGATCTGGTTGGCGGCCAGGCCCACGCCCTCGGCGGCGTACATCGAGGCGAACATGTCGTCCACGAGCGCGGCGAGCTCCTCGCCGAACTCCTCCACCGGGGCACACGGGTGGTGCAGCACCGGGTTGCCGACAATCGTGATGGGCCGGGCGGTGCCGGAATCGGTCTGGCTCATGGCGTTAATCTTACGGGTCACCTACCCCTCGGGGGTATACTGAGCAAGCGCGACGTCGACGAATGGGGAACGGGCCATGCACGGCTACACAGACCGCAAGGACGACTACAACAAGCGGCTCCGCCGCATCGAGGGCCAGGTCCGCGGCCTGCAGCGGATGGTCGACGAGGACAAGTACTGCATAGACATCCTCACCCAGATCTCCGCGGTCACCAAGGCCCTGCAGTCGGTGGCGCTGGGACTGCTCGAGGAGCACGTCGCGCACTGCGTGGCCGACGCCCTGGCGACCGGCGGGCCGGAGGCCGACGCCAAGGTCAAGGAAGCGAACGAGGCCATCGCGCGGCTGGTGCGTTCCTAGCCGCCGCGCCCTTCAGCGTCCTTCAGCGGCGTTCACCGGGCGCACCACCCCGTCCCTGCGGCAGACTGGCGGTCATGACGGATCAGGCCGCCGGCACCCCCATCGTCGTCAGCGTCCGCGGGGAGGCGAACCTCGAAGCGGACCCCGAACTGTGCGAGTTCGCGGTCACGGTCACCGCCCGCGACAAGGACCGCCGCACCGCCCTGGAGCAGCTGACCCAGCGCAACAAGGACCTCCTGGACCAGCTCAAGGGCGAATACGGCGAGGCGCTGGAGAAGCTCGAGACGGGCCGTTTCTCGGTGTACCCGGAATGGCGCAACAAGCGCTCCGACAAGGTCGGCCCGTATCAGGGCTCGGTGCGCGTCCGCATCGTGGTGAAGGACTTCACGGTCCTGGGCGAGATGGTCACCAGGATCGCCGACGCCGAGGGCCGCTCGATCGACGGCCCCTTCTGGAGCCTGCGCCGCGACTCGGAGGTCTACCGCAGAGCCCGCACGGAGGCGGTCGGCGAGGCGGTCCGCCGGGCCCGGGAGTACGCCGACGCCCTCGGCTCGCAGCTCACCGCGCTGCTGGAGCTGGCCGACACCGGCCTGTCGACCGGCGGCGCCCCGGCCCCGCAGGGGCGCGCGATGTACGCGATGGCCACCTCGGCGCGCGGCGTGGCCGACGAGGGGCTGCCGGCGCTGGATCTGGAGCCGACGCGGCAGAACGTGTACGCGGCGGTGGAGGCGCGGTTCTCGGCGACGCAGCCGGGGGAGTTGTAGGGCACGGGAATGTCCGTTCTCCCTCGCGTGTTTAGTTCGTCATGCGAATCGAGATGTGGGCCGACATCGCCAACCCGTGGACCTATGTCGCGGCCGAGCGGCTGCGTACGGCACTGGCCACGGCCGACGCCGGCATCGACGCCACCGCCGCCGAGGTCGTCTGGCGCCCGCTGCTGACCGACCCCGCCGATCCCGAGGCCCCGCGCGACGCCCTGCGCCTGCTGCTGCTCGCCGAGGAGCACGGCGGCGTCGAGCTGCAGGGCCGGGTGGCCGCCGAACTGCTGGCGTCGCACGACGTCCGCGACCGCGCGGAGCTGGCCGCCGTGGCCGCGCGCGCCGGGTTCGAGGACGGCGCCGACCTGCTGTCCTCCGAGACCGCCGGGCACACCCGCCTGCGCGAGCTGCTCCTGATCGGCAAGGCGCGCGGCATCACGATCTCGCCGACCCTGGCTGTCGGCGACCGGCTGCTGGAGTTCGCGATGTCGCCGGCGACGATCGGCGAGTTCCTGACAGCTGCCGACGAGGCCGGCGAGGCCGGCGCCGTGCGCAGGCTCCCGGAGGAGGTCGAGCGCCTGCGCTGGGCCGAGGAGCTGATCGCGCTGTCCGACCCGCTCGGCGCCCTGGTGCTGTTGGAACCGTTGCTCGCCGAGCACGCTCAGGACCCAAACGCCCACCCGTCTCCCACCGCCGCCCGTTATGGACGCGCTACGCGCGGCAATCTAATGGGGGTCGCGGCCTCGGCCTACTTCGCCTCGGCACAGCTCGGCCGCGCCCGGCAGGCGCTGGAGGCGACGCTCGTCGACGACCCCGCCGACTCCTACGCGCGGCTGATGCTCGGCCGGACCTTGGAGCGTCAGGGGCTCGCCGACGAGGCCGGGACGCATCTGCGGATGGCAGTGGCGATGACGCCCGAGTACGCCTAGCCGGCAAAGTCTGCGATTTCCGCTCTGCCCCCGCGTATGGCCTATAGCTGAATCCTCCAGAGCCGACACGAAGGGCTTTGGTACTTCCGTGACCGGGGCGGCCGATGCCAGCACGCGAGGATCAATAGGGATCAGCCCGTTCGCGGGCAGCCAATTGCAGACAAGGAGCGTCGCGTGCCCGGTTCCCGGATCGCCGCCCTCGGCCACAGCCAGCCCGACCGTGTCCTGACCAACGCCGACCTGGCGCAGATGGTCGACACCAGCGACGAATGGATCACCACCCGGGTGGGCGTGCGTACCCGCCGCATCGCCGAGCCCGGGCAGACCCTCGACGAGTTCGCCGCCGCGGCCGCCGCCAAGGCGCTGGCCGGGGCCGGGACCGAGGTCGGCGACGTGGACCTGGTCCTGGTCGCCACCAGCACCGCCGGCGCGGCCAGCCCCAACACCGCCGCCCGCGTCGCGGCCCGCCTGGGCATGCGCAGCCCGGCGACCATCGACGTCAACGTGGTCTGCTCCGGCTTCACCCACACCCTGGCCCTGGCCGACCAGGCGATCCGCTGCGGCCAGGCCCGCACCGCCGTGGTCGTCGGCGCGGACTTCATGAGCGCCGTCACCGACTGGACCGACCGCGGCACCTGCGTCCTGGTCGGCGACGGCGCCGGCGCCGCGGTCGTGGTGGCCGCCGACGAGCCCGGCATCAGCCCGGTCCTGTGGGGCTCGGTCCCCGAACGCAGCCGCGCGGTGGTGATCGAGGGCACCCCCAACCGCTTCTCCCAGGAAGGCCAGACCGTCTTCCGCTGGACCACCACCGAACTGCCGGCCATCGCCCGCCAGGTCTGCGACCGAGCCGGCATCCGCCCCGAGGACCTGGCCGGCGTGGTCTTCCACCAGGCGAACCTGCGCATCATCGAGCCGCTGGCGGCCAAGATCGGCGCGGTGAACGCGGTGGTGGCGAAGGACATCATCGAGTCCGGCAACACCTCCGCCGCCTCGATCCCCATCGCCCTGGCCAAGCTGGTCGAACGGCGGGAGATCCCGGCGGGCGCGCCGGTGCTGCTGTTCGGGTTCGGCGGGAACTTGTCTTACGCGGGACAGGTGGTGATGTGCCCTTAGGGAGTCTTTGCGACTTCTTCAAGGGTGATCAGTGGGTGGGCTGGAACTGCCAGCTGGTGCGTTCGTCGAGGACGAGGACGGGCCGCTGATCTGGCTCACGGCCGCGAAGCCGCGAGGCCTCACAACCGCCGCCCGCCCATCTCCGTCCCGTCCGGCAGCTGCATCTGCGCGCCGAGCCACGCAGCGAACCCCGCCTCCTCGAACGCCGCCCAGTCCGGCGTGTCCAGCACCTGCGCCGCGCCGATGCGGCGGGCCAGGGCGGTGACGGCGCTGCCGGCCGGGCGGCGGGCGGCGTCGTAGCGGGTGGCGAGTTCGTCGAGGTCGTCGGTGGTGCGCCACAGGTCCAGCAGGCTTGCGGCGTCCTGCATGGCCTTGACGGTTCCGGCGGCGGCGTGTGGGCGGCTGACCGCGCCGGCGTCGCCGAGGAGCAGCATGCGGTCTTTGGTGAAGGCGGGTGCTGCGAAGTCGTAGATCGGCTGGATGAACACGTTCTCGCGCGCCGTCTTGCGGATCGCCGCGGCCCACGCCGGCGGCAGTTCGCGGGTCAGCAGGCTGTCCATGAAGTCCAGCACCGCGTCCGAGACCGCGCCCGGCGGGATGCTCGTGGCCGTACTCAGGTCCCCGGTCAGGTCCGGCGGGACGGCCGAGTACAGGACCCAGTTGAAGTGCACGCGGCCATCGTCGGCGGGGATCGGGTACGCGACCAGGTGGCCGTGGTTGAAGCCGACCGTGGAGAACGAGTCCTGTGGCAGCTCTTTGAGTTCGGCGAAGTCCGACAGCCCGCGCCAGCAAAGGTAGCCCGCGTAATCCGGGACCACGCCCGGGAACATCGCCTCGCGCACCACCGACCGGTAGCCGTCGGCGCCCAGCAGCAGGTCGAAGTGTTCGACGCTGCCGTCCGCCAGCGTGACCGAGGCGCCGGAATCGCCCGAGGCCGCCGAGACCACGCGCGCGTCGCCCCGGAACTCCACCCGCGACGGCAGCCGCCCGCGCAGCGACCGGTACAGATGCCCCCAGTTGTAGGAGTTGAACGGGAACGGCTGCCGCCAGATCAGCTTCCCGAGACCCGAGGCACCGCCGCCGTCGGCGGAGACACCGTCGCGCGTGAACCAGTCCCGCGAATGACCGGGAGTGGCCGGCAGCGAAGCGTCCAGGAACCCGGCCCCGACGAGCTCGCCGAACCGCTCGTGCTGGATCCCGATCCCGGCCCCGCGCTCCCGCAGCTCGCCGGCCGAGCGTTCGAACACGACGACCGCCGCCCCGGGCACCGCCCGCGCCGCCGCCAGGGCCCCGGCGCACCCGGCGATGCTCCCGCCGACGACACCAACGCGTACCGCGCCCGCAGCACCCACCATCGCAGAACCCCCTGTTAGCCGACACACCAACTTTAGAGTGTGCGCGGATAGGCATTGGTTCATGTCGACGGCCAGCCCGAAGCTTGCGCAGGTACGCGAGGCCTTTCTGCGGGCCGCAGGCCGCGTCCAGGTGCACGGTCGGATCTTGGGGCAGCGGACCGCCGTCGGCTACTGCATTACTTCGGCATGAGGGTGGTCAAACGAGGCCGGGCAGCTGTAGATCTGCATGCCGTAGCTACGTCCGATGTTGATGGAGGGCGTCTTCGAAGCGCCTGCGATCCGATCCTCCAGGGGCATCCAATGCTGGTTCGAATCCCATTCGCCGCTGTCGATATAGATGAATGGCTGCATGAGACTGTCACAGACCCGGCAGTAGGTCGGGGACGGGTCGCTAAAGGACCACGGCGCCCAGCCGCCGACTTTCACCCCTTGGGCGACCGACAGATTGTTCTGATAGTCCAGTCCGCTGTCGTTCGGCAGCGATTCGTCCCGGTCGTCGATCTGCTGCCGCAGCTTGTCCGGGAGGTGGGTCCGGTGCGGGTACTCGGTGACTTGCTCGGGGTGTAGGACACAGGGCTCGGGCCAGTAATCGTCGCGGTAGATCACGGTCGGGATGGGAGGCGTGGCCAGGACTTGGTCGATCTCAGAGGTCTGGCGCCAGAACAGTCGAATACGGGGCATCCAGTCCGGCTCGTGGTCGGCGGGGCACCACAGCACCTGCAGCATGTCTGCCCCCGGAGGGCCGGCTAGGCCGGGGACATCACGCGTATACAACTGCATGATGGGGATCAAAGGCAGCGCTCCGTCGGCTGGATCCAGCCCTGCCGCGATCCGCGTCAGGACGTGCGCCTCAGCCTCGTCGGGTTCGAAGTCCGGCAGCCCACTGTCCCGTTCCCATCTGCGCTTGAACACACGGCGCCGCGGTTCCCTGGTCCAGACGGCATGCCGCCAATCGCCAGGATGTACTTCGCCACACTCGGGCCACGGTTCCTCGGCCGGCCACAGCAGCGGTCCGCCGAAGGAGCTGTCCGCGAACGTCGGATCGCCTTGCCGTGGATGCAGGCGAATGGTCGTCCTCGAATGCGCTGCCAATTCTGGGAACAAGGCGACAATGTCGACCGGACGCGGCGGCGTTGTCCGAACCATCCAATCCCCCTCGCTGCTTTCCGCAAGATCAAAGGCACGAGCCCGCCGAGTTTTCCGTGCGCTGCGGCGGCGCTGCGCCTTCGCCATGTCGGCCGCCAACCCGCGCGGGCACTCAGTCCGGCAGCGTCGCCAACTCCTCGATCTCCACGTTCGCCAAAGCCGTCCCGTCCACCTGCACCCGCCGCAGGTACCACTTCTGGATCGGCGCGTGCGTCGTGGAAGCCAGCTGCCACGCCCCGCGCGGGCTGTCGATCCGGCCCAGGGCCGCGATCGCCGCGTTGATCTTCTCGGCGTCGGCGTTCGGTCCGGCCTGGGCGACCGCCTGGTCCAGCAGGGCCGCCGCGTCGTAGCCGGTCAGCGCGTACACGCTGGGCTCCTGGCCGTCGTGGCCGGCGGCCCACGCCGAGACGAAGGTGCGGTTGGCGGCGGTGTCGACGTCGGGGGAGTAGTCCAGCACCGAGGTGATGTTCGTGGCCGCCGGGCCCTCCAGCTTCAGCAGCGGCCCGTCGGTGACCAGGCCGACCGCGTACAGCGGTATGTCCTTCACCGCCGAGCGCGCGTACTGCTGGACGAAGCGCACCGCCTCGTCGCCGGTGAACGCGCAGTACACGGCCTTCGCCCCGGACGCCTTGATCGCCTGCAGATACGGCGAGAAGTCGGTGGTCTCGGCGGACGGCGAGAACGCCGTCGCCGGCGTGAACGTCGCCTGGCCTCCGGCGTTGGCCAGCTTCCCGCCGAGCGTGCCGTAGGCGTCGGTGAAGCCGCGGACCTGCTCCCAGTCGCCGGGGTAGTTGCCGCCGATCGCGAAGACCGGGGATTTGACGTGGTTGTAGATGAACGGCGCGATGGCCGCGCCGGGCTCGGTGGACTGGAACGCCACGTTCCACACGTAGCTGATGTCCGTCAGGTCCGGCTGCGCCACCACGCCGACCAGCGGCACGTGCGCCGCGTCGGCCAGCGGCGCCACGCTCTCATAGCCCGCGTAGTCGATCGGGCCGACGACCGCCTGCACGCCGTGGGCCAGCATCGTCTGCATCGTCGTCGCGGTGGCCGACGGGGTCGGGCCCTCGTTGGCCACGGACAGCCGCGCCGGCCGGCCGCCGAGCCGGCCCGCGTGCTGGCTGACGTAGAGCTGGAACCCGTCGCGGGCGTCGGTGCCGGCCGTGCCGTCGGTCCCGGAGATGTCCAGCAGCAGCCCCACCGGGATCGGCGTCGCGCCGGCCTGCCGCCCCGCGGGGTCGCCGTAGGACAGGCCGCCGCCGTAGCCGCCGCCGAACGCGCAGCCCGACGCCGCCGCCGTGGCCGCGGCCAGCAGCAGCGCGGCGAAGGCCCGCCGGTGGTGCGGCGCGCGCCGGGAGCGGTGTCCGCCGGTTCCCGGTGTGGTCGCCCCGGCGGCGGCGGCCGTCTGCGCCATCAGTTCATCCGGTCGTCGGGCGGCAGGTCGTCGCGCATCCGCTGCTGGGTGATCGCGTGCTCCAGCAGCGTCACCAGCACCCCCTTGGCCGAGTCGCGCCGCCGGGCGTCGCAGATCAGCAGCGGCGTGTGGTCCTCCAGGGCCAGCGCCTGGCGCAGTTCCTCGTGCCCGTACACCTGCGCGCCGTCGAACTGGTTCACCGCGATCACGTGCGGGATCCGGCGGTCCTCGAAGAAGTCGATGACCGCGAAGGCGTCGCCCAGGCGGCGCACGTCGGCCAGCACCACCGCGCCGAGCGCCCCGCGGGAGAGCTCCTCCCAGAAGAACCAGAAGCGCTCCTGCCCGGGCGTGCCGAACAGGTACAGGATCAGGTCCTCGGCGATGGTGATGCGGCCGAAGTCCATCGCCACCGTGGTGCTGCGCTTGGCCGGGATCAGGTGGACGTCGTCCAGGCCGACCCCGGCCTGCGTCATCTCGGCCTCGGTGGTCAGCGGCTGGATCTCGGAGACCGCGCCGACCAGGGTGGTCTTCCCGACGCCGAAGCCGCCGGCGACGACGATCTTCGCGGCGATCGTGGGAGCCGCCATCAGCGGGCCCCCGGAAGGTTGCCGTGCGCCAGCATCCGGGCCCGGGCGGTCGGCGTCAGGGACTCCCCGACCTGGTTGATCAGCTCGGTCATGGCGTAGGTGACCTGCCCGATGTCGCACTCGCGCTCGGCGTAGACCAGCAGCGAGGCACCGTCGCTGACGGCCATGGAGAACAGGAAGCCGTTGCCGAGCTCGGTCAGGTTGCTGCGCACCGGCTCGGAGTCCAGCAGCAGCGCGGCCCCGGCCAGCAGGCTCACCAGCCCCGCGGCCACCGCCGCGAGCTGCTCGCCCTGCTCCTCGCCCAGGTCCCGGGACGTGGCCACCACGATGCCGTCGGCCGAGACCGCCAGCGCGTGCCGGACCCCGGGGGTGCCGTGGGCGAAGTCGTTGAGCAGCCAGTCGAGGCTGCCGTGCAGATCGGGTGCAGGTTCGTTCATGGGGCGTTTCCCGTGGGGCTAGAGGATGGCGTGAGGGGTTGGTGCGTCACTTCTGTTTCGGTCCGGTGCGGCCGGAGAGCCCGCGCGCGTAGGCGGCCATGGTGGCCGCGACGTGCTCGGGGTCCCGGTCGATGCGGGCCTTCTTGACGGCGGGCTCGGGGTGGCAGCCGGGCTCGCCGGGTGGTGGTGCGGGTTCTGGGGACGCGGGCTTGGCAGGCGTCTGTGTCTGTTCCGGTACCTGTTCCTGAATCTGTGTCTGTTCCTGAAGCTGTGCCGACGACGGTGTCTGCGTCGGCGTGGTCTGCGACGCCGAGCTCAGCCGCCTCTTGGTCGGCAGCTGGGCCTTCGGGCGGCGGACAGGAAGGCCGTTGAGCGTTGTGGCTTGGGCGGGAGCGGGAGCGGGGGCCGTGACAGCCCCCTGCGGCTCCGGAGCGTTGCCGTTGACCGCCGCGTTGCCGTTGACCGCCGCGCTGCCGTTGGCGTGCGCGCGGCCGTTCACGGCGACCGCGACCGCGACGGCGACCGGCTCCTCGGCCTCCGGGAAGGGCAGCTCCGGCCAGTCGGTCTCCTCGGCGGCGGCATCGCCGACATCGGACCGGGCCGGCGCCGCCGGGTCCGCCACGATCCGCACCGTCCCGTTCGCAGCACCCTGACCCCCGTCCGCCGTGATCACCGCCAGCGGCAGTCCGACCTCGGCGACCGTGCCGCCCCCGGGCCGGGCCCGCAGCTGCACCTCGATGCCGTACCAGGCGGCCAGGTGCGCGACCACGGTCAGGCCCATCGCCCGCACCGTCTCGCTGTCCACCTGGCGCGGCGCGGCCAGCTGGGTGTTCAGCTCGGCGCGCCGGGCCGGGGTCATGCCCAGGCCGCGGTCGGCGATCTGGATGATCACCCGGTCGGTCATCCGGTGGCCCTCGACGGTCACCCGGCTGTCCGGGGCGGAGAAGGAGGTCGCGTTGTCCAGCAGTTCGGCGCACAGGTGCACCACGTGGTCCACGGCGTGCGGCGCGACCAGGATCGCGGTGTCGACGCTCTCCAGGTCCACCCGGGTGTAGCGCTCGACGCGCCCCAGCGCCGCGCGCACCACGTCCAACAGCGTCACCGCGCGCTCGCGCACCCGCGCCGAGCCCTCGCCGCCCAGGACCAGCAGGCTTTCGTTGTTGCGCGCCATCCGTGCGGCCAGGTGGTCCAGCACGAACAGCCGGGCCAGCCGGTCCGGGTCCTGCTCGGAGCGCTCGGCGCGGTCCAGCTCGCTGGTCAGCGCGCCGGTCAGGCGCTCGCCGCGGCGGGCCAGCGCCACGAAGGTGGCGCCCACGCCGGCGCGCAGCAGCACCTGCTCGGCGGCGGTGCGCAAGGCCTCGCGGTGCACCGAGTTGAAGGCCCGGGCCACCGCGGCCAGCTCGTCCTTGGGGTCCTCGGCGTTCAGCGCGTCGCCGCGGCCGGAGCCCAGCGGCAGCGCGTCGCCGGCCTGGTCGGCGAACTCCTCGGGGGTGCGGCCGGTCAGCGAGTCGGTCGCGCGCAGCTGCTCGACCGCGGCCGGCAGGTGCTCGGTGGCCACGGCGTGCGCGGCGTCCCGCAGCTGTCGCAGGCCCCTGATCATCGGCCGGCCCAGCCGCAGGCTGATCATCACCACCAGCAGCGCGGTGCCGGCCACCGCGGCGGCCTCGATCTCGGCGACGTGCTCGGCCCGGTCGCGCAGCTGGGCCACCGCGGACATGGTGGCCAGGTCCATGTCCTCGCGCACGCCGTCCAGCGTGGCGCGCCGGGCGTTCATCGTCTGGACCCACAGGTTCCGGTCCAGGGCCAGGACGTCGCCGGGCCCCAGGCGGGATATCTGGTCCTCGTACTGCTGCGCGGTCAGGATGTCCGAGCTGGTCATCGCCTCGTCGGGGCGCTCGCTCCACCCCGAGGGGGCCTGGGTGTCGAAGGCCTCCATGGCGTCGTCGTAGGCCTGCCGGTCGTGGGCGATCGCGGCCACCGCGGCCGGCGTCAGCGCCAGCCCGGTCGCCGAGCGCAGCACGTCCGTCTCCTCCTGGCCGGTCGCCTCAGAGGCCTGATAGAGCAGGCCGGCGGCCTGGATCCGGGCCGCGATCTGCTGCGGCGCGCTGCCGGCGCCGATCACCGCGTTGCGCAGCTGCGCCAGGTCGGCGATGGCGATGCGGTACTGGAAGGCCACCGTGGACAGCGCCGGCGCGGACTGCGCCTTGATCTGTGAGCGCAGCGTGTCCAGCTGGGTCAGGTCCTGGTCGATGCGCGAGAGCAGCGCGCGGGTGTCCGGCTGGATCCGCGGCATCGCCTTGACCTGCTGCCGGTAGACGGCCAGCGCGGCGTCGGTCTGCGCGATCCGGTTCTCCACGTCCGGGGTGATTCCGGCGGGGCCCGTGGTGAGCAGCAGCGCCATCGCGGTGCGCTCGTCCTGTAACCGGCACAGCAGCTTCCCGGCGGCGTCCGAGGTGTGCATCAGGGACCACAGCCGCTCGCTGCGCCAGGCCTCGCCGCCGGACGCGGTCAGCGCCACGGCCCCGAAGCCGGACACCGCGGCGAGCGGGACGGCGACCAGGACGCCGAGCCTGCGCGTGATCCTCAAGACGGCCCCTCGCGACAAGGCTGACAGAGTGTGGACGGACTGTTTGCAAGCCGTGTGGTGCAGGTGGTGCCAGGAATGTGGGCCTCATCCAACCGGGACCTGGGGACCTGAGTCAAGCCTCGAACAACGTGGACGGTTCCCCTAGGTGGTGGCGGGATAAATTCACTGGCTGGTCACGGGGGCGCCGATTACGGTTGCGATCATGCGCCACCTCCCCGAGCCGGACCCCGGCAGACCCGACACCCGATCGGCGAGCCGGTACCTGATCTGGCTGGTACGGATGCAGTGGACGTCGATGACCCTGGGCGCGTTCTGGGGCGTCGTGTGGATGGTGAGCCAGGCGCTGATGCCCGCCGCGATCGGCAAGACCATCGACGCCGGTGTCACCGCCAAGGACACCGCCGAGCTGTGGCGGTGGTCCGCGGTGGTGCTGGGCCTGGGCTGCCTGACCGGCATAGCCGGCATCCTGCGCCACCGGTGCGCGGTCACGAACTGGCTCACCGCCGCCTACCGCACCGTGCAGCTCACCGCGCGCCAGGCCACCGAACTCGGCGCCACGCTGCCCAGCCGTATCGCGACCGGCGACGTGGTGGCCATCGGCACCGCGGACACCTCCAGCATCGGCGGCACGATGGACGTCAGCGCCCGGTTCGCCGGCGCGGTGGTGTCCATCGTGCTGGTCTCGGTGCTGCTGCTGAGCACCGAGGTGCGCATCGGGCTGACCGTGCTGATCGGCGTGCCGCTGATCATGGCGCTGGTCGGACCGCTGCTCAAGCCGATGCACCGCCGCCAGAGCGAGGTGCGGGCCCTGCAGGGCAAGCTGACCGGGCGCGCCAACGACATCGTCGCCGGCCTTCGGGTGCTGCGCGGCATCGGCGGCGAGCCGGAGTTCGCAGAACGCTACCGCGAGCAGTCCCAGCGGCTGCGGTTCGCCGGGGTGCGCGTGGCGCGCGTGGAATCGGTGCTGGAATCGGCGCAGGTGCTGCTGCCGGGGCTGTTCGTGGTCGGGGTGACCTGGCTGGCGGCGCGGCTGGCGGTGTCCCATCAGATCACCACCGGGCAGCTGGTGGCGTTCTACGGATACGCCGCGTTCCTGGTGCTGCCGCTGCGCACCATCACCGAGGCCTGGGGCAAGCTGCTGCGGGCGCACGTGGCGGCCACCAAGGTGGTCAGGGTGCTGGCGCTGAGCCATCCGCTGGCCGACACCGCCGGTGCGGGCCCGGACGCCGAGGGCACCGGGGCGCTCGTCGACGAGCACTCCGGCCTGGCGCTCAAGCCCGGGTCGTTCACCGCGGTGGCCGCCGCGGACCCGGCCGAGGCGATCGAGCTGGCCGACCGGCTGGGCCGCTACTCGGCCGCCGACGGGGTCACGCTGGACGGCGTGCCGCTGGAGGAGCTGCCGCTGGGCCGGCTGCGCGAGCGGGTGCTGGTCGCGGACAACGACGCGCGGCTGTTCGCCGGGCCGCTGGCGGACGGGCTGGCCGGGGTCGGCGCCGGTGCGCGCTGGGGCGCCGAACTCGCCGGCGCGACGGACCTCGATGGGGGATCCCGCCGCACCGCCCGCATCACCGCCGCCCTGCACACCGCCGCGGCCGAGGACATCATCGAGGCCCTGCCCGCCGGCCTGGACACCGCCGTCACCGAGCGCGGCCGCTCCTTCTCCGGCGGCCAGCAGCAGCGCCTCCGGCTGGCCAGAGCCCTGCTCGCGGATCCCGAAGTCCTGCTGCTCGTCGAGCCCACCAGCGCGGTCGACGCGCACACCGAGGCCCGCATCGCCGACCGGCTGGCGCAGGCCCGCACCGGCCGCACCACCGTGGTGTTCACCACCAGCCCGCTGATGCTCGACCGGGCCGAGCGCGTGGTGTTCCTGGCCGGCGGCCGGGCCGCCGCCGAGGGCCGGCACCGCGAACTGCTGGCGACCGTGCCCGCCTACCGGGCCACCGTGACCAGGGAAGAGGACTGACATGGCAGCGGCGCCCACCCCGCCGGCGAGCGCGGCCCAGGCCTCCGGCCGCGAGGCCCTGCCGGTCGCGACCTATCCCGAGGTCCGCCAGTACGCCGCGCAGGTCGCCCGCTCCCGCGGCCGCGACCTGATCCTGACCGTCGGGCTGTTCGCCCTGGCCGCGGTCGCCGGCCTGTTCGGCCCGCGGCTGCTCGGCGCGCTGATCGACGACGTCCAGCACGGCACCACCGGCGGCCACGTCGATACCATCGTCGGCCTCATCGCGCTGTTCCTGATCGTGCAGACCGTGCTGACCCGCTACGCCAAGCTCGCCGCCGGCAAGTTCGGTGAGGGCGTGTTGGCCGAGCTGCGCGAGAACTTCGTCGCCCGGGTCCTGGAGCTGCCGCTGTCGGTGGTGGAACGGGCCGGCAGCGGCGACCTGCTCTCGCGCTCCTCGCGCGACGTGGACATGCTGAGCATGGCCGCGCGCTACGCCGTGCCGACCACCCTGGTCGCGATCGTCACGGTCCTGCTCACCATGGGCGCCCTGGCGCTGGTGAGCCCGTGGGCCGTGCTGCCGCTGCTGGTCATCGTGCCGCCGATCGCGGTGGTGTTCCGCTGGTACATGAAGCGCGCGCCGGAGGGCTACCTGGCCGAGAGCGCACGCTACGCCGACCTCACCGACGGCCTGGCCGAGACCGTCGACGGCGCGCGCACGGTGGAGGCCTTGGGCCTGCAACAGCACCGGATCCGGCGCACCGACGAGGACATCCGCCACCAGTTCGCGGCCGAGCGCTACACCCTGCGGTTGCGCTGCGTGTTCTGGCCGACCACAGAGTCCTGCTACATCGTGCCGGTGGCCCTGACGCTGCTGCTCGGCGGCCTGGGCTACGTGCACGGCTGGTTCAGCCTGGGCCAGGTCACCGCGGCCACGCTGTACATGCAGCAGATCATGGGCCCGATCGACGACATGCTCGCCTGGGCCGACCAGCTGCAGGTCGGCGGCGCCTCGCTGGCCCGGCTGCTCGGCGTGGCCGGCGTCCCGGCGGACCGCCAAGCCTCCGGCGACCAGCCCGTCGGCGAGGACCTGCGGGCCACTGACGTGCGCTACTCCTACATCCCCGGCCGCGAGGTCCTGCACGGCGTGGACCTGACCCTGCACGCCGGCGAGCGCCTGGCCATGGTCGGCCCCTCCGGCGCCGGCAAGTCCACCCTGGGCCGCCTGCTGGCCGGCATCCACGGCCCCACCGGCGGCTCGGTCGCGGTCGGCGGCGTCCCGCTCGTGGAGCTTCCGCTGGGCGATCTGCGCGGCCAGGTGGCCTTGGTGAACCAGGAGCACCACGTCTTCGCCGGCACGGTGCGCGAGAACGTGGTCCTGCCGCGCCCCCAGGCCAGTGAGGAACAGGTCCGCGACGCCCTGGCCGCCGTCGACGCGCTGAGCTGGGTCGACGCCCTGCCCGAGGGCATGCAGACGGCCATCGGCGCCGAGGGCCACACCCTGTCCCCGGCCCAGGCGCAGCAACTGGCGCTGGCCCGCCTGGTCCTGGCCGACCCGCACACTCTGGTGCTCGACGAGGCGACCTCGCTCATCGACTCCCGCGCGGCCCGCCACCTGGAGCGCTCACTGGCGGCGGTGCTGGAAGGCCGCACCGTCATCGCGATCGCACACCGGCTGCACACCGCGCACGACGCGGACCGCGTCGCAGTGGTCGAGGACGGGGTGATCGCCGAGCTCGGAAGCCACGAGGATCTGGTGGCGACCGGCGGGGCTTACGCAGGGCTCTGGGACTCCTGGCACGGGCGCGGCGCGGCGGCCGAACAGAGCTGAGGGCTGAGGGCTGAGCACCGTCTCACGCGGCGACCGTACTGCGAGTGCGGTCGCCGTCGCCGAGGAAGTCGGTGCTGTCCGCGAACTGATCGACCGCCCCGATCAGCGGTAGGGCCCGGATATCCGCATCCGCGACCTTCTCCATCAGTGCACGGACAAAGCGGTCCGCCCCGATGACCTGAAAGGGCCGCTCGAAATACAGCCGCGTGCTCGGATCCAGCGCTTCGGTGAATCCGAGCTGATTGTGTTGCTCGGCGACCAGCTCATAGACCTGCCCGAGATGCCGCTCCCGTGTCTTCCAGTCCGTCGCGGCCAGCGCGGCGGTCATGGGTGGCGTGAGCACCGCTGCCGCATCGCAGCGCGCGAACGCCGACCCCAGCCACTTGCTGTACGGCGGATACCGCCGCTCCATCAGAAGCACCAGCCGCATCAGGTCCCGAACCAGCCGCGCGCACACCACCGCCGACCCGAGCTCGTCCCCGACCTCCCCGCAGCGCCCGAGGAAGGCCTCCTCCTGCGAGATCCGCTTCCACTGGCAGGCCAGTACATACAGCCACACATCGCGCGGATACCACGCCAGGGCCTCGCGATCCGCCGTCAGCTGCCCGAGCCCGTCATGGAACACCGCCCCGGCCGTGACCTCCAGCAGCCGCTGCGTCGGCGTGGCCAGCCAGTCCGTGGTCGTGACTCCACGCGACGGCGTGAATCCCAGCGCTCCGGTGAGCCAGTCGTCGACGCCCACGACGTCGATCAAGTGCGTCGGACAGCCGAGGAACGTCTTCGGAAGCTGATATTCGAAGGCTGACACCAGCCGATCGCGGTACCGCACCACGTCATCAGCCGCCAGGAACAGCTGCAACCGCGGCCCCCAATCGTGGTCCGCCGAGCGCGCCGTGTCGAACCCGAGCACCTCCGACCCGCTGCCCAGCCGCGCCGCCGCGTGGGGCAGACCGGGCAGTTCGGCGTCCAGGATCGGCAGCACGGCCTCGAGGTGGAACCGCCGCGACAGCTCCAGGCCGGGCACGAATTCGACAGTGACCATGTCCGAAGCCTGCCGCGATGATCGCCGCGGCGCGAGCGGGTTTTCAGGCCCGCGCGAACGTCCGCCGATAAGCCTGCGGCGACACGCCCACCGAAGCCCGCAGATGCTGGCGCATCGACGTCGCCGTCCCGAACCCCGCCTGCTCCGCGACCCGGTCGATCGGCAGGTCGGTGGCCTCCAGCAGATGCCGCGCCAGGTCCACCCGCTGCGTCGTGAGCCACTGTCCGGGGCTCTGCCCGGTCTCGGTGCGGAACTGCCGCGTGAACGTCCTGATGCTCATCCGCGCGTGGCCGGCCATGTCGTGCAGCGTCAGCGGCTCGTGCAGCCGCTCCAGCGCCCAGGCGCGCGCCGGCCCGGTGCCGGTGGCCGCCGGGGCCGGGACCGGCCGTTCGATGTACTGCGCCTGCCCGCCGTCGCGGGACGGCGGTACCACGCAGGCGCGCGCCGCCGCGTTGGCCACCGAGCTGCCGTGGTCGGTGCGGATGATGTGCAGGCACAGGTCGATGGCGGCGGCCACGCCGGCGGAGGTGAGGACGTCGCCGTCGTCGATGAACAGCACGTTCGGATCCACGGACAGGGCCGGGAACAGCTCCTCCATCCGGTCGGCCTGGTGCCAGTGCGTGGTGACCTTGCGGCCGTCGAGGATCCCGGCGGCGGCGAAGACGTAGGCGCCCGTGCACAGCGCCACCTTGCGGGTGCCGGGACGGATCCGGGCCAGCGCCTCGGCGAGTTCCGGCGGCAGGGGAGCGCCGTGGGCCAGCTCGTCCACGATCGGGTACGCCGGCGGCACGATCACCGTGTCCGCCTCGGCCAGCGCCTCGGCGCCGTGCGCGACGTACAGCGAGTAGTCCTCGGTGGTGGTGACCGGACCGGCGGTGATCCCGCAGGTCACGACCTCGTACAGGGGCTCCAGGTCCGGCCCCGGCGCCGCGCCGAACAGCCGCGCCGGGATGCCCAGGTCGAAGGGGATCACGCCGTCGAGGGCCAGGACCACGACGCGGTGCCGGGGACGCGCGGGGTCGGCGTCGGGCAACGGTGTGGTGCGGCAGGGGCCGGTCAGATGAGCCATGGCCCGATTCTTTCACATGTTGGCCATCGGGCCACTGTCGGGAAGGGGGCCGGTCCGCGACCGTGGAGGCATGAACGAAGACATCACCACCATGCGAGCGATCGTCGCCACCGAGGCCGGCCCGGCGAGCGTCCTGAAGGAGACCCGCGTCCCCAAGCCCCAGCCCGGAGGCACCGAGATCCTGGTCCGCGTGCACGCCGCGGCCATCAACCCGGTCGACTGGAAGACCCGCGCCCGCGGCGGCTGGGAAGGCCGGACCGACCTCACCGACCAGGGTCCGATCCTGGGCTGGGACGTCTCCGGCGTGGTGGAGGCGGTCGGCCCCGGGGCGACCCGGTTCAAGCCGGGCGACGAGGTCTTCGGCATGCCGCTGTTCCCGCGCTTCCCCGGCGGCTACAGCGAGTACGTCGCCGCGCCCTCCCGCCAGTTCGTCCTGAAGCCCGCCGGCCTGTCCCACGTCCAGGCCGCCGCCCTCCCGCTGGCCTCGCTCACCGCCTACCAGGCCCTGCACGACTTCGCGAAGATCCAGCCGGGTCAGAAGGTGCTGATCCACGCCGCGGCCGGCGGCGTCGGCCACCTCGCGGTCCAGATCGCCAAGGCCCTCGGCGCGCACGTCACCGGCACCGCCAGCGCCGCCAAGCACGACTTCCTGCGCGAGCTCGGCGCCGACGAGGTGATCGACTACCGCCAGGTGGACTTCGCCGAGACCGTCACCGGCATCGACGTGGTCATCGACGCCATCGGCGGGGACTACTACGACCGCTCCCTGCGCACCATGAACCCCGGCGGCACCTTCGTGGCGCTGAACTACGACGTCAACGAGGAGATGAAGGCGCGCGCCGCCGAGCGCGACATCGTCGCCGACTTCATGCTGGTCGAGCCGGATCTCGGCGGGATGACCGCGATCGCCGCGCTGGTGGCCGAGGGTCGCCTGCGTCCGGTGATCGAGGCGGAGTTCCCGCTGGCCGAGGTGGCCAAGGCACATGAGCTGGGGGAGACGAACCGGGCCTCCGGCAAGATCGTACTGACGGTCGTCGAGGACTGACCCGCCAGCTCACCAACCGCATACGCGCGCCCCGGATCTCCCCCGAGAGATCCGGGGCGCACCTGTGTGCGCGAACCCCTTCGCACATCACCGACACGGGCCGCCGGGGACCCCGGCGGAAGCATCGGCGCGCCCCTATACCCAGATCGCGCGCAAGTAACTCCTGCGATCAAGGATTGAGTCCGAAGGATTTTCTTCGATAGACTGGTCGCACATCATTTCTTCCACAACACGTCTGATGATCGGATCACGAGTTCCGTCATCCCGACCCCGGCGAGGTGACACATGCGGCAGCACACGGGAATCCTGCGAGTCCTGTTCGACGAGGCTCATAGCGAGGCCTGGACCATCGATCCGGCCCGAGCCCTGGCCATGAACCCGGTGAACCCGGCCGACGCCGGCTACACGCATGCCGCCGACCTGCTGCGCGTGCGCGGCTACAGCGTCGCCGCGCACCTGGGCGGGGCGTTCACCCCCGAGTCGCTGGCCGGCTCCGACCTGCTGGTGATCGCGCACCCGGCCGATCCGGCGCGCGAGCGCACCACCGGCGTCGGGACCCCGGTCTTCACCCCGGCCGAGCTGGACGTGCTGCAGGCCTACGTGGCCGCCGGCGGCGGTCTGGTGCTGCTGGCCGACTCCGAGCAGGACAACGGCTCCAACCTGGCCGCGCTGCTGGGCCGCTTCGGCGTGGGCATGGACCACTTCACCGTGCAGGACGCCACCCGCCGCCACCAGGGCAACGCCCGCTGGGTGCTGGCCGAGCGCGCCGCGCTGCCGGAGAGCCGCCTGGAGCCCGAGGACGTGCTGGCCGGCGTCGCCGAGGCGTGCTTCTACCGCTCCGGCACCCTGTTCACCGCCGAGGGCGCGGACGTCATCCCGCTGCTGAACTCCTCGCCCACCGCCGACCCGGCGGACCGGCCGCTGGCCGTCGGCGTGCGCTTCGGCAAGGGCCGGGTCGCGGTGTTCGCCGACTCCGACATGTTCGGCGACGACTCGATCGCCGACTACGACCACCGCGCGCTCTGGATCAACGCCGTCACCTGGGCCTCGCGCCGGCCCCGGCCCGCCGGCGCGGACGCCGAGCCGCACCCGG
Source organism: Catenulispora sp. GP43 (assembly GCF_041260665.1). Classification (NCBI taxonomy): domain Bacteria; kingdom Bacillati; phylum Actinomycetota; class Actinomycetes; order Catenulisporales; family Catenulisporaceae; genus Catenulispora; species Catenulispora sp. GP43. The sequence goes on along the minus strand of NZ_JBGCCT010000010.1, from coordinate 314,046 downwards.
TCGCCTCCTCGGCGGCCTTCGGCGACCTGAAGGCGGCCATCGAGGAGCTGCGGCCGCTGCAGTCCAAGGACGGCTCGATCGACTTCGAGGCCGAGGGCAACGAGCGCGCGAACGCCGAGGCCCTGGCCGAGCGCATCGGCGCCGCCGTGCAGTCGCTGGCGCCGGACTTCCCGCACGACGCCGACTACCTCGACGCGTTCGGCAAGGATCTGCTCCGCTGGGCCGAGGACGGCTTCGGGGTGCCGGACTTCCTGGACTCGCTGAACGCCTTCCACCCGGCCGCCCAGCGCGAGGACGGCCGCGAGCACCTCGTGGTGTTCCCGATGTACACGCAGAACGGCAACCTGGACCGCAACTTCGAGGCGCTGATCATCCGCACCGTGTGGCCGGACTGGATCGCCGAGCTGGAGCGGGACAAGTACCCGAACCCGCAGTTCGTGCCGATCGAGTTCGTCGCCCCCGACGCCTTCACCGCCGGCTACGACACCAACAGCGCCGTGCTGTTCCCCGAGACCGTCGCGGTCCGTGAGACCCCGGTGTTCACCTGGGGCGCCATCATGCAGGACCGCGAGGCCGCGCGCTTCCGCATGGTCACCTCGGCGGCCGCCTCGACCCTGAAGATGTCGCTGCCGCCGGACGCCGCGCGGTTGCTGGAGGACCAGCGGCTGACGCAGGAGGTGTTCGTGCTCTGGGACCTGATCCACGACCGCACGCACAGCCACGGCGACCTGCCCTTCGACCCGTTCATGATCAAGCAGCGGATGCCGTACTTCCTGTACTCGCTGGAAGAGCTGCGCTGCGACCTGACGACCTTCCGGGCCGCGGTGGACATGGAGCGCGAAGGCACCGCCGGCGCCTCGCACGCGCGCCTGGTCCAGTACACGATCCTGTTCGACCGCCTGTTCCGCTTCCCGATCACCGGCGGCCGGGTCCGCAACTACGACGGCCTGGGCGGCCAGCTGCTGTTCGCCTACCTGCACCGGCACGGCCTGATCCACTGGACCGACAACCGGCTGGCCGTGGACTGGTCCCGGATCGCCGACGCGGTGGTCGAGCTGGCCACCGAGGTGGAGACGCTGTACCGGGACGGCATCGACCGGCCCAAGCCCGCGCACTGGATGGCCGCCTACCAGCTGGTCTCCGGCTATGTCGCGCCGCACCCGAACTCGGTCTGGGCCAAGGGCCCGGCCGCGCTGCCGCTGGACGGCCCGCCCAAGGGCCTGGTGGACGCGGTGCTGCCGGACGAGTTCCCGCTGTCGATGTTCTACGAGGCCCTGAACAAGAAGCTGAAGCCGGTCATCGAGGCCACCCGGGGTGTAACGGGCTGACCCCGGCGCGCACCAATATCCTGGCCGTCCCGACCGGGCGCCGTACATCACCGCACCATCGATGAGGAGACTTCCAGCAATGAGCCTGAACACCGAGTCCGTGGTCGTGGTGGCCGGCGCCGGCGGCGGCGCCGGCGGCGCGGTGGTCCGCGCGCTGACCGCGGCCGGAGCGACCGTGATCGGCGTCGACACCACCACCGAGAACGCCGAGCGCGGCACCGCCCTGGCCGTCGGGCCGGGCCGCGCCGTCCCGGCCGCGGTGGACCTGCTCGAAGCCGAGGCCACCAAGGCGTTCGCCGACAAGGTGCTGGAGGAGCACGGCCGCGTGGACGGCGTGATCCACCTGGTCGGCGGCTGGCGGGGCTCGAAGAGCTTCGGCGAGTCCAAGCTCGAGGACTGGGATCTGCTGCACAAGCTGCTGATCCAGACCACGCAGCACACCTCGCTGGCGTTCCACGAGGCGCTCGACGCCGCCGGCGACGGCCGCTTCGTGCTGATCTCGGCGACCGCGGCCTCCGCGCCGACCGCCGGCAACGCCGCCTACGGCGCGGCCAAGGCCGCCGCCGAGGCCTGGACGCTGGCCCTGGCCGACGGCTTCAAGAAGGCCGGCGACAACGCCGCCGCGGTGGTGCTGGTCGTCAAGGCCCTGCTGACCGACGCCATGAAGGAGGCCAAGCCGGAGGGCAAGTTCCCCGGCTACACCCACGTGGACGACCTGGCCGCCGAGATCGTGAAGCTGTTCGCGCTCCCGGCCGCCGAGGTCAACGGCACCCGCGTGCGCCTGGCGCCCTGACCCACCCCGAACCTGATCCGTCCCCGAAGGCCTGAAGGAACACCGTGACCATCACCCGCCGCCACGACCCCGAGTACCGCGGTTTCGCCAGCGACAACTACGCCGGGATCCACCCCGAGATCCTGGAGGCGATCGCCGTGGCCAACGGCGGCCACCAGATCTCCTACGGCGAGGACGCCTACACCGAGCACCTGCAGGACGTCTTCAAGGGCCACTTCGGGCCGCGCGCCGAGGCCTTCCCGGTGTTCAACGGCACCGGCGCCAACGTCGTGGCGATGGACGCGATGATCGAGCGCTGGGGCTCGGTGATCGCCGCGGCCACCGCGCACATCAACGTCGACGAGTGTGGCGCCCCGGAGAAGATCGGCGGCCTGAAGCTGCTGACCGTCCCCACCCCCGACGGCAAGCTCACCCCCGAGCTGATCGACACCCACGCCTGGGGCTGGGGCGACCAGCACCGCGCGCAGCCGCTGGTCGTGGCCATCACCCAGTCCACCGAACTCGGGACCTGCTACACCCCCGAGGAGATCAAGGCGATCTGCGATCACGCGCACCAGCACGGCATGAAGGTGTTCCTGGACGGCTCCCGCCTGGGCAACGCCGCCGCCACCCTGGGCCGCCCCTTCCGCGAGTTCACCACCGACGCCGGCGTGGACGTGCTGAGCTTCGGCGGCACCAAGAACGGCCTGCTGGCGGGGGAGTGCGTGGTGGTCCTGAACCCCGACGCCGCCCACGGCGTGATGTACCTGCGCAAGATGTCTATGCAGCTGGCCTCCAAGATGCGCTTCATCTCGGCCCAGTTCGACGCCCTGCTCTCCGGTGACCTGTGGCACCGCAACGCCTCGCACGCCAACGCCATGGCCCAGCGCCTGGCCGAGGCCGTCCGCGACGTTCCGGGCGTGAGCATCACCCAGCAGGTCCAGGCGAACGCGGTCTTCGCGATCCTGCCGCGCGAGGTCACCGAGCGCCTGCAGAAGCGCTTCCGCTTCTACACCTGGAACGAGCACACCGGCGAGGTGCGCTGGATGTGCTCGTTCGACACCACCGAGGCGGACATCGACGCGTTCGCCGCGGCAGTGCGCGAGGAGATGGCGCACGCCTGAGAGGTTTGTCGAGCCTCGGCATCCGTTGTGATGCCGGGGCTGTTCGCGCGGTGACGCAGTGCCGTCAGCGTCAGGAAGCGGCTGAGCGGCCGGCCGGTCCCGAAAGCTGATTCAGCGCGTCTTATGCGATAAATTGGCCCTCCATGACCGACCCCGCTCCCAACCCCTGGCCGCCCGGCCCGATCAGGACCGAGCGGCTCGTCCTGCGCCAGACCGAGGCCCGCGACCGCGCGACGATCATCGACCTGTTCGCCTCGCCGGAAGTCGGGACCTACGTCGGCGGCGCCCAATCGCGCGACGAACTGGAGCGCACCGCACCGGAGATCCCCGGCCGGCGCTTCGGCTTCTTCGTGATCGAACGCGACGGCGCGATGATCGGCCTGATCACCCTCGACCGCCGCGCCGCGGTGCACCCGGGCCACGTCCGCCCCGAGGCGAACGAGACCGAGCTGGGCTACATGTTCCTGCCGCACGCCTGGGGCCAGGGCTACGCCGCCGAGGCGTGCACGGCGGTCCTGGACTGGGTCGCCACCGTCCGCCCCGGCGAGCCGGTGGTCCTGTGCACACAGGAGGCCAACATCCCCTCCCGGCGCCTGGCGACGAAGCTGGGCTTCGCCGAGGTAGACCGCTTCGAGGAGTACGGTGCCGAGCAGTGGTTCGGCGTCCGATACCCTCCTGCCCTCTAGGCTGCGCGGCGCGGCCGCTTCGTGGGGGTTGAAACAGATGGCTGTCTTCGCAACGTACTGCCAGGTCTGCGGGCTGCCGGTCCAGCAGGACCACTACGTCCCGGCCGAGACCGCGAACATGTTCCACATCTGGCGCGGCGACGGCGGCGACGCCTGCGCCCCGATCATCGCCTTCGGCCCCGAACACGCCTGGCTGCGCGACGCGCTCGGCCTGCGCATCGACGGCGACGCGCTCCTGACCCCGACCGTCTCAGGCCTCGTGCACGACGGTGATCTGGAGAGCCCGGCGGGCCCGCTGTTCAACGCGGACCTGTTCGACGGCGAGGGCGACGACCGCATGGCCCTGCACGCCGCGTGCTGGCGGCTGGCCGGCGAACCGATGTCGTGGGGGCCGCTGTCGCATCTGCGGAACCTGCCGGAGAGCGAGAACCGCTACCGGCAGCAGCTGTTCGATTTCGAGCCCTTCGTCGCCGACGGCCACGGGTGGATGCTCGTGGACCCGGAGTCGGAGACGCCGGACGGACTGCGCAACCGGGAGCGGATTCTGACGCTTATCGAGGCCGAGACCGAGGCCGAGGCCGGAGCTTAGCCGGCTGCCGCCGTACCGGTACTCAGGCGCTGTCGTCCAACTCGAACATGAACGCCGTCATACTGACATGCACCCTGTCCTCGGCCCGCGGCTGACCTGCCTTGTCGTGGATGAGCTGGATAGCCTGCTGGACCAGGTCGCACGCCTCATCCCACACCTCACGGCCCACCCACACCTCGACGTCGGTGGTCGACCGTTGCCTGGTCATCAAAGGCAGCCGACGGCGAAGGTCGGTGAGCGTCGCCTCATACAACAGCTCCCGACCGCTGGAAGGATCCAGGCGGTGGGCGCTGGTCGGGTCGTATTGATAGAGCAGCCGTGCCCGTCCGCGGCGGGCCGGGGTGGCCGGGTCCTTGACGTCCTCGACCCGCTGCAAGAACCCGGCCGCGGCGAGCTGGCGCAGGTGATAGCTCGCCGACGCGTGCGCGATGCCGAGCTCGTCCGCGACCTCGGTCGCCGACATCGCCGTCCCCGTCACCAGCGACACGATGCGGAGCCGCAACGGGTTGGCCAGGGCTCGAAGGGGAACCAGCCCAGTATTATCCAAAGGCATGTTGGGACCCTATCTCCTGCTCATGAGGCCCTCACCCGGGGGTCGACGACGCCGTAGAGCAGGTCCACGACCAGGTTCGCCAGCACGATGAAGGTGGTGGCCACGAGCGTGACGCCCATGAGCACGGGCAGGTCGGACTGGCTCACCGCGTCCACCGCCTCGCGCCCGATGCCCGGCAGGTTGAACACCTGCTCGGCCAGCGCCACGCCGCCGAGGGCGAAGCCGATGTCCATGCCGAAGATGGTGACGATCGGAGTCAGGGCCGCGCGCAGCGCGTGCTTGAAGATGACCGTCCGCTCCGGCAGGCCCTTGGCCCGCGCCGTGCGGATGAAGTCCTCGTTCATGGTGTCCAGCATGCCGACCCGGGTCAGGCGGGCGTACAGGGCCGCCAGGCCGAACGCCACCGCGATCCAGGCCAGCAGCAGATGCGTGAACCAGTTCCACGGATCCTTGGTGAACGCGACGTAGCCCGGATCCGGGAAGATGTGCCAGTTCACCACGAACACCAGCGCCAGCAGCGGGCCGACGAAATACACCGGCAGCGACACGCCGACCAGGGCGGCGATCATGCCGGCCCGGTCGACGATCGAGCCCTTCTTCAGCGCCGAGGCGACGCCCACGGCCACACCGAAGACCAGCCACAGGACCGAGGCGCCGATCGCGAGCGAGATCGTGACCGGAAGCCACTTGCCGATGCTGTCGGTCACCAGCTCGTTGGTCTTGAAGGAGTAGCCCAGGCACGGGGCCGAGCAGTGCGACATCTGCGTGCCGGTGTCGTAGTCGTAGCCGACGAAGATGCCCTTGATGAAGCGGCCGTACTGCACCCAGACCGACTGGTCGAATCCGAAGCGATGGATGACTGCGGCGATGGCGTGAGGGTTCTGGGTCTTGCCGACGTACTGCTCCGCCAGCGACTCGGCCGTCTGTCCGCCCAGGCGTGGGAAAACGTAGAAGATGAAGAACGTGATCAGACTGATCACGAACAGCAGCACGACTGCTGAGAACAGACGCCTGATGATGTAGGTGATCACAGGGCGGTCGGCCAAGCCGTGGAGGGGACTGGCCCAGCTTTATCCAAAGGCATGTTGGGATAATAGACAGTGCTTACGCGGGCAAGCAAGATGCCCGGGCGTGCCTTGGCGATCTTCTTGGGCGCGCAGTCCAGGCAGGGAGCTCAGCCCCCGAACACCTCGTCGCGCACGAGATCGAGCCCTGTCAGCACGGCTCCGCGCAGCACCGCGTCGCCCTCGACCGTGCTCGCCCGCACCTCGGTCTCGATCGGCGACTTGGCGGCGAGCCGTTCCTCGACCAGCGTCGCCAACGGCTCCCCGGCGGCCCGTCCCGCGCTGCCGCCGAGCACCAGAAGCCCGGGGTCGAGGACGGAGACCACGGCGAACGCGCCCTTCGCGATCTGCTCGGCGAGCTCCTCCGGCGCGATCGTTTCGCGCACCTCGGGCCCGATCCGGTCGCAGAACCCGACGCCGTCGACCTCCAGCCAGCCCAGCTCGCCGGCGCCGCCCGATGAGCCGCGCCGCAGCCGGCCGTCCAACACGACCGCGCCGCCGATGCCCTCGTCCAGCCACAGCAGTACGAAGTCCGCGCGGCCGACTGCCGCGCCGAGCCGGTGTTCGGCGACGGCCGCGAGGTTCACCTCGTTCTCCAGGAGCACCTTGACGCCCAGCACCCGCTCCAGCTCGCGCGGCAGGTCCGGCCGCCAGCCGGGCACTTCGTTCCGGCCGGCCGGCTCGCCCGAGTACGGGCGCACCAGGCCGGGGGCGCCGATCACCACGATGTGCGGAACGCGGCCGTCGGCGGCCTCCCGGATGGCGTCGGTCAGCATCGCGACCAGGTCCGGTTCGCCGTCGGCGGCGTCGGCGTCGGTGCCGTCAGGGCTGTCAGCGCCGTCGGCGGTGTCGGCGGTGTCGAAGCGCCGGGCGGCCGTGCCGACGGTCTGGCCGGACAGGTCGGCCACGGCCGCCGTGAACCCTGTGCGGCGCAGGTCCACGCCGACCACGTGGGCCCGCTCGGAGATCAGCCGGTAGAGCCGGGCGTTCGGCCCGCGCCGGATCTGTTCGGCCTCGCCGACGAACTCCACCAGCCCGGCCGCGGTCAGCCGGTCCACGAGGTCGGCGATGGTGGGACGGGACAGCCCGGTGAGCTCGCGCAGCCGCGGGGCGGTCAGCGGGCCGTGCTCGATCAGCAGGTCGAGCGCCAGCCGGTCGTTGATCGCGCGGGCGGTGGCCGGGGTCGCGGTCTTCATGGCCCCATAGTAATCAGGCAGGGACCCTGATTAATTCACTTTCCATCAGGAAGGGTCCCTGATAATTTCTCCGACGTGACCCAGCTTCTGACCCCGCCCGGCCTGTCCGCCCAGCCTGACGACCCGCGCCCCGACGACCGGGCCCGCCACCGCGCCATCAAGCTGATCTTCCTGGTTCACGGCACGGTCGCCGGCACCCTGGCCACCTCCCTGCCCTGGATCCAGGCGCACGACCGACTCAGCCCCACGTCCCTGGGCCTGGTCCTGTTCTGCGCCCCGATCGGCTCCTTCGTCGCGATGCCGACCGCCAACCGCGTCGCCCACCGCATCGGCGCCCGCCGAGCCACCCGGCTGCTGATCCTCCTGTGGTGCGCACTGCTTCCGGCGCCGGTCCTGGCCGGCGGCCCGGCCCTGCTGTTCCCGGCCTACCTGCTGCTCGGCATGGCCGCGGGCAGCAGCGACGTGATGATGAACGCGCAGGGCGTGGCCTTGGAACGCAGCTCCGGCCGCCCGGTCATGTCCGGCCTGCACGGCATGTGGTGCCTCGGCAGCCTGGTCGCGGGCGCGGCCGGCATCGGCGCGGCCCAAGCGCACCTGGACCCGCGCGTGCGCCTGCTCGTCACCGCCGCGGTGCTGCTGGTCCTGGCCGGATGCGCCGGACGCGGCCTCGGCGCGGACGTCCCCACCGCCGGCGCCGCCGAACCCGCGCCGCGCCGCTTCGCCCTCCCGACCCGCGCCATCCTCGGCATCGGCATCGCGGGCTTCTGCGGTACCTTCGCCGAGGGCGCGACCACGAGCTGGTCAGGGGTCTACGTCACCAAGGTGGTAGGGGCCGGACCCACGGTCGCGGCCACCGCCTACACCCTGTTCATGCTGAGCATGACCGCCACCCGCCTGTTCGGCGACGCCGTGGTACGCCGCATCGGCCCGGTCATGGCGGTCCGTATCGGCGGCGTGGTGGCCACCTGCGGCGGCGTCCTGGTCGTGGCCTTTCGCGCCCCACTGCCCTGCATGCTCGGCCTCATCCTGATAGGCACCGGCATCGCGATGAACGTGCCCCTGGTGTTCAGCGCCGCCGGCCGAAAGGGCACCTCGCTCGGCGAAAGCGTCGCCGGCGTAGCCACCATCACGTACCTGTCCGGACTTATCGCTCCCGCAGCGATCGGCTGGACGGCCGGCGCGGCGGGCTATCCGGCGGCCTTCGCCCTGATCACTGCTTCCGCGGCGGCGCTGGCCCTGCTGGCCGGTGCGCTGCGGACGCGGCCGGAGCAGGCGACAATGCATCACGAGGGCGAGCCACGCTAAGACAACACCCGCCGCTTGAAGTTCCGCTGCCCCAACCCGAGGAACAAGGCCAAGAACCCGATCAGCACCGGATACACCACATACAGATGCATGTGCGGCGCGTCCGTCAGCGCCGCGCGCATCCCCTCGTTGATGTAGATCAGCGGGTTGACCAGCACCAGCGTCTGCAACCACGGGAACCCGCCGACCTTGACCGGCGCCAGCCGCGTCCACTCGTAGTACGTCCCGCCCAGGAACGTCAGCGGCAGCACCACGAAACCGAACATCAGTCCGATGTTCCGCGCCTCGAACGTCGTCCCCAGCAGCAGCCCCAGCGAGGTCATCGCCACACACGCCAACGGGATGATCGTCAGCAGGATCCACCAGTGGAACGACAGGTCGGCCTGCACCCCCTTGGCGTGAACCACCGCGGCGATCGGGAACACCAGCAGCGCCGAGATCATCCCCTGCACCGCGCCGGAGAACACCTTCGCTTGCGCCACCAGCCAGATCGGGCACGGCGCCTGCACCCGGTCCTCGATCTCGCGCGTGTAGCCGAACTCCGAGGCCAGTTGCAACGCCACCGCCTGGATGCCCTGGAACATGATGGAGATGCCGACCACGCCCGGCACCAGCACCGTCGCGAACGCCGACTCGCTGTGCGTCCCGCCTCCGCCGCCGATGCCCTGCCCGATCGTCGGGAACACATACAAGAACACGAACACCAGCAGGAACGGCTGGACCAGCGTCCGCGCCACGAACTCGCCGAAGTTCTTCTTCAGCACCATCAGGTCGCGCAGGATCAGCGCGCCCAGCGCCGTGCGCGCCGCGGCGGCCGCCGAACGCGTCGGACGGGAGCCGATCTGCTGCCGCGTACCGGGCAGGGCGTCGGTTCGCGCGGCCATCAGTCCCTCAACTCCTTACCGGTCAGCCCGATGAACACGTCCTCCAGGCTCGGCTCGGCCACCGACAGGTCGGCCACGTCGTAGCCGGCGGCCTCGGCGGCTGTGACGATCCGCGCCAGCGCGCCGTCCGCGCCGCGCAGGTGCATCTCCAGGCTGTCGCCCGACGCCCGCATCCGCGTCACCCCGGCGACCTGCTCCTGCAGTACGGCGCCGAGGGCGTCGAGGTCGCCCTTCGCCCTGACCGTCACCACGGTGTCCGCGTCCACGCCGTGCTTGAGCTCGGCCGGCGTGCCCAGCGCCAGGATCCGGCCGTGGTCCATGATGGCCACGCGCTCGCACAGCCGGTCGGCCTCCTCCATGTAGTGCGTGGTCAGCAAGATGGTCTGGCCGTCGGCGTTGAGCTCGCCGAGGATCTCCCACAACGCCAGCCGGCTCTGCGGATCCAGGCCGGCGGTCGGCTCGTCCAGGAACAGCACCGCCGGCCGGTGGAAGATCGCGCGCGCCACCATCAGCCGCTGCGCCATGCCGCCGGACAGCGCGAACACCGAGGCCTTGGCCCACTTGGCCAGGTGGAACTGCTCCAGCAGCCGGTCGGCGGCGCGGCGCGACTCGGCGCGCGGGATGCCGAACAGCAGGCCGTGCACGTACAGGTTCTCCCAGACGGTCAGCTGCCGGTCCAGCGTGTTCTGCTGCGAGACCACCCCGATCAGCTGCTTGGCCAGCGCCGGCCGCGCCACCACGTCCACCTCGCCGACGAACGCCCGGCCCGAGGTCGGCACCACCCGCGTGGTCAGCATGCCGACCGTGGTGGTCTTGCCGGCGCCGTTCGGGCCGAGCAGGCCGAAGATCTCACCGGGCCGCACGTCCAGGTCCAGGCGGTCGACGGCGGCGAAATCCGTGTCCCGGTAGACCTTGGTCAGCTCGCGCGTGCCGATGACGCCGGTCGGGGACTCCACACCGTCCAGGCTATGGCCACGGACAGTGAGCCGCTACAGAACGGCGGAATCATCGGCTCCTGTCACCTGTTCGGCCGCCGCGGCATGGTTGGCCCGGTCGATTTCCGCCATATGGGCCTCGGCCCACGCGCGCAGCGCGGACAGCGGCTCCTCCAACGACAGGCCGAGCGCGGTCAGCCGGTAGTGCACCCGCGGCGGGACGGTCGGCTCGACCCGCCGGTCGACGAGCCCGTCGCGGACCAGGCCCCGCAACGTCGTGGAGAGCATCTTCTGCGAGACGCCGGGCATCCGGCGCCGCAGCTCGGCGAAGCGCACCTCGGCCGGCGCGGCCCCGGCGAGCACCTTCACCGCCATCGACGTCCACTTCGAACCGAGCCGGTCCAGCAGTCCGCGGGTCGGGCACGCCGGATCGAACAAGTCGCCGCGCGCGTCGTCGGCCAGGGCGGTCACTTCCACCTCACCACCTGACGGAGAAGTGCCGTCTTGGCCCGTCTCCATCGCTCTCCTACGGTTACCAGGTATCCAATCGTAACCACATGGGAGGAACCATGTCCCCGTACGAGGACCCGCGGCTGCTTCGCATACCGGTCAACGGAATCGAGGTGAACGTCGCGGTCAGCGGAACCGGCCCCGCGCTGCTGATGCTGCACGGATTCCCCCACACCTGGCGGCTGTGGAGCGCGGTCATCGGCCCACTGTCCGAGCACCACCGCGTCATCGCCCCGGACCTGCGCGGCCTGGGGGACAGCACCCGCGCCGCCGACGGATACGACGCCGAGAACCTCGCCCGCGACGCCGAAGAGCTACTGGCCGCCCTGGACGTCGACCACGCCGCGGTCGCCGGCATCGACGCCGGCGCCGCCCCGGCCTTCCTGCTGGCCCTGCGCCGCCCGGACCTCGTGCGCCGGCTGGTCCTGATGGAAGCAGTCCTCGGCCGCCTGCCCGGGGCCGAGGACTTCCTGTCCGGCGGCGCACCGTGGTGGTTCGGCTTCCACCAGGTACCGGACCTGGCCGAAAGGGTCCTCGCCGGCCACGAGGCCGAATACGTCGACTGGTTCCTCACGGCCGGAACGTGCGGACGCGGCATCCCCGCCGGTGTACGCGACGCGTTCGTCGCCGCGTACACCGGCACGGAGTCACTGCGCTGCGCTTTCGAGCACTACCGCGCGATGCCCGAGACCGCGCGCCAGATCCAGGCCGCGACCGCCGCCGGCCGGCTGACCGCGCCGGTGCTGGCGATCGGCGCGCAGCCCGTCGGCCCGGCGCTGTACCACCAGCTGCGGCGGGTCGCCGACGACGTCACCGGGCGCACCATCGCCGATTGCGGGCACATCATCCCGCTGGACCGACCCGAGGCCCTGCTGGCCGCGCTCGCCGACTTCCTGGACTGACATCGTTCACCGACTCCCACACTGAGCGCACCCGAGTGTCACGACCCGCTGATCGGATCCAACTGTTCGGGAGCCGGACGCAGCAGCCACAGGTCGCCACCCGGCGGCGTCTGCAGATGCGCGACGGCGGCGCGCGCCGTGCGGTCCCCGGCGTCGGCCGCGGCGTGGATGTCGTCGTCGGCGGCGAAGGCCTGGAACTGGAGCTCCGGATACGTCCAGGCGGCCTGGCCGGTCGCGGCCGGGACGACGAAGTCCACCGCCTTGAACAAGGTGCCGCCGCCGGGCGTGGTGTAGTGCCACAGGTCCACGCCGACGTGCCGGCCGATCATCGCCAGCCGGGTCAGCGCCACCAGGTCGAAGGTCGAGTAGTGGAAGCTGCGGGTGCGGGACAGCTCCTGCGGCAGCCCGCCGCCGGCGGCGATCTGGTCGTCCAGCCGCTTGGTCTCGGCGGTCACGACGATCGAGCGGGCCAGCGCCGGCTGCCCGGTGGCCAGCGCGAGCGCGGCCTCCTGCATGTCGAAGAAGGAGCCGTGGTTGTTGGTCGCGGCGGCCTCGTCGGAGGCGTTCTTGCTGGTCTGCAGCCAGGTGAGGAACTGCTTGTTCCAGCTGGTCATGCCGGCGTTGTCGGACGCGGACCAGCCGGGCGCGCCGGTGTTCAGCAGCGCGACGGCGTCGAGGATGTCGGTGAACTGCTGGGAGAAGTCGATGATGCCGATGCCCCGGCCGCTGACCATGCAGGGGATGAACTGGGTGTAGTCCAGGCTCGGGTTCATGCGCGTGGCCGGGTCGACGAACCAGGTGCGCAGGTCCAGCGCCGCGCGCTGGGCGTAGGCGGCGTCGCCGGTGTAGTACCAGGCCAGGGTGAGGTCGTAGACGGCGTTGAACATCTCGCCGCGCTCGGCGTGGTCGGTGATGTCGTCGATCGCGGGGTTGCGCACCCCGTCCTTCTGCACGTACGGGCAGCCCCAGGGGTTGGCGGCGGTGGCGGGCTGCGTGGGCCACCAGTAAGGGGCCTGACTCAGGTAGTCGTGCTTGTCGTTGCTCGGCGGCAGTTGCGGCTTGTCCATCACCGACCACGGTCCGGCGGTGAGGTCGGCGTCGGCCTGGGTGCGCAGTTCGGTCAGCGGGGCTTGCAGGGACGGGACGCCGGCGCGGACGAGTTCGCGGGTCAGCGCCATGCGGTAGCCGTCCAGGACCACGGTCGCCGGGATGCGGAACGAGCGGCTCGCAGGGGCCTGATCCGCCGTGCGCGCCGCGGCTGCGGCGGACGGCGTCACCAGGCCCGCGACGAGTATGAGGGCTGCGATGGTGCGGCTGCGTTTCACGAAAGTCTCCCATTCCATCTGGTGGAGGGTTTTCATATACGTGAACTGATGACAGGTTTATGAATCCCGCCGGGTCAGTGTCGCGCGGGAGACCGGGCGCGTCAATGAACTCGGTCAGCCGAAGTGGCGGATGGTTTCCGAGTCGCCGGACCGGTACGGCTCCCAGCCGTCCGCGTCCACCTGCCCCGTGGCGACGAAGGAGGCCGCCGCGTGCGAGAACGTGTCGGCCAGATCGCGTGCCGCTCCGGTGGGCTCGCCGAGCATGGGGGAGCCGGGGTAGGCGTCGATGGTGTTGAAGAAGAAGGGGAGTTCGGCGCAGTGTGTAGCGCCGAGGTGTGCCGGGTCGTCGGCCGGGGTGTAATCGAACTCGTAGACGTAGGTGGAGTAGCCGGCGGCGGCCTGGTGGTCGGCGACGGCTAGCGTCCCGTCGCGGAAAACGATTTCGGTCTCGATTTCAGTGAATACAACGCTGGCCGCGACGTCTCCGACCTCTGCAACCTCTGCGACCTTTGCGTCGTCTACGGCGTCGTGGATCTTCGCGGCTGTGCGGTCGTAGCGCTCGGCGCCGTCCTCGATCTGCCCGGCCACCAGCGCGCGTGCCTGCTCCCCGCTGATTGCCTGAACCGCCGGGTTGAAGGCGAAGAACGCGGTCATCTCGTTCTTGGTGGTGCCGGTCAGCACCTGCTTGCCGTCCAGACGTCCGGCGGCCAACGCCTGCTGCCAGGCCGCCGGGATGCCGGACGCGCCGAGCACCGGGTACATCGGCGGCGCGACGTTGCCGGGGCGAGCCAGTTCCCCGGCGAGTTGTCCGTACGCGCTGAGCATCTTCTCCACCGGAACCGCCCTGAGTGCTTCGAGCAGGTCCAGGCTGCCGGTCAGGCCGAGGATGTCGACGAAGCGCCGGGCGTTCTCGGCTGCCTCGCCAGGGTTCTGCGGCGGCAGGCCGAACGGGGCGGACTGCATGATGACGCGCCGGATCCGCGGGCCGGTGACCGGGGACGCGGCGAGGTAGAGGCTGGAGAAGGCGCCGGCCGACTGGCCGCCGACGGTGATCCGGGCCGGGTCCCCGCCGAACGCGGCGATGTTGCGCTCGATCCAGTCCAGCACCGCGCCCTGGTCCTGCACGCCCAGGTTCTCCACGCCGAGCTCCGGCAGGTACAGGTAGCCCAGGGGGCCGAGGCGGTAGTTGGCGGTGACCACGACGATGTCGCCGGCGGCGGCCAGTTCGCGGCCGTCGTACCAGTCCCAGCCGCCGGATCCGCTGGTGAAGCCGCCGCCGTGGAACCAGAGCAGGACCGGCAGGGCGCGGCCGGACCGCGTGCCTTCGGCCGGCTGCGGCGTCCAGACGTTGAGATTGAGCGAGCCGTCCTCGTCCCAGTCCGGGGTGCGCGCTCCCATGACGGCTTCCAGCCGGGACGCGTTCTGCGGAACGGCCGGGCCGGGGCGGGAGGCGTCGCGGGTGCCGTCCCACTTCGGGTGCGGCTGCGGGGCGGCGAAGCGCAGATCTCCGACCGGGGAGGCCGCGTACGGGATCCCGCGGAAGGCCGCGACTCCGTCCTCGACGATGCCCTGGATGTTGCCCGATTCGGTCCTGACGACGGGGTTGGTCATCGGTGTCACCTTCCTTGCGCTGAATGGACACCCCTGGTGTATCGCCGAGCAACGAAAACACGCTAAATATTGCTCTACTCTGCTCGATATAGGACATGGGTAAGCCCCATATGGCGGATCAAAGACAGGGCCGGTGCTACCTTCCGATGTTGAACGAGACCGACCGTCGGATCGCCGCGGTGCTGATGGCCTCGCCGCGTGCCTCGTGGCGGACTGTCGCCGAGGTACTGGACCTGTCCGAGCGCACGATCGTGCGCCGCGCCGCCCCGCTCCTGCACGACGGCACGCTGCGGCCCACAGCCGTGCGCAACCCCGCGCGCTTCCCCCGGATCGTCCCGATGGTCCTGCGCATCCACTGCCGGCCGAAGCGCATCAAGGCGATCGCCGCGGGACTGGCCCGCCGACCGGACACGATCTGGGTGGACGTCCTCGGCGGCGGCACCGAGATCAGCAGCGTCCTGTTTCTCGACGGGGCCGAGGCGCGCAACACGCTGCTGTTGCGCGACCTGCCGGCCACCGCCGACGTGCTGTCGTGGGACGCCTACGACCTGATGAAGGTGTTCCCCGCCGGCTTCGCCTGGAGCGGGGGACTGCTGAGCCCGCAGGAGTTCGAGACCCTGGCCTCCTTCACCCACGATCCCGTTCCCCCGCCCCAGATCCAGCCCTTCGACGAAGCCCTCATCGACCACCTCGCCGCCAACGCCCGCGCCGGCTACAACGAGTTGGCCACGGCGCTCGACTCGTCGGCGTCAACGGTCCGCCGCCGCCTGGAAACCCTGCTGGCCTCCCACATGCTGCGCCTGGCCTGCGAGGTGGACCTGGCCCAACTCGGCATCGCCACCGAAGCCCTGCTGTGGATCGCCACCGGCCCCGCCGCCCTGGAACAGGCGGGCACCACCCTCAGCCGCCACCCCCAGGTCCGCTTCACCGCCGCGACCACCGGCAGCGCCAACCTCCTGGTCGCCGTTGCCGCCGAGAACCTCGACGCCCTCTACACATTCCTGACCATGACCGTCGGCGCACTGGACGACTTGCGCAGCCTGGAGGTGACCCCGATCCTCACCTCGGTCAAGCGCACCGGCCGCACCAGACCTGTGCCGTGATTCGTCAGTCGGCGCCGGATTCGGATATTGCTACCGGGGATGAATTGCCGCCGCGTCGAATGCCGGCCACGGAGGACCCTCGCGCAGCAAGCGCAGGAGTTCCTCCCCGAATCGCCGCCCGTTCGGAAACTGGTCGCCAAGCTCCCACCGCCATGCTGCGAGCATCGCGAGGACGAGCTGCCGACACTTGTCCAGCAAATCGTGGTCGACGTTCGGGTAATGACCGCCGACCGCCTCGGGCGCATGAGCCAGGTCGAACTCGACGGGGCCGCGGCAGCACGTCTCAAGGTCGATGAACAACGGGCCGCTCTTTGTGTTGAGCACATTGCCCGACCACGGCTCGCCGTGCAGCAGCTGTTCCACGGCGCCGCGGCCCTCGATGGCCTTGCGCAGGCTTCCCAGCGTGGCGCTGAGAAACGTGCGGTCCACGTCGGCGAGTTCCGGTGAGCGAGCCCGGTCGGCGACGACTTCTTCCGCCTCGGCGATGCGGTCCGTGAACCGCGGGCTCGGCACATCGAGGTCGCGCATGCCGGCGTGCAGCCGCTCCAGCGCCGCGGCGTAGTCGCCTGGTGGGGCATGCGGCGTCTCGGGCTGGTGGTAGTAGGTCCACAGCGTGACTGCGAAGCCATCGCGCCTGTACACACGAGGGTCCACCCGAGGCTCCAGGGGACACACCGGGCCGCCGGCTTCGGTGAGCCGCTGGGCGAGCTCGATTTCGAACTGTGCAACCTCTTGCCCCACGTGGGCGACCCGGGCAAAGACATCGCATGGGGCAAGCCGCAGTGCCAGCTTGTTCGAGTTCTGCAGGATGACCGCCTCGTCCACTGGCAGGTCGAACGACGCGGTGATCGAAGTCGCGGCCGCGATCGCACGCGTGATGTCGGAAGTCTCCACCCGCGGATCTTGGCATCGATGGGGGAGAGTTGGCTTTCGATAAATCGGTTGTCGGCCCCCTGCGAACCCGGCAGACTGTACCCATCAAGCGGTTCCGAAGCCGAGATCGGAAAGGAAGGAGCAGGGACATGACCGTCGAAGCGACCCGACTGTGCGTCCTCCGGTCCCTGTGCCTTGCACGCCTTCCGGAGGAGATCTCGGCCTGACCGTCACCAGGTGACGGTCCAAGGGCCGCCCGCCGGAAGGGAAACCTCCGGCCGGGCGGCCCTTCTCATGTTTCACAAGCTTCCGTAGCCCAACTGGCAGAGGCACGGCGTTCAGCGCGTCGTAAGTGTGGGTTCGACTCCCACCGGAAGCACCCAGCACCCGTGCTGCAACTGGTTGACAGCCCGGTCTGAGAAGCCGGGGCCCGAAAAGGGCATGAGGGTTCGAATCCCTCCGGGTGCACTGATCCTGCGCATGTAACGCTTGCGGTTGCCTTCGGGTTGAAAGGCTCCATCTTAAGGGAAAAGCCGCATCATGGGCACCTGCGATGCGCTCGTCGTCAGCGTTGGCCGGGGCGTACTGCCGCTCAAGCGCGCAGCCGCCCCGATCCCGATTACGGGTGCCACACCCAGAAGGGCAGAGCGGCGGCGACGGCGGCACCTATCACTTGGTAGATCAAGTCAGACCTCTCGGGGGCTTCAAGTTGAGCGCGAACGCGCCAACTCTAACGAGACCCGACCGGCAGAACTCAGACTTTTAATTTCTCGTGACGCAGCGCCTGTACACTTTCGCACGCGTGCGAAAACTGGGGAATTTCGAACGATAAGGTGGCTGCGGCGTGTACTCGGGTAATGCGACCGAGGACCTTGGCGACCTTGTCTATGTCCTGATTCTAGCGCGGCGCAAACACGGCGTTCTCCGTCGGAGGCGGGATCTGGCCGCGCATTTGGGCGTGGCGGTCTCGACGTTGAACGATTGGGAGGCCGGTCGTGACGCGCCCACCCTCCTTCATCTCATCCGTTGGGCTCGGGTGTTCAACCTCCGCCTTACGATCTGCAGTGCGGACGGGGACTACCCGCTGACCGAATCAGTGGCCGACGCCGAGCAGGCGTGGGATGTGAGGCAGGCCCGACGTCTGTTCCGGACGCTCACCGAGATTCGCAACAGGCTGCCGATGACTCAACTTGAGCTCGCCAGAAGGCTCGAGGTTACCGACGCGACCGTCCTGCGTTGGGAGCACGGGCGCCGGCATCCGCGCCTGCTGGCTCTTCTTCGGTGGACGCGCGAACTCGGCTGCGTCGTCCAGCTTCGTGGACTGAATCCCTCATAGGATCTGGAGGCTTCCTCCGTGGCGGTGTATGAGTAAAAGGGGCGAAATATATACTCCGCATAGTGTTAGGGGGCACAGAGGTGTATTTTCGCGTGCTAGGCCCTGTCGAGATCTGGGATCAAGATCGTTGTATCCCCGTCGGCGCTTCGAAAGCCCAGCACGTCTTAGCCATCCTCTTGCTCGCCTCTGGCCTGTCTGTCTCGACGGGCAGCATCGCCGACCGCCTGTGGGACGGCAATCCGCCGATCAAGGAACGGGAAACCCTCCAGGTGTACATATCGCGTCTTCGCACCAAATTGCGCGAAGCGGGCGATACCGTGGGGCTGATCCGTGCCAATCGTTCCGGCGGCTATCTGCTCGACGTGCCAGCCGAACTCGTCGATGCGCGACGCTTCGATCAAGCGGTCACTCGTGCCCGGTCCACCGCCGTCTCGGATCCCGAGGCGGCGGTTTCCTTGTTCCGTCAGGCGGAGGCCCTGTGGGGTGGAGAGCCGTTGGCCGGGCTCGTCGGCCAGTGGGCGGACGGGACCAGGCGTGCTCTCTGGGAGCGCCGGCGCTCCGCCGTCCTGACTCGCATCGATCTCGAGCTGAGGCTCGGTAGCGATCCCGATGAACTCGTCAGCGAGCTCGCGGCGCTCACCGCGATCGGCGGAGTCGACCAGGCGGCGGTCGGCATGCTGATGCGCGCGCTGGCGCAGGCGGGACGCCTGGCTGATGCCCTGTCGACGTTCCGCGAAGCCCGGAAGCGATTGCGGTCGGAGATCGGCGCCGATCCGAACCCTGAGCTGCGATTCCTTCATCAAAGGATTTTGAAAGGCGAGCTGGCTCCCAGGTCGCCGAGGCGGAGCGGCACGCACGGTCCGGCCGGGGGATCGCAGACGGGCTCCGGCGCGGCAGTGGACCAGTCGGAAAAGCCGCCCGACAATCTTGATCGCGGTCCGCGCTACCTTGTCGGTCGCGAAACCGAGCTGGCCGATGTGCTGGCAGCGGTCCGCACCGACCTAGGATCCGGATCAAGCGGACCTTCGATCTTTGCCATTGACGGTATGCCGGGAATCGGCAAGACGTCATTCGCGGTGCGTATCGCGCACCTTCTTCGTGACGACTGCCCAGATGGCCGGATCCAGATCAACTTCCGCAGCCATCACCCGCACCAAAGCCCGATAGGCCCGCTGGAGGCGCTACGCCAGCTCCTCGATGAAATCGGAGCGCCGGTCCAGGACGTCGGCCGTGCCGAGTCGGTCGATGCTCTTTCCGCTCTATGGCGCCGTCGCATCTACGGCAAGCGTCTGCTCCTGCTTCTTGATGACGTGCAGAGCCTGGAACAGGTCGAGTGTCTGCTCCCCACCGCGCCGGGGGCCGCGGTCCTGTTGACCTCGCGTCGACAGCTGGGCACCATGTCAGGGCTGCGGCAGCGTTCCTTGAGCACGCTTCCCGACGAGGCGGCGCACGCACTGCTCGCCGATATCACCGAACGCAGCTTCGCCGCGGAGGTCGACGCCGAAGCGCTCGGGCGCTTCACGGCACACTGCGGCGGCCTGCCGTTGGCGATCACCGTGTCTGCGGCACACTTGCGCAAGCGCCCCAACTGGAAGCTCGGCGATCTGGTCGCGCGCCTGGACACCCCGGGGCATCGGTCGGCCGACGACCAAATCACCGGGCCGGTGGATTCCGCCATCGCCTTGTCGTTCTACTCCCTCTCGGCTCAGCTGCGAACCCTGCTGTGCCGTTTGGCCGGGCACCCGGGCCCTGACATCGGCTTGCCCGCCGCCGCGGCGCTTGCCCAGTCCGACGCCACAGGTACCGACCTGGCGCTGGACGCCCTGGTGGAGCACCATCTGATCGAGGAGACCACACGGCATCGCTATCGCTTGCACGACCTGATCCGAGAGTTCGCTCTCGACCGTGCCTGGCATGAGCAGACCCTCGATGATGTCGAGGATGCTGTCCACCGGACGTTCTTGCTCTACTTGCAGACCGCCGAACGTGCCGGCCGAACGCTCTACCCCTCCGAACCAGCCTCGCACAATACCTCTCAGCCTCAGTCGATCGCGGAACCCGCGGACCTTGCGGGCGTCGCGATCGACGTTGACAGTCGCAAATCCGTTCGCGCGTGGCTGGATCTGGAATCTGCGAATCTGACAGCGATCCTCGAGTTCGCATCCGCGCATGGCTGGCGCGGACCCACGACTTCGCTGTTGCACATCCTCGCCGGCCACCTCGATCGGCGCGGACACTGGCGCGAGGCGATCGAGCTGTTGCGTAAGGCTGCGACGGATGTTCCTGACCTTCAGTCGGCGAGTACCGATCCAAGCGAGGACTTCGCGACAGCCGCGCAGATACACACGGATCTCGCGGCGTTCTATGCCCGCGCGGGAGAACTCGAGAAGGCGCTGACCCACGCCACCGCTGCCGTCACCATCTGGACCGTTAACAAGCATCCTTATGGGCAGGCCGAAGCGACACTGCACTCTGGGCGCATCCACTGGCTCTCCGGTCGCCGTACTGAAGCGGTCGAAGATTTCCGCGTCGCCGCTGAGATGTTCGGTGGCCTTGGCGCTCCGGAGCGGCGCGCGACCGCCGAGTACCACCTTGGCATCGGACTGTTCGAACTGGGGCAACTGGACGCCGCCTTCGAATGCATGCAGCGGGTACTCAGTGCTGCGAGCGCGCTCGGCGACGCGGAACTGCGCTGCGATGTCCTCATCAATCTCGGCAAGATGCACTTGATCGCTGACGAGTGCGACGTCGCGATGGCCTACTTCCATCAGGCACAGCCGTTGGCCGCCGAGTCCGGTGATCCCCAGTGCCTGGCCGTGCTGGCCACCAATATCGGTGCGGTCCACCGCCGGCGCGGCCAAGCAGACCTGGCCCTGGCTTCGTTCAGGCAGGCCCTGGCTTGGTCCCGCTCGGGCGCGGACCATCGGAATGAGGCCGAGACCCTCGTGGAGGCCGCCGTGGCCCACGCTGATCTCGGCAACAGCGGCATCGCGGCACGCCAATTGAGCCGGGCTCTTCATCTGGCAGAGGAGAGTGAGGACCCTTTGCAGAGCTCCCACGTGCACCTGGCCACCGGGATCCTGCACCAGCGTGGTGGTGACCGAACGGCAGCCCTGGACTGCTACACGACGGCCCTGGCCGAAGCCGAATCAGCGCAAGCGCCATTGGACCAGGCACATGCTTTGCGAGCCATCGGCGAACTGCTTGCCCCGGAGGAGCCCACGGCCAGCCGCCGCTATCTGGCGCGGGCCAAAGACTTGTATCAGCGCCTCGGACTACACCGGGCCGCGTCGGCAACGACTCTGATCCGGTGACGGCGATGTCAGTAGGGCTTTACCGGACCTGCGAGCCCGTGGATGCAAGCGTTTCGTCAAGCCGACGGCAAGAAGTCTGAAGTGCCGCGATGGAATCCCTCACGAGTAGGCGGCATCGGGAACGGTCGCTGACCCCTGGTGCCGAACATTTCGGGGAGGAGGAGCCATGGGCTCAGGCGGATGCAGGCAGTGGTCCAAGAGCAGCTTCTGCGCCAACGACAAGGACTGCGTGGAGGTCTGGTTCGGCGGCGGCACCGCGCACGTGCGCAACAGCAGCGATCGGCAGGGACCGGTGTTGGTGTTCAACCGGGGTGAGTGGGAGACGTTCCTGCTCGGCGCGTTCAACGGCGAATTCGAGATGCCCATCTGAGAACCGAGTCCGGTGCGGCGCAGCTCGTCATAGGCGGGCTGCGCCGCACCGTGCTGAAATGCACCGTATCCAGGGGAAGCTTCTTGCGAGGTGGCCACGATGACGACAACTCCGTTTGTCGGCCCTGACAGCCCCGACGGCCCGCTCCATTCGTCTTCAACGATGTCCGGTACGGCGCGTGATGTTGTACAGGCTCGCGATGTCCGTGGGGGAGTGCACTTCCACTACCAGACTCGTTTCGACATCCCGCGCGCGTCATTGCCCACACCCCCGCGCCAGCTCCCGGGTACTTTGCCGTTGTTCGTCGGGCGTGAGCCCGAGCTGGAACGGTTGCGAGCCTTGGTGGGCGGCGGCCGGGCGCAGCCGAGTGGTGGGCCGCAGGTCGCACTCATCGTTGGGGCGGGCGGTGCGGGGAAGACCTCGTTGGCCCTCCGGTTCGCCCACGAAGTCCGTGCCCGTTACCCAGACGGACAACTCTTCATCGACCTTCGGGGGTATTCGCCGCAGGCCCCGATGCCACCGACCACAGCCCTGAACCGCTTCATCCGTGCTTTGGGAATACCCGCTCACGACATTCCGCATGAAGTGGAAGAACAGGCCGAGCTCTTCCGCTCCCTGGCTGCCGACCGTGCCTTGCTCATCATTCTCGACAACGTGGGGACCGCCGGCCAAGCCCGGGTCCTGCTGCCCGGCAGCGGCGACTCGTTGGTGCTCATCACGAGCCGCGGCAGGCTCCCGACGCTCTCCAGGTTCATCGGCGGTACCCGAATCGATCTCGGCCTGTTCGACGCGGATGAATCCGCTGCCTTGCTGAGTTCTGCGATGCGGGACCGCGGGGATGCCGACCGCTCGGCTATCGCCGAACTCGCGGCTTTGTGCGCCGGCCTGCCGCTGGCGCTGCGTATCGCGGCTGAGCGGGCCGTCGTTCGGCCTTCAACGCCGCTGCAAGCCGTGATCGACGGACTGCGTCACCAGTCGTTACTCCTTACCGTGGATGAGGTTACTGACATGTCGGACGGGTCGGCCGCGCAGCAGCCTGTTGAGTCGGTCTTCGCTTGGTCGTATCGGCACCTGCCGGACTCGGCCGCCAGGGCCTTCCGTCTTTTCGGGCTGCATCCGGGTATTGACTTTGGTCAGGATTCGGCGGCGGTGCTGGCGGAGGCGTCTCCACTCCAGACGGGAGAGTATCTGGACTTGCTTACTGGGGCGCATCTGATCGAGCGGACCGCATCGGGGCGTTTCCAGTTTCACGATCTGCTTCGTGCGTACGCGATTCACGCTGCGGAACAGCAAGAAACGGCCGAAGCCAGGCAGGCCGCCTTGCACCGGCTCGCCGATTTCTATGTGGACGCCATCGCGAGCGCCGCTTCACGAATCGGGGACGGAAGAGAGCAGGTGATCGCCTGGTACAAGGAGGAGAAGGACGCCATCATGGCGATCGCCAGGATCGCCTCGGCACGTGGCTTCGACGACCTCTCGTGGCGATTGTCTGTATCCGCGGAGCCGTTGTTCGATGCTGAACGGGACTACGAATACTGGTTGGAAGCCGCTGATCTCGGCGTGACCGCGGCGGTGCGTTTGGCCGACTCGGCCGCCGAGGCGGCGGTGCGTAACACGTTGGGAGCAGCCCTCAAGGGCATTCGAGACTACCGGCATGCACTCGAGCAGCATTCCGCTGCCCTCGCGCTCTACGAGGCGATCGGCGATCGGCAGGGGATCACGTTGGCCGCCAACCGGGTGGCGGTGGCTCACTTACTACTCAGAGAGTTCCCGGAAGCCATCACGAGCCTTCATTGTGCGCTGGACGCTCTAGGCCCGGACGAACCCTTCACGATGCGGCAGTTCATCATCGGTAACCTCGCCGAGTGCCACTTGGACATGGGCGCACCCGAGGAGGCTTTGCGGATCGCCGAGAGTCTGCCGCCGGCCGCGCCTCCGGGTCTCGCTGACGATTCGCACCCGGCCGTCGCGAACTCGGTTCGGCTGATCAGAACGTGTACTGAACTTGGACTGTACGACCAAGCCGAGCAGTGGCTCGAGGCCTATGGCAACCTGAGCGGCAACATGCGCCATCAGACGCACTTGGCTCATGCAGGGCTGCGGCTGCGGCAAGGGCGTTTGGATGAAGCCCTGGTGCAATACGAGTCCTGCCTGGCAATACAGTCCGTCGAACGCGTGCGAGGCGAGGCGGATTCCTTCGACGGCATGGGACAGGTCCTCCGCCTCCTTGGAAACGGCTCCGAGGGCCTTGCCTTTCACCGGGACGCGGAAGTGACGCGCCGCCGAGATGGCGACGCCTACGAGTTGGCGAAGACGCTGTGCCTTTTGAGTGAGGCCTATTCGGAACTCTCCAGTGCTCCGGAGGCTGTGCGAGCTCGCGACGAGGCGCTGGAGTTGCTTGAACCCTTCCTCGACCGCAAAGCAGACGAGCTTCGCCAAAGGCTCATGGGGCTGCACTAGTGCCTTCGCTGTTGGTGCTACCGGCCGAAGCGGATTCCTCCGGTGACATCATCGGCTTGTACGGCGTTTCCGTGCACAGTCCCACTAACAGTCTTGGAGGTCACTGCCACAATCGTGGGTGACACGTCCGGCTGGGCACCGTGCAGCCCCGGTAGCGCCTGGACTGCTTCCGCAAGCTCGGGGCGCGCTGCGAGTTGCCCGGCCAGATAGCCGATCCAGAACACTTCCATTCGAGCGGCACGCTCGGATTCCGGCCCGTTCCCGCCGACTATGAGCGCCTGCTTCTTGGCGACGTCGAGTTCGGTCTCGGCTTTTTGGAGCGCGGCGGCATCCGGCTCGGATGGGCCGGATGCGTGGGAGGAGGATTGGCGGTGAGCCCAGAGCCGGGACAACGCAGTGCGTACCTGGGCCCAAGAATCGGTCAGAATGGCTGTGACCAGCGATTGGGCGCCGGGCGTGACCATGGTCGTCAGATCCATGTTCTGAGCGTATGCGGGAGGGCGGTTCAGCGATACAGGGGTCTGAGAAAGTGCGTGGTTTTGCGTTCGTGCTCGGTTGCCTATCCGTTCCCGCTCGCGGCCGCCGCGGTTTCGGCACGATGCTCGGCCTCACCCCGCGATCCCGTTCGCGCCCGTCGCCGCGCCGCGATATCCACGCCACACAGCAGCAGACCCACGGTCGCCAGCCCCGCACCGAGCACGCTCGGCGCGAGGTAGCCCAGACCGTTCGCGATCGCCAAGCTGCCCAGCGCCGCGCCCAGGCTGTTGGCGATGTTCATCGCCGACTGGTTGACCGCCGCGCCCATCAGGCGGGCGCTCGGCGCCGCGCTGATCAGGCGCGACTGCATCGCCGGGCCGATGAACAGGCTGGAGGCGCCGATCAGGAACGCGCCGATGAACAAGCCCGCGGGGGTGTGGGCGATCAGTGCGAACAGGGCTGTAGAGGTGATGAGCGCGCCGAAGCCGAACAGCAGGCTGCGTTCCAGGTTCCGGTCGCTGGCCCAGCCGCCCGCGGCGTTGCCCGCCGTCATGCCCAGGCCCACTGTCGCCAGGACCCATGGCACCCAGCTGTCGGAGAGCCCTGCGATGTGCGTTGTCACCGGGGCGATGTAGCTGTCCACGGCGAAGAAGCCGGCGAAGCCGATCGCCGCGACTGTGGCCACGAGCCAGACCTGTCCGGAGCGGAACGCGCGGAGCTCGTCGCGCGGCGAACCCTCTACCGGAGAGGCGATCGCGGGGACCACCGCCACCACGGCTATCAGCGTCAGGAAGAACATCCCGGCGATGGCCAGGTACGCCACGCGCCAGCCGGCGTGCTGGCCCACCAGGGTGATCAGCGGCACGCCGAACACGTTGGCGACGGTCAGGCCGCCCAGCACCGCCGCGAATCCCCGGCCGTGGCTGCCGGGCCCCATGATCTGGGACGCCAGCAGGCCGGCGGCGCCGAAGTACGCGCCGTGCGGGAGCGCAGCGATGAAGCGGGCCAGCAGGAGCAGGTCGAAGTTCGGCGCGGCCGCCGAGGCCGCGGTGCCGACGATGAACAACGCGAGCAGGCCGAGCAGCAGCTGTTTGCGGGCCACGCGCGCGGTCACGGCGGCTATGGTCGGCGCGCCGACCACGACCCCGAGGGCGTACGCGCTGATCATCCAGCCCGCGTGCGCGACGGCCTTCGAGCTGGACGCGGCGTACTGGCCCCCGAGCAGGCTGTGCGCGACCTGCGGCAGCAGACCCATCGCCACGAACTCGGTCAGTCCGATGGCGAAGCCGCCGAGGGCGAGGGCGGCGACAGCGGCTCGGCGGCGGGCCGGCGACACGTGCGTGACTTGCATGCCGGTCAATATAGCAACGCCGTTGCTTAATTCTAGACTGCGACCATGACGGGCAAAGCAGCAGCCGACGTGAGCTACGTGCGGGACTACAACGAAGCGTTGGTCCTCGGCCTGGTGCGCAGACTCCCGGAGTTCGACCGGGCCCAGGTCGCAGCCGCCGCCGGCCTGACCCCGCAGGCGGTGTCCAAGGTCCTGGCCCGCCTGATCGACCAGGGGCTGGTGGCCCCCACCGGAACGGTGCGCCGCGGCGTCGGCAAGCCCCCGATCTCCTACCAGGTCGTACCGACCGGCCAGTACGCGATCGGCGCCCACGTCGGACGCGGAAGCCTGCGCCTGGTCCTCACCGACTTCGTCGGCGACGTCCGCGACTCGGAGCTCACCTCGCTGCCGGAGGACTTCACCCCGGCCGACTTACTCCAGGCGCTGCGCGCAGGCCTCGAAGCGTTGACACGGAAGCACCGCCTGCCGCCGGCGCGCATCGCGGGCCTCGGGGTGGGCATGGTCGGGCCGCTGGACCACGGCCACGGCATCGTCCGCGACGCGCACCGCCTGCGGCACTGGCACGACGTCCCGCTGCGCCAACTGGCCGAGACCGAGCTCGGACTGCCCGTGCACCTGGACAAGGACGTGACCGCCGCGGTCACCGGCGAGGCTTGGCGCCGCGGCGCCGACCTCCGGCACGCAGCACTGATCATGGTCCAGTCAGGCATCGGCGCCGGCCTGTGGCTCGACGGATCGGCCTACCGCGGCGCGCATACGAACGCGGGGGAGTTCGGGCACACGGTCGTCGACCTGGACGGTCCACTGTGCGTGTGCGGACGCCACGGCTGCCTGGAGATCGTGCACGACACCGCCGCGGGCAGCGGTGACCTGGCCCGAGCAACCCGCGTCCTGTCCGTCGGCATCGTGAACCTGCTCCAGACGGTCGACGTGGACCACGTTGTACTCGCAGGTACAGACCTGCTCAGCCACGCGGACCAGTACCTCGCCGAGGTGCGCCGCGCCGTCCGCACCGAGGTACCGCGTGCCGACTGGCTGCCGGTCGAGGTCTCCCTGACCATGCTCGGCGAGGACGCGATCGCCGCCGGCGCGGCCATGCAGGTGCTGAACGCGCGGTTCGGGATGCCGGTGCGCGAGGCAGGCAGCTGAGATGCCGCCGATCCTCGGCGCGGGTTGCCTCGAATGGCGTACGCCGACGTAACCAGCACCCTTCGACCGCCGGCTACCGGCGCGTGACGGAATCAGCCCTCGCCTATTTCAAGCGCCTCGGCGTCAGCCGGACCCGCCGGGTGGCGCTGCGGCCCTCCACCTACCGCTACCGCCTGCGCTGGCCGGCCCAGGGCACCGTCATCACGATCGGGGCCGCGCTGGTCGGGCTCCAAGCGCTGACGCTGGGGCAGTGGATCGCGGACGACGCCGGGGTCACCTTCGCCTACGCCCGGAGCATCGGCGAAGGGCTGGGGCCGGTGCAGCAGCCCGGCGCCGCGCCGGTGGAGGGCTATTCGGATCCCGCATGGCTGGCGCTGCTGGTCCTGGGACGGATGGTAGGGCTGTTCGACAACGGGTCCTGGTTCGGCGTGTCCGATCTGGTGACGTTCCCGAAGTTCCTCGCGCTGCTGTGCGTGGTCGGGATGCTGGCGGTGGTGGCGAGCGTCGCGCGGGTGGTGCTGCCGCGGCGTGCGAACGCGGTCACGATGATCGCCGGGTTGCTGATGGCGGCCAACTTCTCGCTGATCGCCTGGATGTTCTCCGGGCTCGAGAATCCGCTGACCGCTTTGGCCGTCACGCTGCTGACGGCGGTCCTGGTGAAGGGCGTGGCGCGCGGGCGGCTTCTCGGGCCCCGAGTCGCCGGGGCCGCCGCCCTGGCCGCTTTGCTCGCGGCGCTCAATCGGCCGGACGGCGTCATCTACGCTGCCGCTTACCCGCTGACGGTGTTGTTGTTCGTGGGCGGCACCGCCGTGAGCGCGTCCGTGGCGGCCGTGCGTCGGTACGGCCTGATCTTCGCCGTGCCGTTCGGCGGCTTCCTGCTGTGGCGGCGGATGGAATTCGGGATGTGGCTGCCGAACAGCGCCGTCGCCAAGTCGCAGAGCGCGCCCAGCATGGCCGATCTGTCCCACACCGGCGACCTGATGGCGTGGGCCGGGTGGGGCCTGGTCCTGCCGGTGGCCGCGTGTGTGGGGATCGTCGCCGCGCGGCGGCGTCCTGTCCGCGCCCGACTCACCGATCCCGCCGACGCGGTGCCGTTCGGCCCCGCGCTGAGCGCCGCTTTGGTGCCGCTGGCGCTGGCGCTGCTCGCCTACGGGATCCTGAAGCCGGACGGGCAGGCCCTGGCTTCGTTGCGGTTGTGGGCGCAGACGACGATCGACCGCTTGGACCGGACCTGGCGGGCCGATGGACGCGGGGGCTGCGGGGCGCAGCTGCGGGTGGGACAGACGCTCTAGACGACGGTATCGCCTGCCGATCCTTGCCGGCGATGGCAAACCCACCCACACTGTCGCTCATCCGCCTTGATGCTCACGGATGGACGAAAAACATGACCCCAGAGCTCGACCGCCTCTCGCGACCCTCCCGCGCGATATCCCGCTCCATCAGCGCGGAGAACCCCACCGGTGGCCCGGGTGCCGGCGGCGCCGCCACCGAGGGGCCGGGCGCGCAGGCCGCCGGGGCGATGGGGCGCGGGTGGAAGATCTCGCCGTGTATCGAGATAGCTGCCGGGGCCACGGCGACGATCGCGGCCATCGAGGGGGCCGGGACGATCCGGCACGTGTGGCTCACCGCGGCCCCGCACCGGGCATGGCGTGGCTCGATCCTGCGGATCTACTGGGAGGGCGAGGGCGAGGGCAAGGGCAAGGGCGAGGGCGAGCCGGCGGTCGAGGTTCCGCTCGGGGACTTCTTCTGTCAGGGCTGGAACGTCTTCGGCCAGGTGTCCTCGGCGACAGTCGCGGCGAACCCGAACGGCGGGCTCAACTGCTACTGGCCCATGCCGTTCCACCATTCGGCGCGCGTCACCGTGGAGAACGTGTCGCCTGATCCCATGACCCTGTACTACCAAGTCGACTACGAACTCGACGACGACATCCCTGCCGACGCGCTCTACTTCCATGCGCAATGGCGGCGCAGCAATCCGGTCCCGCGAGGGGAGGTGCACACCCTGCTCGACGGGCTGCGTGGCTCAGGCCATTACGTCGGCACATACCTGGCCTGGGGCGTCAACAGCCCCGGGTGGTGGGGCGAGGGCGAGGTCAAGTTCTACTTCGACGGCGACACGGAGTTCCCCACCATCTGCGGCACCGGGACCGAGGACTACTTCGGCGGCGCGTGGAACTTCGACGTACCGGGCACCGGATACACCGCCTACACCACCCCCTATCTGGGCCTGCACCAAGTCCTCAAGCCCGACGGCCTCTACCGCAGCCAACAACGCTTCGGCATGTACCGCTGGCACATCCCGGACCCTGTCCGGTTCCACCGCGAGATGCGCGCGACCATCCAGTGCCTCGGCAGCGGTCCCGGGGACGGCAACGGATTGGGGTACCGCTACCGCCCCAACAGCGATGACATAGCGAGCACGGTCTTCTTCTACCTGGACGCGCCGAGCGCGGCGGCGTCGCTGCCTCCGAAGCCGACCTTTCTGAGTATGGAGGTGGACTGAGACCCCTTAGCCATAGGCGGGCAGGTTCGGCAGACGTTCCGCTCGCCCGGCAACAGTGAGTCCATGGTCGCCACGCCCGACTAACCAGGCCAGCAACTGCCAGCCGGACCCGCTCACCTCGGCATCGGCCACGCCGACGCCCGGCTGCACCGAAACGGAATCGACCCGCCAGCTCGTCCAGCCCCGACACCGTCGCCAGCAGCCGCGCGTCCGACTCCCGGACCCGGTCAAGTTCCACCGCAACAGAGGTCACGGAACCACCGGTATCGCAGCAGCCACCGAAGCTCAGCCCCTCATGTCAGTGGTCTCGCGGCGCCACAGCGAACGTGACCGACAACGTCGCAGGCCGGTCAGCCGTACTGATCATCGGATCGGAGATCCGCGCGGTCTCGACGCAGACGAAGCCCCGATAGCCGTCGTCGGTGAGGTCGGCCATGCTCTTGGACAACTCCGGGCCCGGGTTCCAGGTGACCACGTCACTGTGATCGTGGTGCCGGACCTCGATCTCACGGTGCAGCGCCGGGTCGTCGATGCGGCTGACCGGCTCCGGGGCGGTGTAGACCCGGTCGATCCGGCCGGGGAAGTCCAGCGGCCCGTCCTGACTGCCGTCCGTGTCCTCCACCTGGTCGAGGTACGGGACGCCGATCCCCGACACCCGCACGCCTTCGATCGCGCCGACATGGAAGTAGCTGTGTAGCGCACCGGTGCTCTCGTACTCGCCTTGGGCCTCCAGCGAGACCTCGCAAGTGGCGCCGAGACGCATGCGAATGAACAGGGCGAAGTCGTGCGGCCAGATCTGCTTGGTGTGCTCGTCGCTGCGCAGCACGAAATCCAGCCGGACCTCGCTCTCGTCCTCCTCCGACGCGACCAGCTCGAACGTGCTGACCCGGGCGAAGCCGTGCGAGGGCTGACCGGTCGGGCCGAACCACGGCCAGCACACGGGCACGCCGCCGCGGATGGCCGTGCCCTCCGTGAACGCGCTGGCCTCGCTCAGCCACAGCACCGGCTCCTGCCCGGCGGGCTGCCACGCGAACAGGTGTGCCCCCTGCAGTGCGACCGCGGCTCGCGATCGCGGGTGATCGACCACGATCACCGGGAGGCCGCCCAGTCGGCGGCGGCTGACGTGCGCGCCCAGCTCTTCGTCGACCGGCAGGGAGAAGACGTCCTCGCTCATAGCCCCCGACCCTATCGGGCCGAGGCTCTCCTCAGCGCTTGCGCGCGATCCCTCCCCACACGCCGACCTCGGGCGAGTCGCCGAACGGGTTCGGGTCGGGCCGCCAGTCCTGGATGGGCACGACACCGGGTTCCACCAACTCCAGGCCCTCGAACAGGCGGACGATCTGCTCGGAGTCGCGCAGGTAGTACTTGACCGCGCCGCTTTCGTTGTAGAGCCCGGTCGCCTTCGCGTTGAGCTC
The DNA here is from genome assembly GCF_041260665.1 of Catenulispora sp. GP43. Classification (NCBI taxonomy): domain Bacteria; kingdom Bacillati; phylum Actinomycetota; class Actinomycetes; order Catenulisporales; family Catenulisporaceae; genus Catenulispora; species Catenulispora sp. GP43. The sequence goes on along the minus strand of NZ_JBGCCT010000010.1, from coordinate 282,911 downwards.
GTTGGTGTTGACGCTCTCGTTCAGCGCCAGGTAGCTGCCGGAGGGCAGGGCCTGCATCAGACGCCTGATGATGGAGCGGGCCTGCTCGTCGTCGTTGTCGTTGGGCACGTGGCCGAGGACCTGCATCAGGATCAGGGCGACCGGCTGGTCGAAGTCGAGGGTCTTGGCGGCCTCGTCGATGATCGCCTCGGGGTCGTGCAGGTCGGCCTGGATGTAGGCGGTGGTGCCCTGCGGGTCGCTGACCAGCAGCGCGTTGGCGTGCGCCAGGATCAGCGGGTCGTTGTCGACGTAGACGACGCGGCTCGCGGGGTTGACGCGCTGGGCGACCTCGTGGGTGTTGTCGGCGGTGGGCAGGCCGGTGCCGACGTCCAGGAACTGGCTGATGCCGGCCTCGCCGGCCAGGTGGCGGATGACCCGGCCGAGGAAGTACCGCGACAGCCGCGCCAGGTCGAAGATGCCCGGGTAGACCGCGGCGAACTGGTCGCCGGCCTCGCGGTCGACCGGGTAGTGGTCCTTGCCGCCCAGCCAGTAGTTCCAGATCCGGGCAGAGTGCGGGACGGTCGTGTCGATGCTGGGCTTGAGGTATTCGGGGATCTCAGGATCGACGCTCATCGTGGTGGCTGCCTTCTTATATCTGGGAACTGACTCACTCACGATAGCCGCACCCCGCCCGTTCGGTGCGCCGGCGGTCCGCCCCGAGTTGAGCTCAACGGAATCAGTGCTGGCCAAGAGGCTTATTCGGACACACTATGTGTTCGATTAAGAACTGACGGTATGCTTCCAGCATCGTGTGCCGGCAGCGCAGTCGCCGTCCCAGGCGTGGCCGGAGCACGGTGGCAAGGAGGCGAAAGCTATGCGGTCCGATCATGACAGGAGTCTGATCCGATGAGCGCGGCCGCTGCCGGGGGACCGGTGCGCACAGCAGTGCCGGCCTCGGCTCACGGCAACCCGACCATCCCGCGGATTCTGCTCGGCGCCCGGCTACGGCGCCTGCGCACGGACGCGGGCATCAGCAGGGAGGCCGCGGGATACGCGATCCGCGGCTCCGAAAGCAAGATCAGCCGCATGGAGCTGGGCCGCGTCGGCTTCAAGCCCCGCGACGTCGCCGACCTGCTCACCCTGTACGGCGTACGCGAAACCGCCGACCGCGAGATGCTCCTGGCGCTCGCCGACCAGGCCAACGCCCAGAGCTGGTGGCAGGCCTTCGCCGAGGTGGTACCGCCCTGGTTCGAGGCCTACCTCGGCATGGAGGACGCCGCCTCGATCATCCGCTGCTACCACACCCGCCTGATCCCCGGCCTGCTCCAGACCGAGGACTACGCCCGCGCCGTCCTGGGCGCCAGCCACCCGCTGGCCCCCGCCGGCGAGATCGAACGCCGGGTCGCACTGCGCATGCGCCGGGCCCGCCTCCTGCACCGGCCGCACCCGCCCAAGCTCTGGGCCATCCTCGACGAGGCCGTGCTCCGCCGCCCGCCCGGCAGCCACGACACCATGGAAGCCCAGATCGAGCACATGCTGGAGCTCTCGAGACTGCCGCACGTCACCATCCAGGTCGTGCCCTTCCACCGCGGCGGCTACGCCGACGCCGGCAGCCACCGCTTCACCATCCTGCGCTTCGCCGAAGCGGCGCTGAGCGACATCGTGTACTTGGAGCACCTCACCAACGCCACGTTCCTGGACAAGACCGATGACCTCGACGCGTACACGAAGGTCATGGATCAGCTGTGCGTGGATGCGCTCCCGGCGGCCAGTAGCACGGATTTCCTCGCCGAGACGGTCAAGGCGCTGTAGTCCGCTTGCCCGCGGCGGCATTCGGACTGGGCTGGCTGGGCCGACGAAGCCGGTGAGTGAACTCCTACGCGCTGTCCGCTCACTGCGACAGTCCATCCGCCCTCGCGCCAGGCGAACCCATTCCGGGTTTGCGGGCTCGGAGGCCGGGCACGGGGGAGTCTCGCGGCCCGGCTGGATCGCGCGAGCAGAGGAGAGCGTTCATGACGGCTCAGACGCCGATGCAGCTAGGAGTGGTCGGACTCGGACGGATGGGGGCGAACATCGCCCGGCGCTTGATGCGTGACGGCCACACGTGCGTGGTCTTCGACGTGGACCCACACGCGGTCGCCGCGCTGGAGAAGGAGGGAGCCGCCGCTGCCTCATCGCTGGCGGACCTGGCCGGCCAGCTGTCCCAGCCCCGCGCGGTGTGGGTGATGCTGCCGGCGGGGGAGGTCACCGGCACGGCGATCGACGATCTGGCCGCCGAACTGGATCGCGGGGACACCGTCATCGACGGCGGCAACTCCTACTACCGCGACGACATCCGCCGCGCCGCCGGCCTGGCAGAGCACGGCGTCCACCTGGTTGACTGCGGGACCAGCGGCGGGATCTGGGGGATTGAGCGCGGCTACTGCCTGATGATCGGCGGCGACGCCGCGGCCGTGGACCGCCTCGAACCGATCTTCGCGTCCATCGCCCCCGGTACCGACGCCGCGCCTCGGACCCCGGGGCGCACGGGAGAGCCCGCCGCGGCCGAGCGCGGGTTCCTGCACTGCGGCCCGGTCGGCGCCGGTCACTTCGTCAAGATGGTCCACAACGGCATCGAGTACGGGATGATGGCGTCGCTGGCCGAGGGGCTCGGCATCCTGCACAACGCCGCCGCCGGAAAGCAGAAGGGCGAGGCGGACGCCGAGAGCGCGCCGATGGAGCAGCCCGAGTTCTACCAGTACGAGATCGACACAGCGGCGGTGGCCGAGGTCTGGCGCCGGGGCAGCGTCGTGGAGTCCTGGCTCCTGGACCTGACCGCGGCGGCCCTGGCGAAGTCTCCTGGTCTGGAGGAGTTCGCCGGCCGGGTGTCGGACTCCGGCGAGGGCCGGTGGACGTCGATCGCGGCCATCGACGAAGGCGTTCCGGCCCCGGTGCTCACCACGGCCCTGTACTCCCGCTTCACCTCCCGTGGCCTGGGCGACTTCGCGAGCAAGGTTCTGTCCGCCATGCGCAAGGGCTTCGGGGGACACGAAGAGAAGAAGGGCTGAGGGGCATCCTGGCGGTGGCCGGCGTGGTCTCAGAGGTCAGAGGGCGGCATCCGCGTCGGCGTCCGAGATCGGCCCCTCGAGAGAGAACAGGTCTTTGACGCCGGCGAGTTCCAAGACCCTGAGAACCGGTGTCGACGGAGCTGCGAGGGCAACGCCGCGGCCCTTCTCGCTCGGGCGCTGCACCGCCTGCACCAAGACGCGAAGTCCCATCGAGTCCAGGAAGGTGACTTGCGAGCAGTCGAGGACGAGGTCCGTCGAGCCGTCCCAGTACTGCTCGACATCAGTCTCGAACCGGCTGTGGGCGGCGAGGTCCACGTCGCCGGCGACAATGAGCACCACGCGTCCCGCGATCTTCCTCGTGGTACACGAGAACCCCATGCCGGCTCCTAGTCTCAGACTCTGTTGGTGCGGATTCGTCTAAGCGTTGTTTACTCGCCGGTTCCATGGCCATAAGGAGCCGGTCGAACGCAGAGACGGAAAACCCAGATGCCAGGAGGCTCAGATGTACATCAGCGTAGGCGCCATTGTCTTGGTACTTGTCATCATCGTTGTCGTGATGATGATGCGGCGGCGCTAGCTTGCCCTGAATGCCGCCTCCTGTGCGTCCCGGGATCGATCGCCCGCCGCCGGCCACGCCCCTCGCCTGGTCGACGGCGGGCGCGGCGTGCGTCGGTCGGTCGGACTGCGAATTGTTAATTACCGCTGATGGGGACCGTCGTGCGAGATGTCTGTCCGGCGCGCGGCACGGTGACGGTCAGGACGCCGTCGGCCAGATCGGCACGGACGTCTTCACGATCCGCGTTGGCCGGAAGCGTTGTGCGGTACGCGAAGCTTCCCGCACGGGCCGCCAAGTAGCTGGTTCCACCCGACGCGGCCTCGTCCAGGTCGCCGCGGACACACAGCTGGTGGCCCTCGACTTCGACGAGGACCCGCTCGCGCGGGATCCCGGGAAGCTCCACGCGGACCCGATAGGTGTCCGCGGTCTCGTCCTCCTCGACGACGGGCGTCCATCGTGTGCCCCGGGCCTGGCCGCCGGTGGCCCGGTCGACCCAGCGGCCCAGGTGGTCGACCAGCTCATTGAGTTCCGCCGGCGGGCCCCAGGGCAGACCCCAGGTCCGGTCCGGTCGCTGCTCGCTTCCCGAACCGCGGGGAAAAGGTGAGTTCATGGTGTTTTCTCCCTTGTCACAGAAAATGTTCGCGAACCCGCCTTATGGCCGCAGTGGCAGTCGCCAAACAACTTCGGCCATCGAATCCCGGCATTCTCGGCGGAATATCAGGGGCCTTCCGGAACGAGGTCCGCGGCGAGCAGGGCGATGTCGTCGTCCTTGTCCCGGCCGAAGGTGTCAAGGAGCATGTCGCAGAGCTCTGCCAAGTCCTCCGGGCCTTTGAGCGCGGAGGCTTCGAAGGCTGCGAGACTCTCGTCCAGCCCGCTGGTTCGGACTTCCACCAGACCGTCGGTGTACAGCAGTAGTCGGGTGCGGCATGTCACGGGCACGGTGGTCACGCCGTAGCGGGCCCGGCCGAGGCCGAGCAGCTGGCCGTGCTCGGTCACGAACCGGGCGGCGCCGTCGGCGAGCAGCAGCGGCGGAATGTGGCCCGCGTTGGCCACCTGCAGTCTCCGATGTCCTGGTTCGACGAGCACCAGACACATGGTGACGGTGACCGCCCGGGGATACTGACGTGTGAGCAGCGAATCGAGCAGTTCCAGAATGGCCCCTGGCGGGTGCCCCTCGATGGCGTAGGCGCACAGCGCATGGCGCACGAGGCCCATGATGATCGCCGCCTCCAGGGAGTGGCCCACGACGTCGCCGATGGCCAGCAGGAGGCCGTCGGGGGTCTGGATGGCTTCGTAGAAGTCGCCGCCGATCTCGGCCTGGGCGCTGGCCGGCACGTAGCGGACTGCCAACTCGATGCCGGCCGTGGGCAGCGTGGTGGGCAGGAACGACCTCTGAAGTTCCAGGGCGAGGGCATGTTCCTCGGCGAAGTTGCGCAGCGACTCCAGCGACAGCGCGCATGCTTGCGTGATCTGCATGAGCAGGGTGCGATCATCCGCGGACGGCGGCTGATCGACGGCGATCGCCGCGCACACCGGTGGACGCCCGCCGTGCGCACGGACCGCCGCTACGAGGACGTCGCCCAGCACAGGCGGTCCGGGAACCAGTTCGCGCCACTGCTCTTGGGACATCAGCGCGATCCGGACACCGGTCCGTCCGCTCAGGATCCGCTGGGCGATGTGTTCCAGGAGCTCCGCGGCGATCGGTTCGGAGACGATCGGGTTCTGCGCACCCACTCGGTAGGTGCGCATCGGCCGGCCGAACAGGCTGAGATAGACGCTCGCGGCCTGCGCGCCCAACACGCCGAGAGTGCCGGTGACCGCCGCGTCCGCGAGCCGGCCGATGTCGGTGGCCCGGTGCATCTCCAGTGTGGCCTCGTTGAGCAGCATGAGTCGCTCGGCCAGACGTTGCGCGGCGCGGCGGGCCCGGGTGTACCGCAGCACCGCGGTGATCGTGGCGAGCAGTTCGTGCGAGTCGACGGGCCCGACGAGGTAGGCGTCGGCCCCGCCGTGCAGGCCCTGGGTGCGATCCGCCGCGGTGACCGCGAACGCCGAGACGTGCACCACCGGGATGTCGGCCGTGGGCGAGGCCGCTTTGATCCGCCGGCACAGTTCGAAGCCGGTCATGTCCGGCAGGACGACGTCCAGGATGGCCACCTCCGGCAGCCCGCCCTCACCGGCCAAGAGGTCCAGGGCCTCGGCGCCGTCAGCCGCTTCGGCGACCGTGTGGCCGGCCCGCCGCAGCCATTGCGAGAGCAGGTACCGGTTGGCGGCGTTGTCCTCGACGACCAATATGTGACCGGGATCGCCGTCGGCGGCCTGGACGACGGTCACGCCGACCCGGCCCCGGGTCGGCTCAGCCCCAGCGCGGCCGCCAGATCGGAGACCCCGACCGAGGCCTTGGCCAGGACCGCACGGGCATGGCCCAGACGGGCCCGGTCGGTCTGTTCCACGGGGAATCCGGTGACGACGACCACCGGGATGGCAGCGAGTTCCCCGGCCCCGGCCAGGCGTCGGAGGACTTCGTATCCATCGATCTCGGGCATGTCCAGGTCGACCACGATCGCGCCGGGCCGTTCGCGGCGGACGGCCTCCAGCAGCGCGGCGCCGTCCGCGACTTGCACCACCCGCTCCGCGATCTCGGCGAGCAGCGGCCGGAACGCGGCGGAGAACGCCGCGTCGTCGTCCGCGCTGATCACGACGGATACCCGCGTCGGTGCGGCCGGCGCCGCCGCGCCGGCGGCCGGGAGCGTCACGGTCGCCGTCGTACCCCGGGCCGGGGTGCTCGTCAACGTGAGCGTTCCGCCGAGCAGTTCCACCAGCCTGCGCGCGTAGGGCAGGCCCAGCCCGGTGCCGGTCCTGCCGCGCTGGTGCGCGCCGCGCACCTGGTAGAACTCTTCGAAAACCTTCTCCAAATCCTGCTCGGGGATGCCGACGCCGGTGTCCTCGACCGAGATCTCGAGCGTTCCGTCGTGCGCGTCGGGCATCCCGACTCGGATCCGCACATAGCCGGTCGTGGTGAACTTCAGACTGTTGCCGACCAGGTTGCGAAGAACGCGGGCGAGCATTGCCTCGTCGGTGACCAGGGTCGGCAACCGGGCCGGATCGGGGAAGAGTAGCGCCACCGTCCCGTCCGGCACCAGCTGCCGGCTCTTGGCCTCCAGCTCGGCGTGCAACGCGACGACACCGGTATTGGTCTGCTCCAGTTCGGTGGACAGCTCGCTGTACAACGCCATGACGCCGGCGTTGGTCTGCTCGAGCTCTTCGTTGAGCAGTCGGAGCTCATCGCCTTGGAAACGCGCTTCTTCCAAGGCGACCACCAGGTCCCTGGTCTGCGCACGCAGGTCTTCCTCGCGGCTGGCGGTCGCGCTGGTGTGGAGTACTTCGCCGATCCGCTCGGAGATCTCGGCGAACGCCGCGGGGGCGACCGGCACCGGGACGCGCAACGTGGCGCTTCCCCGCCGCCCGCCGACCTCGTGGGAGGTGTCCCGCACCAATCGGCCGACGGAGCTCAAAGCCTCCGGGGCCGGAGCCGGCCCGTCGACCCACCGCGTCGTCACCTCCAACGTCGGCGCCGGCTCGGCCCCCAGGACGAAACGGACCGTGACGCCGGCGCAGCCCAGCCGATCCCGGCCCAGCTCGCTCAAGGCCGTGGCGAGCCGGATCTGGTCCTGCTGGTCCAGCCCCGCGGTTTCGGCGATGGTCCGGCCGTAGCGGCGCAGGGCGAAGACGTCCTGTTCATCGGAGACAGCCGTCGTCAGCAGGAGCACGACGCCGTTCACGCCCCGCCTCCGGACGACCCGGTGCCCTTCAGTACGACGACGCTCGCGTCGTCCCTGCGCACTCCGGCCTCGCGCAGAAGCTGCGCGGCGATGATGGTGCTCGAATGCTCGAACAGGCCGGGCAGCGTGCTGGGGCGCCAGCGCTCGGTCAGCCCGTCGGAGTGCAGCACCAGGCTCGACCGCTGCGGGAAGTCCGCGTCGAAGGTGCGCAACCGCGGCAGGTGATGGCCGACGATGCCGGGCAGGGACAGCAGTGTGCTGCGACGATCGTCCGCCACCACGAACCCGCTGATGTTGCCGACGCCGCAGTACGCGATACGGCGTTCACGCAGGTCCACCCTGGCCACCGCGAGCGCTCCGCCGCGGGTCCCGGCCAGTGCCGCGTGCAGCATGAGGACGATCTCCTGAGGATCGGTGCTCACCGAGTGGTGGAACGCCGCCGTCGCCTGCTCGCTCGCCCGGGCGGCGAGCGGACCGTGACCGAGACCGTCGCAGAGCATCACCAGCAGGGTCTCCCCGCCGTCCGTTGCGGGCCCGGTGGGCCCGGTGGGCCCGGCGAGCCGCGCGGCCCACCGGTCGCCGCACACGCTCTCCCCGCTCATCGGCCTGGCCAACCCGGTCAGAACCGGTTCGGGAGCAGGCTCAGCCGGCACCTTGGGGTTCGCCGGGCGAGCGCGGAACCGGGCCACGAGAACCGTCCCGCGTCCCATCAGCGAGTGGACGTCGAAGACGTCCGCCATGCGCGCCAAGACGCCCAGTCCGAGGCCCGGCGTGCCGGTGGCCGAGACGCCGTCCTGGCGCGCGTGGGCCACATCCGCCATGCCCGGCCCGTGATCGATGGCGAGCATCTCCACCGCGGCCGCCGGGCCCGAGCCGAACGGACGCAGCAGCAGCGCGCCGTCCGCCGCGTGTTTGTTCAGGTTCGTGGCCGCCTCGGTCACGGCGAGTTCGATCTCTGAGATCCGCTGGTCGGGCAGACCGAGGCGCCGGCTGACCTCCGCGGCGGCGCGGCGGGCCTGAGCCGCGAGCGAGACCTCCTGCCGGATCCACACCCCGCCCTGGTCACCGGCGGGCACAACCGTGTTCAGCGCGCCCACTTCAGCACCGTCACCGTCGTGCCCTCGCCGACCACCGTGTGCAGGTCGAACTCGTCGACCAGGCGGCGCGCGCCGCTGAGCCCCAGACCCATGCCGCTGCCGGAGGACCAGCCGTCGCTCAGGGCGAGGCCGATGTCCGGGACCCCTGGCCCCTCATCGGCGAAGCGCAGCCGGATCCCGCGGCGCCCGCCCCGCTCGATCACCTCGGCGTGCATCGTCCCGCCGCCGCCGTGGATGACCGTGTTGCGGGCGAGTTCGCTGGCCGCGGTCACCAGTTTCGTCTGGTCCACCAGCGACAGGCCGCAGTGGACCGCGAGGGCGCGTGCCTGCTGGCGCGCCCGGACGACGTCGTCGGACGTGGCGACGGCCAGGACCGCGGCCTGTTCGGCGGCGGGACCCCGGCCCGGGGCGGTCACCGCCCGGCCACTCTCGCGGAAGACCGTTCGGACAGGATCGCCAGTCCTCGTTCCAGGTTCAACGCCGTACGGACGCCGCCGAGCGACAGCCCCAACTCCACCAGGGTGATCGCCACCGCCGGGCGCATGCCCACCACGACGGTCTCGGCGTCCAGCAGCCGGCAGATCGAGGCGATGGTGGACAGCATCCGGCCCACGAACGAGTCGACGATCTCGGCCGCCGTGATGTCGATGACCACGCCGCGCGCCCCCTGCTTGACCACCTGCTCGGCCAGGTCGTCCTGCAGGTTCAGCACGGTCTGGTCGTCCAGGTCGACCTGGATCGACACCAGCAGGTTCTCGCCGATGCGCAGGATCGGCAGGCGTTCACTCACGCGGGAGTCCCGGCGCGCTGCGCGGAGTTCGCGGCCAGGTGCCGGAAGGTGTGCCGCAAAGCGTCGGCCAGGGTCGCCTTGGTCGTGATGTCGCCGAATTCGATGCCCAGCGCGACGACCGTCTGCGCGATCTGCGGCCGGATTCCGGACACGACGCATTCGGCGCCCATCAGCCGGGCCGCGACGACGGTCTTGAGCAGGTGCTGGGCCACCTCGGTGTCGACGGCCGGAACCCCGGTGATGTCGATGATCGCGTATTCCGACCCGGTGTCGACCAGGGCCTGCAGCAGCTTCTCCATCACCACCTGGGTCCGCGCCGAGTCGAGCGTGCCGACCAGCGGGACGCCGATCACCCCGTCCCACAGTTTGACCACCGGGGTCGAGAGCTCAAGCAGTTCCTCGGCCTGGGCGCTGATGATCTCCTCACGGGTGACCGCGTAGCTGTCGACGGTGAACATCCCCAGCGCGTCGGTGAGCCGGCTCAGCGCCACGTACGCCGCCACATCCGCCACCGCGCCCTCGTCGAGCACCCGCTCCAGCCCCGCCTTGAGCGCGAAGACGCTGATCGCCGTCTCCGCCGGCGTGAAGCCCTGACGGGCGCGGTTGCGCGAGATCTCCACGAGCAGCGCCCGAACCTCGCCGTAGGACTCGGACGCCATGTCCGCCTCGCCGGAGCGCAGCGCGGCCAGGACCGCGTCATAGAGCTCGTGCAGTTCCCGGTCCAACTCGGCCCGGTTGACCCGGCCGCCCAGGGAACCGGACACGACCTCGATCCAGGCGGCTGCCAGTTCCTCACGCCGGGTCGTCAGCAATTCGATGAGTCGATTCGAAGAAACCTGATTCACTACGTCCTCGTTCCTCGGATCGTCGCGCCGTGCGTACGGCGGCGGGACTGAGCCTATGTCATCGCGCCACGAGCAGCCCCGTCCGAGCATTGTCAAATTGCTTGCTGCCAGGCCGAACCTGTCTGTGACCTAGTCGGGGCCACCACGAACCGGTCCGGCGAGAAGTGCTTGCCAATGTGGCTGGTGGTGGGCCTGATGGCGCTCAGCCAGTTTCCCGCAGCGGGTCCGGGCGACCTTTGGCTTTTGGCGGCGGCATGGCGGCTGCTGCGCTCCGGCGAGCTCCTGTCTGCCCAGAGCTTGCCCGGCCGTTTCGTCGCTCATCCGTGAGGTCTCTTATCAGAACCTTGCGGATGGGGGCCCTATCGGCTGGAACCGATCGCGCAGGGTTGCGGCAGCTCGCTGTGCGGCTCCGGCGCAACACGTGTTCACCACGATGTGCACCTCCTCGGCGGAATCGCCGAGCAGCATGCTCCGCTCAGCCCAGGCCGACAGCTCGGCGGCTGAATACTCGTAGCGATAGCGATCCTCCTTCCCACCTCGTTGCCACGCGTGGCTGTGGCCGTGCAGCCGGATGACCGCCCGGTCGGCGGTGACCGCGAGCAGTGGGGGCACGGCGCCGGGATGGGACTGTGGCATATCAGTGCACACATAGGCGGCGTTGTGGGCTCTGAGGAGCTTCCACGTCCTCGCTTGCTGCTCCGGCTCAAGCCATGACCCGTGGCGGAACTCCACCGCCGCTGACAGCGGCTCGCAGTGTCGCAGTGCTGCCTGGACCCACGCCCGGCCGGCGGCATCCGCTCGGCAGTTCGGCGGGAATTGCAGGAGGACCAGTCCCAGAAGCCCACTCTTCTGTAAAGGTTCGAACGTCTGGTGGAACCGGCGCCAGAGCTCGGCCAGCAGGCCCGGGGGAGCCGTGGCCCCGGTCAGCCAAGGGCGGCCGACGCCGGACCGGAGGTCGGCGGGCAGGGTCGCGGCGCGGGTCCCATGGCCAGTGAGCAGTGAGTACGCCTTGACGTCCATGGTGAAGCCGGCGGGTGCCGCGTTGATCCAGCCTTCCACGGTCGTCGCGCGCGGCAGTGCGTAGTAGGGGGCATCGGCTTCGACGAGGGGAAACTGGCTGGCGTAGTAGCGCAGCCGGTCCGCAGCCGTCCTTGTACCCGGCGGATACCAGCCACTTCGTAGCAGACTTGCGTCGACCCATCCTGCGGTGCCTGTCAGGATTCGCATGCTCCACACCTCCCGCCGCCGCATGCCCTGTCTTCGGGCGTTCATGTGCGTGTCGTCGAACAAGCGACACTCGACGGTTATCGGGAGTAAAGAGGCGTACACTGGTGGTAACCGGAACCTTCCACTACGACGGCAATCTGCCCGGTACCCTCAGCGAGTTTGACGCGGAGACGCTGAGCCGCATGAGCACCCGCCACGGGGAGGTGTCCCCCGACGGCGAGGAACATTTCCCCGTCATCGCCCGCAAGGTCCTCGACATGGCTGCGACGGAGCCCACCCTCACCTCTGAAGACCTGCGAGCAGTCGCGGCCCGCACCTTGGTCATGGTCGGCGACGACGACACCGTCTCACTGGAACACACCATCGCGCTCTATCGCGGCATCCCGGATTCCGAACTGGCCATCGTCCCCGGGACATCGCATCTGCTGGTTGCCGAAAAGCCCGACGCGGTGTACTCCCTGACCGCCGAATTCCTCACCACGCAGCCGACGCCGACGCTCATGCCCGTACGCCGAGCCACGTCGACCTGACCTGGACCACGGACACCCACCCTGGGTCTACCCGGCCATGCTGTCCAAGACGTGAGACGGGGATACCGGATCAGGGGTCTTATGAGCCATGCTGAGCCCGAGGCCAAAACCCACTGTCCCCATAGAGATAGTTCTCACAGCGAGAAGGCGAGGTGACACCATGCGGACCGGCTGCTCCCAGCCGCGGATCCTGCGCCGTCACGTCGACCTGCTCCGGGTCAACAGCGCCCTGTGTACGGCGCCCGCACCGGTCAGCTGACCTGCGAATCCGTGACGCTCCCCGACGGGCGGCGCGGATCACCGTGTGCCCGACCCGAGCGAAAGCGCATCGCCATGACTGATGTCCCCGAGGTGCCGGCGCCGCTGGCGCTTCCTTCACCCGCGCCTGCCGGCGAGTACGAGGCGGCCGGGCCCCGCGGGTCCTCGCGCCGTCCCGGCCAGCCGCGTTCGGTGCGCTCACTGCTGTCCGCGCTCGGCCGCCGACTCCGAAAGGAATCCCTGTGAGGACCATCGGGTGCCCCGCCGGTCGAAACCCGGCGACCGGATCGCCGGCGGCGGTGTGCGCGGCTCAGCGCGGCAGCCACGCTTCGGGGGACTCGGTCATCTGGCGCACGTGGGCCGGCAGCCGGCCGGCCAGCACGTGGGCCAGGCTGGTCTCGTCCAGCACCGCGCGCAGCGCGGCGCGGGCGGCGACCCAGACCTCTGCCAGGTTCTCGGCGGCGTTGGTGTACTCGCACTCGTGCGGACGCATGCCGCGGACCTCGGCCAGCGGGCCGTCCACGGCGCGGACGATCTGCCCGATCGAGATCGCGGCGGCGGGGCGGCCCAGGGTGTAGCCGCCCTCGGCGCCGCGGTGGCTGCGGACCAGGTCGGCGTGGCGCAGTTCGACCAGGATCGACTCGACGAACTTGCGGGGCAGGTCCTGGTGCCCGATGACGATGGTGGACTTCACCAGGTCCGGTCCGTGCGCGGCGATTTCCAGCATGACGCGCACCGCGTAGTCCGCTTTGGCTGAGATGTGCACGCCTGGATGGTAACAGCCAAAAACTCTATGAACCCCATGGGGATTGCCGCGATTTGAGCATCGCGGCCGTCCCCGCGACTTCCTCAAGGAGACGACCGTGTCCGTGAAACCGCTTCGCCTGCTCGCGCCCGCGATCGCGGCCGCCCTCGGGCTGGCGCTGTCGGCCTGCGCCGGCAGCGCCTCGAACGATCCCGCCTCGAACCATCCTGCCGCGGCCCCGGCCGCCGCCGGCTCCAGCGTGGTCCACGTCGGGTCGCTGTCCAACGGGGCCGCGACCCCGGTCGATCTGAGCGTCGCGCAGCAGGACCGGATCCGCGCCGAGCTCCCGGCGTCGATCCGGGACAGCGGCCAGTTGCCGGTCGCCATCGGCGATCTGCCCGCCGGGACGCCTCCGCTGTTCTTCGTCGGCAGCGACCAGAAGACCCTCACCGGTTCCGAGCCGGACCTGGCCCGGCTGGTCGCCGCGGTCCTCGGGCTCAAGCCCACCTTCGACAACGCCACCTGGGACAACATGTTCGTGGCCATCGACAGCGGCAAGGACGCCGTCGGGTTCGCCAACATCACCGACACCGAGAAGCGCAAGGAGAAGTACGACTTCGCCAGCTACCGCGAGGACAACCTCGGCTTCGAGGTCCTCAAGAGCAACCCCTGGACCTTCAGCGGCGACTATCACGCCCTGGCCGGCAAGACGATCGCGGTGGGGTCGGGGACCAACCAGGAGAAGATCCTGCTGGAGTGGCAGACCAAGCTGCGCGCCGAGGGCAAGGACTTCTCCGTCAAGTACTACCCGGACGCCAACTCGACGCTTCTCGCGCTGACCTCGGGGAAGATAGACGTCTTCCTCGGCGCCAACCCCGGCGTGGCCTACCAGGTGACGCAGACCTCGAAGTCACCGAACCCGACCCGGATCGCCGGGGAGTACTCCGGGGCCGGGGCGACGCTGCAGGGCCTGATCGCCGCCACCACGAAGAAGGGCAGCGGCCTGGCTCAGCCGATCGCCGACGCCATCAACTATCTGATCCAGAACGGCGACTACGCCAAGTGGCTGGCCGCGTGGAACCTCGGCAACGAGGCGGTGCAGACCTCGCAGGTGAACCCGCCCGGCCTGCCGGTGACCAACTCCTAACGCCTGTCCCAGCGGCGCGACCGTGATACTTCGGCGACCGGAACAAAGGGTCGCCGAAGAATTACGCCTGCCATTTTTCAGGGACTTCCCAGGGTTTGTTAACGCCTCATAGATGGCGATTTCCTGTGGACTTCTATTGACCCGCTACTAAGAATCCTGATACTCAAGAAGGGTGAACAGCGCCCGGCTCGTCACCCGCGACCACATCGACTTCGGTCGTGTGTGGTCCGCCTCTTGTTGCCGCTGACGTCCCCACTCCCGCGCCCCGACCGCATCGCGTGAGCATTCCGCGTGCGGTGCACACCGCCATATCTTTGGAAAGGGCTTCCGTCATGCCCGTGGAATTCCTCGGGATCGCCGCGACCAGCGATTCCTCTGAGACCCGTTCGCGGTCCGGCCCGAGTTTCGACAAGGACTTCACCCTGCGCCTGGCTCGCGCCCACGAGGAGTGGGGTTGGGACCGGGTGCTGTTCGCCTACCATTCCGGCAGCCCCGACCCGGCCGCCGGCGCCGCGTACATCGCCGCCCGCACCGACACCCTGCAACTGCTGCTGGCGCACCGCCCGAACCTGTCCTACCCGACGTACGCGGCCAAGGTCTTCGCCACCATCGACCAGATCAGCGACGGCCGTGTCGCGGTGCACTTCATCACCGGCGGCAACGACGCCGAGCAGGGCCGCGAGGGCGACTTCCTGACCAAGGACGAGCGCTACGCCCGCACCCGGGAGTACATCGGCATCGTGAAGCAGGCCTGGACCTCGCACGAGCCGTTCAGCCACCAGGGCGCGCACTACGACTTCGCCGACTTCGTCAGCGACGTGTTCCCGGCCCAGCAGCCGCGTCCGGCCGTGTCGTTCGGCGGCTCGTCGCCGGCCGCCTATGAGGCCGGCGGGGCCGAGGCCGACATCTACTGCCTGTGGGGCGAGCCGCTGGAGCAGACCGCCGAGCAGATCGCGGCGGTGAAGGCCGCGGCGGCCGCGGCCGGGCGTACCGACGTGCCCCGGATCCAGGTCGCCTTCCGGCCGATCATCGCGCCGACCGAGGAACTGGCCTGGGAGAAGGCGCACCGCGTGGTCGAGCGCATCGAGCAGCGCAAGGCTGACGGTGGCCCGGACCAGCTCAAGCGCCGGCGGCTGCGCGGCCAGGCGCCGCAGAACACCGGGTCGCAGCGGTTGATCGAGATCGCCGAGCGCGGCGAGCGCTTCGACCGCGCGCTGTGGACCCGCACCGCCGCCGTCACCGGGGGAGCGGGCAACTCCAACGCGCTGGTCGGCACCCCCGAGACGGTCGCCCAGGCGCTGCTGGACTACTACGACCTCGGCGTCGAGATCCTGTCGGCCCGCGGCTACGACCTGCTCGGCGACGCGATCGACTTCGGGCGGTACGTGATCCCGGTCGTGCGCGAGGAGGTCGCCAAGCGCGACGCCGAACGCGCCGCCGAGCAGGAGGCCGAGCGAGAGGCTGGCCAGGCGGCCGCGACCGCGCAGGAGAATCAGGGCACGCAGGAGCATCAGGGCAGGCAAGAGAATCAGGGCACGCAGGAGCGGCAGCTCGAGGCGACCCGGTGAGCCCGGGGATCACCCGGGTCGGCGTCGTCGGCTCCGGCACCATGGGCTCCGGCATCGCCGAGCTGTTCGCCCTGCACGGTCTGGACGTCCGGCTGGCGGTCTCCCGGCCGTCCTCGCTGACCGCGGCGCCGGCGCGCATCGCCGCCTCCCTGGACCGCCGCGTGGCCAAGGGCAGACTCACGCCGCACGAGCGCGACGCGGCGCTGGCCGCCATCGCCGTCACCGCCGACCTCGGCGATCTGGCCGACCGCCAGTTGGTGGTGGAGGCCGTGGCCGAGGACGAGGGCATCAAGCAGAACGTCTTCTCCACGCTGGACAAGGTCGCCGGCCCCGACGCGATCCTGGCCTCGACCACCTCGGCGTTGTCCGTCACCCGGCTGGCCGGGGTGGTGGAGCATCCCGAGCGGGTGCTGGGCGTGCACTTCTTCAACCCGGTGGCGGTGATGGAGCTGGTCGAGCTGGTCCCGACCCTGCTGACCGCCGAGGCCGTGCGCGAGCGCGTCGAGGCCTTCGTGACCGGGCTGGGCAAGAAGCCGGTGACCGTCGCCGATCGCAGCGGCTTCGTCGTCAACGCCCTGCTGATCCCCTATCTGCTGGCCGCGATCCGGATGGTGGAGTCCGGGTACTCCTCGGCCGAGGCGGTCGACCAGGCCATGGAATCGGGTTGCGCGCACCCCATGGGCCCGCTCAAGCTCGCCGACTTCATCGGCCTGGACGTGGTCGCCGCCATCGCCGAGGCCCTGCATGCCGAGTCCCGCCAGCCGCTGCACGCCCCGCCGCCGCTGCTGTCCCGGATGGTCGAGTCGGGCATCCTCGGCCGCAAATCCGGGCGCGGTTTCCACTCCTATCTCTGAGGACTGCTTTCCATGCACACGTATATGAACATCAAGAAGCTCGCGAGCATCAGCGGGGATTTCTGGGACGTCACCGATCGCGCCGGCCTGTTCGGGCTCGTCGTCGCGGGCCTGGGCGAGGGCCGGCACCGCCGCGCCGACGACGGCCACGAGTTCGTGAACATGTCCTCCTACTCCTACCTCGGCCTGGACACCGATCCCCGGCTGGTCCAGGCCGCCGCCGACGCGGTGCTGTCCGAGGGGTCGCTGAACACCTCCACCTCCCGGATGCGGATCCGCTTCGCCGCCTTGGAGGACGCCGAACGGGCGCTGTCAGAGCACTTCGACGTGGAGGCGGTGACCACCGCCTCGTGTGCCGTCGCGGCCTGGGCCAGCCTGCCGCTGCTGGCCTCCGGACTGTTCACCGAGGACGTCCCGCCGGTGATGGTCTTCGACAAGAACGCGCACTTCTGCCTCAACGCACTGAAGGCCGCCGCCGCGGACGAGGCGCAGATCGTGACCATCGCGCACAATGACGTGGAGGCGCTCGAGCAGCTGTGCAAGGAACACCCCAAGGTCGCCTACGTCGCCGACGGCGTCTACAGCACTGGCGGCCAGGCGCCGGTCAAGGAACTGCTGCGGCTGCAGGAGAAGTACGGCCTGTTCCTGTACTTCGACGAGGCGCACGGCATCTCCACGCTCGGACAGCGGGGCCGGGGCCTGGTCCTGGAGGAGCTCGGCGGACGGATCACCGACCGCACCATCATCATCGCCTCGCTCAACAAGGGCTTCGGCGCCTCCGGCGGCGCGATATTCCTAGGCCCGCGGGGCTCGGACGAACGCAAGAACCTGGCGCTGCGCAACGGCCCGCTGATGTGGTCCCAGCGGGTCAACACCGCCGGGCTCGGGGCGATCAAGGCCTCGGTGGCGCTGCACGCGACCGAGGAGTTCGCCGGGCTGCAAAAGCGGCTCCAGGACAACATCGACCTGTTCGACGGCCTGGTCCAGACCGAGCAGAGCCGCGACGGGCTGCCGATCCGCTTCGTCGAGGTCGGCAAGGAGGACGCGACGGTCCAGCTCGCGCAGCGCCTGCTGGAGCAGGGCTTCTACGCCTCCCCGATCTTCTTCCCGATCATCGGCCGGGGCCGGGCCGGTCTGCGCCTGATGCTGCGCGCGAACATGACCCGCACCGAGATCGAGACCTTCGCCGGACTGCTGAAGGAACTGCGCGACGAGCTCGCGCCCAGCGGCGACGGGGCCGAGGCCGGGGACGTCCGCCGGTGACCACGATCCTGCGCTCCCGCCTCGACCCGCGCTCCGAGGGCTACTTACGCAACGTCCGGGACTTCGATGCCAAGCGCCGCGTGGTCGCCGAGGCCCGGACCTCGGCCATCGCCGGCGGCGACGCCCGGTCCCGGCAGCGGCACGCCGACCGCGGCAAACTCACCGCCCGCCAGCGGGTGGCCGGCCTGCTGGACGCCGGCACGCCCTTCCAGGAGATCGGCCAACTGGCCGGACACGGCGTCTACGAGCAGCCCGTGCCCTCGGCCGCCCTGGTGGCCGGCATCGGCGTGGTCGCCGGCCGGCCGGCGATGATCGTGGCCAACGACGCCACGGTCAAGGGCGGCACCTACTTCCCGCTCACCGTCCGCAAGCACCTGCGGGCCCAGGACATCGCGCGGGAGAACGGCCTGCCCTCGGTCTACCTGGTCGACTCCGGCGGGGTGTTCCTGCCGATGCAGCAGGACCTGTTCCCCGACGAGCACCACCTCGGGCGGATCTTCCGCAACATCGCCGAGATGTCGGCGCTGGGGCTGCCGCAGATCGCCGCGGTGATGGGGTCCTGCACGGCCGGCGGCGCCTACATCCCGGCCATGTGCGACGAGACGGTCATCGTGCGCGGCACCGGGACCGTGTTCCTGGGCGGGCCGCAGCTGGTGCGCGCCGCCACCGGCGAGGTGGTCGACGCCGAGACCCTGGGCGGCGCGGACCTGCACAGCCGCGTCACCGGCGTGGCCGACCACATCGCCGAGAACGACGAGCACGCCCTGGCGCTCGTGCGCGACATCGCCGCCCGGACCGCGGGCGGGCCCGTGCCCGCCCCGCCCGCCGTGCCCCGTCCGCCGCTGCACGACCCGGCCGAGCTGGCCGGTGTGGTCAGTGCCGGACTGCGCGAGCACATCCCGGCCCGGGAGATCCTGGCCCGGCTGCTCGACGGCAGCGAGTTCACCGAGTACCGCTCCCGGTTCGGGCCGACGATGGTGTGCGGGACCGGCCACATCGGCGGCTACCCGGTCGGCGTCCTGATCAACGACGGGGTGCTGTTCTCCGAGAGCGCGCAGAAGGCCACCAACTTCATCGAACTGTGCGCCCAGCGCGACATCCCGCTGGTGTTCCTGCACAACATCAACGGCTTCATGGTCGGTGCCGAGTACGAGGCCGGCGGCATCACCAAACACGGCGCCAAGCTGGTCAACGCCGTGTCCTGCGCCGCCGTGCCGAAGTTCAGCGTCGTGGTCGGCGGCAGTTACGGCGCCGGGAACTTCGCGATGTGCGGGCGCTCGATGGGCCCGTGGCAGATGGCGATGTGGCCGAGCGCGAAGTCCACGGTCGTCGGCGCCGAGCAGACCGCGACCGTCATGGCCCTGATCCGCTCGGACCAACTGGCCAAGGAAGGCAGGACCCTGAGTCCGGAGGAAGAGGAGGCGATCCGCAAGCCCATCATCGACGCCTACGAGGAGCAGGCGCAGCCGCTGTACTACGCGGCCCGGCTGTGGATCGACGCCATCATCGACCCGGGCCAGACCCGGGAGTGGCTGACGCTGTGCCTGGCCACCGCGGCCGGCGCGCCGCGGCGGCAGACCAGCTTCGGCGTTTTCCGGATGTGACGGGGAGACGGGGATGTTGAAACGAGTCCTGATAGCCAACCGCGGCGAGATCGCCCGGCGGATCGCCCGGACCTGTCGCCGGCTGGGCATCGAGTACGTGGCCGTGTACTCCGAGGCGGACCGCTTCGCCGCGCACCTGGACGGCGCGGTCGAGCAGGTGGAGATCGGCGGCGCCGCCGCGGCGGACAGCTACCTGAACATCGAGGCGGTCGTCGAGGCCGCGCTGCGCACCGACTGCGACGCCGTCCACCCCGGCTACGGCTTCCTGTCGGAGAACCCGCGCCTGGCCGAGGCCGTGGCCCAAGCCGGTCTGGTCTTCGTCGGCCCCGGCGCCGAGACCATCGCCGCGATGGGGGACAAGGCGCGCGCCAGAACGCTGATGTCCCAGGCCGGCGTCCCGGTGCTCCCGGGATCCTCTCAGGCCACTGATTCCGTGGCGGTTCTGGCCGAGGAGGCCGAGCGCATCGGTTTCCCCGTCATCCTCAAGCCCGTCGCCGGGGGAGGAGGCAAGGGGATGGCGGTCGTCGCCGACGCCTCCGCGTTACCCGAGGCGGTCGAGCAGGCGGTGCGGATCGGCCGCAGCGCGTTCGGCGACGGACGGCTGCTCGTCGAGCGTTATGTGGCCCGGCCGCGGCACATCGAGGTGCAGGTGTTCGGCGACAGCCACGGGAACGTCGTCCACCTGCACGAGCGCGAGTGCTCGTTGCAGCGGCGCCACCAGAAGATCGTCGAGGAGGCGCCCGCCGCCGGGCTCGCCGCCGGTGTGCGCGAGGCGCTGTTGGCGACCGCGGTCCGCGGTGCCGAGGCGATCGGCTACGTCAACGCCGGGACGTTCGAGTTCATCCTCGACGGCGAGGACTTCTACTTCCTGGAGGTCAACACCCGCCTGCAGGTCGAGCATCCGGTGACCGAGGAGGTCACCGGCGTCGATCTCGTGGAATGGCAGCTGCGGGTCGCCGGCGGTGAGCCGCTGCCGCTGGTCCAGCCGCAGATCACGGTCAGCGGGCACGCCGTCGAGGCCCGCGTGTACGCCGAAGACCCCGAGGCCGGGTTCAGGCCCGCGTCGGGATCGGCCGCCGCCGTCCGGTGGCCCGGGGGAGTGCGGGTCGAAGCAGCGTTCGACGACACTCCGGAGGGCCCGCAGGCCGGGGCGCACGGGACCGCGACCGTCCCGCCGTTCTACGACCCCATGATCGCCAAGCTGGTCGCGCACGGAACGAACCGCGACGCGGCGCTGCGGCAGCTCACCGGCGCGATCGAGCAGACCAGCCTGGCCGGGCTGACGACCAACCTGGGCTTCCTGGCCGGGCTGCTGGCCGAGCCCGAGGTCCTCGCCGGCCGGCTCGACACCCACCTGGTGGACGACCTCGTGGCCGGGTCCGCCCACCGGGGCTGCACCCGGCTGGCGGTGGCGTGCGCGGCCGCGATGGACGTCCC
The DNA here is from genome assembly GCF_041260665.1 of Catenulispora sp. GP43. Taxonomy (NCBI): domain Bacteria; kingdom Bacillati; phylum Actinomycetota; class Actinomycetes; order Catenulisporales; family Catenulisporaceae; genus Catenulispora; species Catenulispora sp. GP43. The sequence goes on along the minus strand of NZ_JBGCCT010000010.1, from coordinate 262,185 downwards.
GGTGCCGGATTCGCCGTGGACCGGCTCGATCGGCGCCTTCGGCCGCGCGGATCTGGACCCGGACGCCCCGCTGGGCCGGATCGTCGTGCGCGGCGACGACCGCGAATGGCAGGGGCGGCTGGCCGGCGCGTCCGCGGACCTGGCGCGGGTGACCGTGGACGGCCAGACGCTGCGGGTCCGGACCCGCGGTCGCGGACACCTGTTCCACGGCACCGTGGACGACATCCCCTGGACCGGGCTGCGCACCGCCGACGGCTACGACATCACCGTCGGCGGCTATCGCAAAGCCCTGACTCTCCCGTCCTTCGCCGAGGACGGCGCGCGCGGCTCCGACGGCGCCGTGCGCATCGACATGCCCGGCACCGTGGTCGCCGTACCCGGCGCGGCCGGCGACCCGGTCCAGGCCGGGGACGTCCTGGTGGTCGTGGAGTCGATGAAGTTGGAGAACCGCGTCCTGGCCCCGTTCGCCGGCGTGCCCGACATCCGGTGCGCCGTCGGCGACGTGGTGGCGGCCGGCCAGGTCCTGGCGCTCATGAAAACCCCCACAGCGGAAGGTGTGAAGTGAAGAACCTGCTATTCGTCGGCGGTGCGCGTCCGGTACCGATCAGCACGGTCATGGCCGAGCAGGCCCTGGCCCAGGCGCGGGCCCGGGGGATCCGCACGCACGTCGTGAACCGGCCCGACGCGCTGGCCGGCACCCCGACCGTCAGCGCCGCCGCCGACGCGGTCTCGGCGGTCGACTTCGTGCCCCCGGAGCTGGTCGTGGCCTGGGCCCGGTCCCGGGCTCGCGAGGGCGAACGGTTCGACGCCGTGTTCGCGCTTCAGGAGATGGCGCAGGTCGCCGTCGCCGAGGTGGCCCGGGCGCTGGGGGCGCCGGGCAACGAGCCCGAAGCCGTGCGCCGGATCCGGACCAAGGACCTGTGCCGCGCGGCGCTGGCCGAAGCGGGCTTCGCGCAGCCGGCGGTGCGGCTGTGCGCTGACGCGCAGGCGGCAGCCGATTTCCTGGAGCAGTCCTCGCAGTCCTCGCAGTCCTCGCAGGCCTCGAAGCCGGGGCCCTGGGTCGTCAAGCCCCGCGACGCGATGGGGAGCATCGGGGTCAGCCTGGTGCGCGAGGCCGCCGACCTGCCCGGCGCGATCGAAGCGCTGCCGGACGACGCCCCGTTCCTGATCGAGGAGTTCGTCGAGGGCCCCGAGTTCAGCGTCGAAGGGGTCTTCCTCGGCGGCGAGCCCCGGATCCTGGCCGTCACCGCCAAGGAGAAGGCGCCGCCGCCGTTCTTCGTCGAGGTCGGGCACGTGCTGCCGGCCGAGATCTCCGAGACCGACCACGACCGGATCCGGGACCGGGTGGTCGCGGCCCTGTCCACGCTGGGCCTGCGCGCCGGCGCCTTCCACGTCGAGCTCTGGCTCACCGCCGACGGCCCGGTGCTCGGCGAGGTGCACGGCCGCTTCGGCGGCGACTGGATCCACACCATGCTGCAACACGCGATCCCGGACCTGGAGGTCTTCGGGCTCGTCTTCGAGGACCTGCTGGGCCTGCCCGGCACGCACACCTCCCTGACCCCCACCCGCGGCGCCGCCGTCCGTTACCTGGTTCCGCCGCCGGGCCGGGTGACCGCGATCGAAGGGTGGGAGGAGGTGCTGGCGCATCCCGCCCTCCTGCACGCCCAACTGCTGGTCGCCCCCGGCGACATCATCAAGCCCCTGCGGCAGTCCTCCGACCGGGCCGGTTTCGTGGTCGTCGGCGCGGACGACCCGGCCCTGGCCCGCAAACTGGCGGCCGAACTCGTGGACTCGGTGCGCTTCGTGGTGCAGGACGCGCCGGCCGACCGCCTGCCGGGGCTGTGGTCGCTCACATGAGACTTCCCAGACTTCCCAGACTCCCTGTCCCAGAGTCCGGGCCGCGGCGGGTGCTCGCGGTCGCGACCGCGGTGAACATGACCGGCTACGGCGTCTACCTGACCGCGAGCGTGCTGTACTTCACCCGCGCGATGGGGCTGGCCGCATCCCGGGTCGGCATCGGGCTGACTGTGGCCGGCGCCGTGGCGCTGGCCGCCGGGGTCCCGGTGGGGCACCTCGCCGACCGGCGCGGCGCGCGCGGGTCCTACGCACTCACGCTGACGGCCGCGGCGCTGGCGATGGCGGGGCTGTGCCTGACCCGCGGCTTCTGGCCGTTCCTGGTCTTCGCCTCGGTCGCGGCCGTCGCCCAGAGCACGGGCCCGGCCGCCCGCGGCCCGCTGGTGAAGCACTACGGCGGGGAGCGCCCGGCGGAGTACCGCGCGTATCTGCGTGCGGTGACGAACATCGGCATCGCCCTCGGCGCGGTCCTGGCCGGCTTCGGCATCCAGATCGGCACCCGTCGCGCGTATCTGGTGCTGCTCGCGGTGAGCGCGGCGTGCAGCGCGGTCGCGGCGGGTGTCGTGATGCTGCTGCCGGCCCTGCCGCCGGAGCCGGCCGGCCGGGGCCGCCGGTGGATCGCGCTGCGCGACCGGCCGTACCTGGCCCTGACGCTCCTGGACGGCGTGATGGCGATCCAGTTCCGGGTCCTGACCGCGGCGATCCCGCTGTGGCTGCTCAGCCGCACCCACGCGCCGCGCTGGTCGGTCTCGGCGGTGATGCTGGTGAACACCGCGATCGTGGTCGTGTTCCAGGTCCGGGCCAGCCGGAGCATCGACACCCCGAAGGCCGGCGGCCTGGCCTTCCGGCGCTCCGGATTCGCCTTCCTGGCCTCCTGCGCGATCTTCTCGACCTTGTCGGGCCTGCCGGGCTGGCTGGTGGTCACGCTGGTCCTGGCCGGCGTCGTCGTCCACACCGTCGGCGAGATCTGGCAGTCGGCCGGCGGCTTCGAGCTCTCCTTCGCCCTCGCGCCGAGCCACGCGGTGGGCCAGTACCAGGGGTTGTTCGGCATGGGCATGGGCCTCGGCGTGACGATCGGCCCCGGGCTGCTGATCGGGCTGTGCATCGACTGGGGCGCGCCGGGCTGGTGGGCGGTCGGCGCGATGTTCGCCGTCACGGGCCTGGCGGTGCCGGCGGTCGTGAGGTGGTCCGAGCGGCGGCTGGCCGTGCCGGTCCGGCAGCCGGGGTTGGTCGACCGCTGACCGGCCCGGTCGTGACAGGGGCCGGCGGTGGTGCGGGCAACCGGGCAGGCGACCTCAGCCACAGTGCGACCGCGCCGGCCCCCGGCACGGCGATCGCCGTGTGGAAGGCCGGCTGCCCAATTCCAGCAGGATCCCGCAGACCACCATCGCCGAGCCGCACAGTTGGCGCGCGCCGAACGACTCGCCGGCGACGAGCGCGCCCAGCAGTACGCCCATCACCGGATTCAACAGCCCGAGCAGCCCCACCGTCGCCGCCGGCAGGTGACGCAGGCCGCCGAACCACAGCGCGAACGCCAAAGCGGTGGCGACGAACGTCGAATACCCGAACCCCAGTGCCGCCGCGCCGCCGAGTGTCGGCGGTCCGCCCTCCACGGTTATCGCTATGGGAAGCAGCATCAGGCCGCCCGCGGTGAGTTGCCACGCGGTCAGGGACAAGGCATCCGCGCCGCCGCGCCAGCGGGCCGACAGCACATACCCGACCGACGAGACGAGCATGGCCGCCGCCGATGCCGCGACTCCTCGCACGCTGATCGCGCTGCCGCCGCCGATCATGACTACCACGCCCGCCAGTCCGACGAGGGCTCCGACCAGGTGCCTGCGGTGTGGACGCTGCCCGGCCAGCGTCCAGGCGATCAGCAGCATCGCGAGCGGCGAGGCGGCCATGATGCTGGAGGCGACGCTGGTGGGCAGGAGTTCGGAGGCGATGTAGAGCAAGACGAAGAACGTCGTCGTGTTCAGCAGCGCCAGGACCGCCGAGCGCCACCACCACGCCCCGCTCGGCAGCCGTCGGGTGAGGCCGAGCAGGACCAGGCCGGCCGGCAGCGCGCGCAGGGCCGCGCCCCACAGCGGGCGATCGGCCGGCAGCAGGGAGCGCGTGACGTAGTAGTTGGCTCCCCAGGCCAGCGGTGCGACCGCGGTGAGGGCGATCCATCGAGGTGTAGCTTCCACGGAAGAGATATTAGCTTCCATGGAAGTTATTGCGATAGGCTCGTCGTATGCGGGAGCAGAGACAGTCATCGGAAGACCGCGTGGCGCAGATCCAGGAAGAATGGCGCCGCGAGCGGCCCGACCTCGACGTCTCGCCGCAAGCCGTGATCGGCCGCCTGCACCGCCTGGCCGCCCGCCTGACCGCGGAGCTCACCCTGGTCTACGAACGCTACGGCCTCGGCGAGGGCGAGTTCGACGTCCTGGCGGCCCTGCGCCGCGCCGGCGACCCTTTCGAACGCGCCCCGGGCGAACTGGCCGCCCACACCATGGTCACGACCGGCGCCATGACCAAACGCATCGACCGTCTCGAACAAGCCGGCCTCGTCACCCGCCGGCGCGCCGACAGCGACGGCCGAGGCCGCGTCGTCGCTCTCACCGATGCCGGCCGCCGCTTGATCGATGAGGCCTTCACCGCCCACATGCGCAACGAACATCGCCTTCTGGCGGTCCTCACTCCCGACGAATCCGGCGCCCTGGCGACGCTGCTCGGTGCGTGGCATGAGCGGCTGGACGCGGTGGGGGAGGAGCCGGAGGGCGTGCCAGGCGCGGCGCAGGCGTAGAGGAGTCCTACTCCCGCCTGCTCAGGTCGCGGAACGCACTTCGGTGAAACACCAAAGGCGTCACGTCGGGGTCGGCCCCGATGTCGTGGACGCGGAGCACGAGGATCTCGTGGTCCCCGGCTGGATACTGGGCCTCCAGCGAGCATTCGATCCAGGCACTGGCTCTCTCGATGAACACCGCCCCGTCGGCTGAGCTGCGGAAGTCCAGGTCGGCGAACCGGTCGCCGGACCGGGACGCCAGGCGCAGGCACGCCTGTTCGTGCTCGGCCGCCAGGATGCTGATGCCCAGCCTCGGCCGGCTTCGCAGGATCGGCCAGGTGGAGGACTTCAGATCCGCGCACACTGAGACGAGCGCGGGTTCCAGCGAGACCGACGTGAAGGAGTTGGCGGCCAAGCCCACCGGTGCGCCGTCGACGAGGGCCGCCACCGCGGTCACGCCGGTCGGGAACGAGGCGAACATGGTCCGCAGCTCTTTGGGTGTCGGGGCGGCGGGCGCGGCTGCGGTGGTCGCGACTTCGGCGGTTGCGGGGACCGGAACTGCTATCGGGCTCGGCGCGGACGGGGCCGCGATCTGGGCGTGGACGGTCACGATGGCTCCTTGTCGGCGTCTCATTCTCCAGGTCACCCATAGACATGGTGCTTTTTATGCGCGACCGTGTGCGGGACGGTGACCGGCGAACAGACAGGTGGGGAACGATGCGGCTGGAAGCGCTGTGCTGCGGTGAGCTGCGCGAACAGGTGCGCTGCTCGGCCGGGCGAGCGAGCGGCGCCGGGGCCGGGCGTCCGGTGCCGCGGACGCCGAGAAGGGGTGTGGAGCAAAGGATACCTTCAGGAGTCTATTTTGCTAGAGTCCCTCGGTGTCAACCCTGCGACGCCCGGTGTGCCCAGCATCCGGACGTCGTCCCCGAATCCCCGCGAGGACCGGTGCCCATGCGTGTCTCGGCCCGAACCGACTACGCCGTCCGCGTGCTGATCGAGCTCGCGGCGGCCGATTCCCGACCGGTCACCTGTGAGGCCGTCGCCGAGTCGCAGCAGATCCCGTACCGCTTCCTGAAGTCCGTCGTGCGCGATCTGCGCCTGGCCGGCCTGGTCCGCAGCCAGCGCGGCTGCGAGGGCGGCTACTGGATCGGCCGGGACGCCGCCTCGATCACGCTGGCCGACGTCGTGCGCGCCGTCGACAGCGAACTGCTCACCGTGAACGACGTGCCGCCGGCCGATGTCGCCTATCCCGCTCCGGCTTCGGGCCTGGGCCTGTTCTGGCTCGCGCTGGGCGCGCGGATCGAGGACGTCTTCGGCGCGGTCAGCATCGCCGACCTGTTGGACCAGACCGCTCACGCGGCTCTGGGCGCCGTCGCCCTGAGTTCGTGACAGAACCCGTGAGGAGCACGACATGACCGACCACTGGCACGCGCCGCTGCGCCACATCAAGGCCGCCGACCTGTCCGGGGACACGCGCCAGACCTCCGGGATGACCCGGCTGGAGGCGGTGTCCGGCAAGACGGTCGGCGCCGAGAAGGTGTGGATGGGGCAGACGCACGTCGCGCCGGCCACCAACTCCGGCGACCATCACCACGGCGCGGCCGAGACGGCCATCTACGTGGTGTCCGGCAATCCGGTGTTCGTGTTCGCCGAAGGCGAGGAGGAGATCAGGCTCGAGACCGGTCCTGGCGACTACGTCTTCGTGCCTCCCTACGTCCCGCACCGCGAGGAGAACCCGGGTGCTGAGGAAGCGGTGGTCGTGATCGCCCGCAGCAGCCAGGAGGCGATCGTGGTCAACCTGCCGAGCCTGTGGGCCGAGGTCCAGACATGACAGCGCTCCCGGAGCTGCGGGTGGTGGAGTTCACCGATCCGGCCTGCCCTTGGGCCTGGGGCTCGGAGCCGAAGTTCCGCCGCCTGCGCGCCGAGCTCGGACCGCGGGTCCGGTGGCGCCGCGTCTTCGGGATCCTGTTCGACGACGGCGAGCCGCCGGCGCCGGACCCGGCTGCCGAGGCCGCCTGGTATCTGGACGAGCTGCGGGAGATCGCGACCCACACCGGTGCCCCGGTCCCGGAGCGCCTGGCCCGGGTCAGCGCCAGCAGCTGGCCGGCCTCGCTGGCCGCCAAGGCCGCCGAGGCGCAGGGCCCGGACACGGCCGAGGCCGTGCTGTGGCGACTGCGGGAGACGACGTTCGTCGGCGGCGAGCCCGCGGACACCCCCGTTCGGGTCCTGGAGGCGCTCCGCGGGCTGCCCGGCCTCGACATCGATCGGCTGGCCGCCGACGCCGCCTCGCCGCGGATCCGCGCGGCCGTGCGCGAGGACTGGGCCGAGACCCGCTCGCCGTGTCCTGAGGTGCTGGAGCTGGACGCGCCCGGCAGGCATCCGGGCCGGGCCAAAGCGTTGGGCGAGGACCCCGAGGACGGCTACCGGTACGCCCTGCCCACGCTGGTGTTCCTGGGCCCCGCCGGCCGCGCCGTGGTGCCCGGGTGGCGGCCGGAGTCAGAGTACTTCGACGCGGTGCGCGCGGTGGCGCCCGGGCTCGCCCCGGAGCTCTCCTCCCCGCGTCTCGGCGGATAAGACACCTCCATGTATCAATTGACAGACCTGCGAGTTCCCGCCACGATGAGCTTCATGACTCGCATCCACCCCGGCGTGGTCTGCCGCTACGTCGACTTCCGGCGTACCTCCAGCGCCCTGTGTTGCGCCAGCGCCTGCCGCTGAGTCTCCTGGCGAGCCTCAGCCTCGCCGCCCGGCCGGTCTCCCCAGTACCGAACTCCGCCGAACCCGCCTGAAGCCGAACCGGATCGCCGCGTGCCGGCGCGATCCCGGTCAGGCTCGGCGTCGTGACGACCCGCCAGGTCGCCCGATCCCACTGTGCCCCGAACTTCCACAGAGTGCTGTCGCCTTCCCGCTTTCCGCGCAGGCGCATGGCACCTCGTTGTCGCACCCGAAGACTTCTTCCCTTCCGAAAGGCGATCTCGCCATGCCTGCCGTCCTGTCCACACTCCTGAAACCGGGCCGCCGCCTGGCCGCCGCGGCCGCCGTCATGTCCCTGGCTGCCTGCGGCGGCACCGCCACCGCCGGCAGTACCGGCAGTACCGGCAGCGTCAAGACCGGCGGCGCGGCGTCCGGGACCCTGAAGTGGGGGTGGGCGCTGCCGACTTCCTGGGACCCGGTCACCTCCTCCGCCGGCTGGGATGTCCATGCCCTGTCGCTGGTCTACTCCGGCCTCACCCAGGAGGACGCCGCGGGCAACGCGGTCCCGGCGGTGGCCAGCGCGTGGAAGTACAACGCCGCCGGCACCGAGATCACCTTCGCCCTGCGCCCCGGCCTGAAGTTCAGCGACGGCACGCCTTTGGACGCCGCCGCGGTCAAGGCGAACATCGAGCGCGGACGCGACGAGAAGGACTCGCTGATCGCCTCGCAGCTGACCAGCGTCAAGCAGGTGAGCGCGCCGGACGCGGACACCGTGGTCGTGGACCTGGCCCAGCCGAACTTCCAGATCCCGACGCTGTTCGCCGGCAAGACCGGCATGCTGGTCAGCCCGGCGGCGTTCACCGCGAACCGCGCGAATCTGGCGCTCAAGCCGGTCGGCGCCGGGCCCTTCACGCTCTCGTCCTACGTGCAGAACTCCAAAGCCTCGCTGGTGCGCAACCCAGGATTCTGGAACGCCTCCCAGATCCACATAGCGAACTTCGAGCTCTACCCGCTCCCCGATCCCTCGACCGCCGTGGCAGGACTGACCTCGGGCCAGTACAGCGTCGCGCAGATCCCCGGGAACCTGGTGGCCGCGGCCAAGTCCGCCGGGCTCAAGGTCCAGGTGATCCCGTCGCTGGTGGTGTCGGTCCTGGATGTCAACGACACGATCGCGCCGTTCGACGACCCGGACGTCGTCCAGGCGCTGAAGTACGCGGTGGACCGCAAGGCGCTGTTGCAGACCGCGAACTTCGGCGTGGGCGACGTCTCCTACCAGCCGTTCCCGAAGGGGTATGTGGGATACAGCGACGCCATCGGCGATTCCTACGCGTACAACCCGGACAAGGCGAAGGCGCTGCTGGCGGCGTCCAAATACGGCGCCCACCCGGCGGTCATCATCACCACCAGCGCGGCCGCGGGCGTCCCGGAGCAGCTTCAGGCACAGCTGCAAGCGGTTGGCTTCACCGTGAAGATCGAAGTGATCCCGGCCGCTCAGTTCACGCAGATCGTCTACGTCCAGCACTCCCGTGCTCTGACCGTAGACGCCTTCGCCGGCCGTGATTCCACCGCGCAGGCCTTCCAGGTGCTGTTCGGCAAGGCGGGGCTGCTCAACCCCGGGCGCGGTGTCAGCCCCGAGCTCCAGGCGGCGGTCGACAAGATCAGCACCACGCCGCTGGACAGTGCGGACTACCCGGCTGTGGTCCAGGCGGCGACCGCGCTGGCGGTGCAGCAGGAGCCGAACGTGTTCCTGTACACCGTGCCGCGCATCCTGGCCCACTCCGCCTCGGTCTCCGACCTTCCCGCCGACACCGTGGTCCAGCGCTTCGAGGGGGTGACGGTCAAGTGAGCGCGGACCCCGACGGCGTCGGCGGCTACGGCTATGGCGAGGACGACGCTGACGCCGATGACTTCGGTCAGCCCGAGCCCGAGCCCGAGCCCGCACCCGGCCGCGCCGTCGGCGTGCTGCTCAGGGTCCTGAGGTTCGCCGCGGTCCCGGTGACGGTGTTCCTCCTCGCCTCGTTCGTCACCTTCGGCCTCGGCGCGCTCGGCGGCGCCAACCCGGCCGCGACCGCGCTCGGCGACACCGCCACGCCCGCCGACATAGCCCGGGTCAACCACCAGTTCGGCTTGGACCGGCCGTTCCTGGTGCAGTACGCGAGCTGGCTGGGCCACGCCCTGACCGGGGACCTCGGCCGCTCCTATTTCACCTCGATCCCGGTATCCACGAGCATCGGCCAGGCCCTGCCGGTGGATCTCTCGATCGCGGTGCTGGCGCTGCTCCTGGCCGCCGTGGTGGGGACGGCGGCCGGCGTCAGCGCGGCGCGGCGGGCCGGCGGTTGGTGGGACCGGACGGTCACGCTGACCGCCTCCGGGCTGGCCACGGTTCCGCCGTTCCTGGTGGGCATCGCGCTCATCGTGGTGTTCTCGGTGTTCCTCAAGGTGCTGCCGTCCGGCGGGTATGTGCCGCTGGGCCAGGATCCGGTGCAGTGGCTGCGCTTCGCGATCCTGCCGGCCCTGGCCCTGAGCGTGGAGGCCGCGGCGGCGGTGGCCCGGCAGCTGCGGACCTCGCTGGTCGGCGCGCTGGGGGAGAACTACGCGGTTGGCGCGGCGGCGCGCGGCCTGAGCTCGCGGCGCGTGCTCTACCGGCACGTCCTGCGCAACGCGGCGGGCCCGGCGCTGACCGTGCTGGGCCTGGAGGTGCCCAACCTCATCGGCGGCGCGGTGATCGCTGAGAAGATCTTCGTGTTGCCGGGGGTGGCCCAGCTCGCCCTGCAGGCCGGCTCCACCCACGACATCCCGGTCGTGCAGGGCACGCTCCTGGTCACGATCACCGTGGTGCTGGTGAGCAACCTCGCCGTCAACGCGGCGCTGGTCCGGCTCAACCCGCGGGCCCGGCGCCGGACGGTGTGGCGGCGGTCCGGAGTCCGGATCGCCGGTGCCGCGAGCGCTGCGGGCACTGCGGGCACTGTGGGAGCGGCGTCATGAGGGCCCTGCGAAGCAGCTGGCGTTTCCGCTCGGCGCGGATCGCCGCCGCGGTGATCGTCGTGATCGCGGTGCTGGCGGTGTTCGGTCGCCAGCTGGCTCCGCACGACCCGTTGGCGCAGGACCCGGCGGCGGCGCTGCGCGGTCCGGGCGCCGGGCACTGGCTGGGCACCGACTATCTCGGCCGGGACGTGCTGTCCCGGCTGATGGCCGGGACCGGTGCCTCGGTGGTGGGGGCGCTGGAGGCGGTGGGCATCGGGCTGGTCGCCGGCGTCCTGCCCGGCCTGGCCTCGGTGTGGCTCGGACCGGTCTTCGAGTGGGTCTCGGCGCGGGTGGTCGACGCGTTGCTGACGTTGCCGTACGTGGTGTTCGCGGTCGCCGTCACCGGCGTGCTGGGCAACGGTCTCACCGTGGCCATGGCCGCCATCGGCATGCTCGTCGCGCCGCGGTTCTTCCGGATCACCAGGGCCGCGGCGCTCAGCCAGGCCGGCTCCCAGTTCGTCGAGGCGGCCGAGCTCGCCGGGGCGTCGCGGTGGTGGATCCTGCGCCGGCACATCTGGGCCAAGGTCGCCCCGACCATCGCGGTGACCACCGCGCAGGCCCTGGCCGCCGCGCTGCTGACGGTGTCCTCGCTGGCGTTCCTGGGACTGGGCGTCGAGCCGCCGCTGCCGACGTGGGGCGAGATCCTCAGCAGCGACCTGACATACCTCTCGGTCCAGCCATGGGCGCCGCTGGTCCCGGGCCTGCTCATCATGGCCGCGGCCGCGGCTCTCAACGCCTTGGCCGACGCGTTCCGAGACGGCGGCGGGGCCTGCGGCCCCGCGCGTCCGCAGCCGCTCGCACTGGAAAGGGAGCACGCCGATGTCGGCCTCGCAGCTGTCTGACACCCATCCGCTGGAATCCGGCGCACCGCCAGGCGCGGCGGCCTCCGGCCGAGCGGCGCTGGCCGTTACGGATCTGCGGGTCGAAGCCGGCGGTACCGAACTGGTCCGCGGGGTCTCCTTCACCGTCCGCGCCGGGGAGATCGTCGGCCTGGTCGGCGCCTCCGGCAGCGGCAAGACCCTGACCTGCCGGGCGGTCCTGGGGCTGCTGGCGCCGGGGTGCGTGCGCACCGGCGGCGAGATCCGTCTGGGGGACACCGACCTCACGGCGCTCGACCGCCGTGGTTGGGACGCGGTGCGCGGGACCCGCGTCGGCACCGTCTTCCAGGATCCGGCCTCCTATCTCAACCCCTCGGTCACCGTCGGCAACCAGCTGGCCGAGGCGTTGCGCCTGAAGACCGGGCTGGCCCGCGAGGCGGCGCGCGCCCGGGCCCTGGAGCTTTTCGCCTCGGTCGGGCTGCGCCACCCCGAAACCGTCTACGGCTCCTACCCGCACGAGCTGTCCGGCGGGATGGCGCAGCGGGTGATGATCGCGATCGCCGTGTCCGGCGACCCCGACCTGCTGGTCGCGGACGAGCCCACCAGCTCGCTGGACGCCCTGGTCCAAGCCGGCGTCCTGGGGCTGCTGCGGCGCCTGACCGCCGAACGCGGACTGGCGCTGCTGCTGGTCACCCACGACCTCGCGGTCGTCGCCGAGCTCTGCGACCGCGTCCTGGTGTGCGACGCCGGCGAGATCGTCGAGCAGGGGCCGGCCGCCTCCGTCGTGGCCGAGCCGGCCCATCCCGGGACCCGGGCCCTGATCGAGGCCGCCTCGGTGTGGCACCGCGAACCGGCCGCCGGAGGAGTGCGATGACCTGCCTGGAGATCAACGGTCTGACGGCCGCCTACGACCGCCGCCGCACCGTGCTGACCGACGTGGCACTCACTGTCGGCGCAGGCGAGATCGTCGGCGTGGTCGGCGAGACCGGCTCGGGCAAGACCACGCTGGCCCGCGCCGTGGCCGGGCTGGTCCCGGTCCGGGCCGGGACGATCAGCCTGGGCGGCACCGACCTGACCGCGCTCAAGGGCCGGGCGTTGCGCGACTTCCGCCGGACCGGCCGTCTCCAACTGGTCTTCCAGGACCCGCTGCGGGCTCTGGACCCGGACTGGGATGTCAACGCCCTGGTCGCCGAGCCGTTGGCGGTGGCCGGGACGGTGCCGGCCGGCGAGCGCGCGGAGCGGGTCGCGGAGGCCCTGCGGGCCGTGGGCCTGGATCCGGGGCTGGCCGCGCGCCGGCCCTGGCAGCTGTCCGGCGGCCAGCGTCAGCGGGTCCTGCTGGCCCGGGCCCTGGTCACCGCGCCGGCCCTGGTGATCGCCGACGAGCCGGTCAGCGCGCTGGACGCCGCGGCCCGCAACCACGTCCTGGCCCTGCTGGCCGGGCTGCGGGACCGCTCCGGCACCTCGCAGCTGGTCATCTCGCACGACCTGCCCTCGCTGGCGGGCCTGGCCGACCGGATCGTGGTGCTGTACCGCGGCCGGATCGTCGAGGACGGTCCTGTCGAGCAGGTCCTGCGAGAACCCTCACACCCCTACACCGCACGACTGGTCGCCGCGACACCCCGGCTGCGCCGTCTCCGGCCGACCGCGGCCTGACGCCCGCCCGACCCGCTCAACCCGCCCCACCCCTGTACCTGCCGCTCCACCGAGAAAAGAGACGACTGTGCCAAACTCGATCAACCACATAGAGTTCATCGGCATCACCGGGACCCGTCCCGGCAGCGAGACCGAGACCGCCGCCCCCGACGGCCCGGTGGTCCAGCCCGGATACCTCCAGGACCTCGCCCTCGCGCACGAGGAGTCCGGTTTCGACCGAGTCCTGATCGCGCACTCCTCGGCCTCGCCGGACGGCTTCGTCATCGCCGACCAGGTCCTGTCCCGGACCTCCCGGATCGGGGTGCTGCTCGCGCACCGTCCGGGGTTCGTGTCGCCGACGTACGCCGCGCGCAAGTACGCGACCCTGGACGCCTTCCACCCCGGCCGCGTCGCGCTGCACACCATCACCGGCGGCGACGACCGCGAACAGGCCCGGGACGGCGACCTGGCCGACAAGGCCACCCGCTACCGCCGCACCGACGAGTTCCTGACCGTCGTGCGCAAGGAGTGGGAGAGCGCGGAGCCCTTCGACTTCGAGGGCGAGTTCTACACCGTGCGCGGCGGCTGGTCGGCGATCCGGCCCGAGCCCGGTGCCATCCCGGTCTACTTCGGGGGCGCGTCCGAGGACGCGGTCCGGGTCGGCGGCAAGCACGCCGACGTTTACGCGTTCTGGGGCGAGCCGCTGGCCGGGATCGCCGAGCGGATCCGCGAGGTGCGGGCCGCCGCGGCGCCGTTCGGCCGCGACCCGCGCTTCAGCGTCAGCCTGCGGCCGATCCCGGCCGCCACCGAGGCCGAGGCGTGGGAGCGGGCCGCCGACGTGCTGCGGCTGACCAGGGAGAAGGCCGGCGAGGCGCGCAAGGCCTGGGGCTGGGGCGGCGACAAGAAGGACTTCGCCGCCGCCCGCGGCTCGCAGCGGCTGCTGGAGTACGCCGCCGAGGCGGACGTCCACGACAAGCGGCTGTGGACCGCCGTGGCCAAGGAGACCGGCGCCGCCGGGAACTCCACGGCCCTGGTGGGCAGCTACGAGCAGGTCGCCGAGGCGCTGCTGGACTACGTCGCGCTCGGCGTCAGCACTCTGCTGATCCGCGGATTCTCCCCGTTGCAGGACGCCCGGGACTACGGCGACCTCGTCCGGCTGGTGCGCGCGCAGCACGAGGGTGCGCCGCTGGTCGGCGCGGGCGTCTGAGGGCCGCTGCCGATGTTGCCGACCGCCGCCGCGCCGGTCTCGCCGACCACCTCGCACTGGGGTGCCTTCGGCGTGCGGGCCGACCCCGACGCCAACGCCGACACGGACGCCGACGGCGGGATCGTGGTGGTCCCGCATCCCGCCGATCCGGCGCCGTCCCCGCTGCTGGCCAACATCCCGGGGGCGCTGCGCCACCGCACCAGGGTCCGCAGGCCCGCCGTCCGGCGCGGCTGGCTGGAGCGCGGCGCGGGCCCGGATCCGCGCCGCGGCAGCGAGCCGTTCGTGGAGGTCGGCTGGGACGAGGCGCTGGACCTGGTCGCCGCCGAGCTGGACCGGGTCCGCCGCGACCACGGCCCGCAGGCGGTCTTCGGTGGTTCCTACGGCTGGGCCAGCGCGGGTCGGTTCCACCACGCGCAAAGCCAGCTGCACCGGTTCCTGAACCTGGCCGGGGGCTTCACCTCCTCGCGCAACTCCTACAGCCTGGGGACCTCGCTGGTCGTCCTTCCGCACATCGTCGGGGACGCCGAGGCGGTACTGCGCGCCGGCTCGTCGTGGCTGACGATCGCCGAGAACACCGAGCTCGTCGTCGCGTTCGGCGGCATACCGGCCAAGAACGTGTTCGTCACGCCCGGCGGGGTGACACGGCACGTCACGCCCGGAGCGCTGCAAGCCCTGTCCGCCCACGTCGCGCTCATCAGCCCGCTGCGCGCCGACCTGCCGGAGTCGGTGGACGCCACGTGGTACCCGATCGCCCCGGCCACCGATGTCGCGCTAATGCTCGCCCTGGCGCACACCCTGCTCGTCGAGGACCTGCACGACCGGGCGTTCCTCGACCGGTACACCGTCGGCTTCGCCGAGTTCGAGCGCTACGTACGCGGCGCCACCGACGGGGCTCCCAAGGACGCCGACTGGGCCGCGGCCCGGTGCGGCATCGCCGCCGCCGACATCAGGGCCCTGGCGCGGCGCATGGCCGCCGCACGAACCCTGATCACCGTCACCTGGTCGCTCCAACGGATCCAGCACGGCGAGCAGCCGGTGTGGGCCGCGATCGCGCTGGCCGCGATGCTGGGGCAGATCGGGCTGCCCGGCGGCGGGTTCGGCCACGGCTACGGCAGCATGGGCGACGTCGGCGACCACGGCCCGCAGCTGCGGCTCCCGTACCTGCCGCAGGAACACAACCCCGTCGAGGAGTACATCCCGGTCGCGCGCATCGCCGACATGCTGTTGAACCCCGGCGCGCGGTACGACTACGACGGCGCGCGCCGGACCTACCCCGACATCCGCCTCGTGTACTGGGCCGGCGGCAATCCGTTCCACCACCATCAGGACCTGGGCCGGCTGCGCCGCGCGTTCGCCCGGCCCGACACGGTCGTCGTCCACGAGCCCTACTGGACCTCGACCGCGCGGCACGCGGACATCGTCTTCCCCGCCACCACGACGCTGGAGCGCGAGGACGTCGGCGGCGGACGCCGCGACACCCACCTGATCGCGATGCATCGCGGCTGCGACCCGGTGGGCGAGGCCCGCGACGACTACACGATCCTGTCCGGGCTGGCCGAGCGGCTGGGCTTCGGGAAGAAGTTCACCGAAGGCCGTTCGGCCCGCGAATGGCTGGTCCACCTCTACGAAGGCTGGCGCGCGGACCTGATCGCGCACGGCCACGCCGTCCCGGCCTTCGAGGAGTTCTGGCAGGCGGGGGAGTACCTCCTGCCGGCCGGACCCAGCCACTTCACCCTGTTCGAGGACTTCCGGGCCGACCCGGACACGCATCGGCTGCGCACCCCCAGCAGCCGCATCGAGATCGTGTCCGAGACCGTGCGCGGCTTCGGCTACCCGGACTGCCCGGGGTATCCGGCCTGGCTGGAGCCCGACGAGCAACCGAACTCCGGCACCCCGCTCGTCCTGATCGCCAACCAGCCCTCGACCCGGCTGCACAGCCAGCTCGACGTCGGGGCCCTGAGCCAGGGCTCGAAGATCGGCGGGCGGGAGTCGGCCCGGATCCACCCGGCCGACGCGGCCCCGCGCGGCATCGCCGACGGCGACCTGGTCCGGATCTTCAACGCCCGGGGCGCCTGCCTGGCCGGAGCCGTGCTGACCGAAGGGCTGCGGCCCGGAGTGGCGCAGCTGCCCACCGGCGCGTGGTTCGACCCCGTCCCCGGCTTCGACGACGAGCCCTGGTGCGCGCACGGCAACCCCAATGCCCTTACCGCAGACATCCCCTCCTCGCGGCTGTCGCAGGGCTGCACCGGCCAGCACGCGCTGGTCGACATCGAGCGCTTCGAGGGCGAACCGCCGCCGGTCACGGTCACCGAACCGCCGGTCCTGCTGAGAAAGGAAGACCTGTGAGCACCCCGACCACCGATGCCGCCCTGATCCCGCCGGCGTTCGACCAGCTCGCGGACGTGACGGCGTATCTCGCCGAGCGCGCCGAGGGCCACGACCGCGACGCGTCCTTCCCCTTCGAGGGCGTCGACCGGGTCCACCGCGCCGGGCTGCTGACCGCGACCGTCGGCGAACGCCACGGCGGCGCCGGGGTGCGGCTGGCCGGAACCGTCCGCATCCTGCGTGCCCTGGGCGCCGGCGACCCGTCGGTGGCGCTGGTCTCGGCGATGACCCTGTTCACCCACGCGCTTCAGGACTCGAACCCCACCTGGCCCGAGGAGCATTACCGCGAGCTGCTGGAGGCGTCGGCCCGCGGCCCGGCGCTGGTCAACGCGCTGCGCGTCGAGCCCGATCTGGGAACCCCGGCCCGGGGCGGCCTGCCGGCCACCACGGCGCGCGCCGACGGGCCGGACTGGGTGCTGACCGGGCACAAGATCTTCTCCACCGGCGCGCCCGGCCTTCGGTGGCTGGCGGTGTGGGCCCGGACCGAGGAGGATCCGCCGCGCGTCGGCTCGTTCCTGGTCCCGGCCGGCGCGGCGGGCCTGAGTATCGAGCCGACCTGGGACCATCTGGGACTGCGCGCCAGCGGCAGCCACGATGTGATCCTGGACCGGGTCCGGATCCCGCGCGGAGCCACCGCCGGACTGACCGACCCGGCCGAGCCCGACCCCCGGCGCGACCCGGCCCTGATCGCCTGGAACAACCTCGGGCTGACCGCGCTCTACCTCGGCGTCGCCGAGGCCGCCCGCGACTGGCTCATCGGCTTCCTGCACGAGCGCACCCCCTCGGCCCTGGGCCGCCCGCTGGCCACGCTGCCCCGGTTCCAGGCCGAGGCCGGCGAGATCGAGGCCGCCCTGGTCGGCGCGCTCGCGCTCGTCGAGGCGCTGGCCGAGCGCGTGGACGCCGGGGACCGCCAGGCCGCCGAGCACAGCGGCGCCGCCAAGCTGACCGGCACCCGCGCGGCGATCGGCGCGGTCGAGCGCGCTGTGGCGCTGATCGGCAACAACGCCCTGACCCGCCGCAATCCGCTGGAGCGGCACCTGCGCGACGTCCTGTGCTCGCGGGTGCACACCCCACAGGACGACAGCATCACCGCCGCGCTCGGCGCCGCCGCCCTGGCCCGCCACTCCGCCACCGGAGCGGCCTAGCACTGATCGACCCAGCACTGATCGACCCGCCATATCCCCGACCAGCGACACCGAGCAAGGAGAGACCCTGATGCCCGTCGAGTTCATCGGCATGATCGGCACCAAGCCGGGCTCCGAGACGTTCCACGTCCCCGGCCCCATCATCGACCCCGACTACACCCGCCGCTTCGCCCGGGCCCACGAGGACGCCGGCTTCGACCGGATCCTCATCGGCTACGGCTCCGGCTTCCCCGAGGGCAGCCAGGTCGCCGCCTACGCCGCGGCCCACACCGAGCGCTTGAGCCTGCTGGTCGCACACCGTCCCGGCTTCGTCGCCCCCACCCTGGCCGCCCGGCAGTTCGCCACCCTGGACCAGTTCACCGGCGGCCGCGTCGCGGTCCACACCATCACCGGCGGCCACGACGCCGAACAGCGCCGCGACGGCGACTACCTGACCAAGGACGAGCGCTACGCCCGCACCGACGAGTACCTCGGCATCCTGCGCCGCACCTGGACCGAGCAAGAGCCCTTCGACCACGACGGCGAGTACTACAAGTTCGAGGGCCACCACGCGGAGGTCAAGCCGGTCACCCGGATCCCGCTGTACTTCGGCGGCTCCTCCGAGGCCGCGTACCGGGTCGGTGGCAAGCACGCCGACACCTTCGCGCTGTGGGGCGAGCCGCTGGCCGAGACCGCCGAGCAGATCGCCTCGGTGAACGCCGCGGCGGCCGCCGCCGGACGGATCGACACGCCCGGCATCTCGGTGTCCTTCCGGCCGATCCTCGGCGCCACCGAAGAGCTGGCCTGGGAGCGGGCCGAACGCATCCTGGACAAGATCAAGGGCGGGGGCGGCGGCGCGTTCTGGTCGGCGAAGAAGGCCCCGTGGCGCACCCCGGGCCAGGCGCCGGAGAACGTCGGCTCGCAGCGCCTGCTCGCCGCCGCCGAGAAGGGCGACCGTCACGACCGCGCGCTGTGGACCGCCACGGCCAAGGCCTCCGGCGCCGGCGGCAACTCCACGGCGCTGGTCGGGAC
The DNA here is from genome assembly GCF_041260665.1 of Catenulispora sp. GP43. Taxonomy (NCBI): domain Bacteria; kingdom Bacillati; phylum Actinomycetota; class Actinomycetes; order Catenulisporales; family Catenulisporaceae; genus Catenulispora; species Catenulispora sp. GP43. The sequence goes on along the minus strand of NZ_JBGCCT010000010.1, from coordinate 243,648 downwards.
CCCGGAGACGGTGGCGCAGGCGCTGCTGGACTATGTGGACATCGGCGTCACGACGCTGCTCATCCGCGGCTACGACCCGCTCGACGACGCGATCGACTACGGCCGCCACCTTATCCCGCTGGTCCGTGAGGAGGTCGCGCGCCGAGAGAACGAGGGCTCTGGCACCCCGGCTCCGGCCGCGACCGAGCCCGCGTTGAGCGGGGCGGCCCGGTGACGCACAGCTGGCTGCCCGAAGGCCCGGCCGCGGTCCGCGGCACGGTCGTGGTCCTGCCCGGTCGGGGCGAGCACGGCGGGGTGTACGAGCGCTTCGGACGACGGCTGGCCTACGACGCCTACGCCGTGCACGCGGTCGACGCCGGCGGTGCCGCCGGTGCCGGTGCCGGTGCTGGTGCCGATGTCGGCGACCGGGCCGATGTCGGCGACGGGGCCGCGGCGCTCGCCGAAGCCGTCGCCGGGCTCGCCGCTGTCGCCCAGGAACCGGTGGTGCTCGCCGGTTCGGACACCGGCGCTTTGAGCGCTCTGTCACTGGCGTTGTCCGGCACGGTCGCGATCGGCGGCCTGATCCTGGTGGGCGTCCCGGGCCGGGCGCGGCTCGCCGTACCAGGGGACTGGCAGCAGGAGCTGGAAGCGCGCACCGCCTGCCCGACGCACCGCGCACATCTGGCTGTCGATCACGACTTCGTCCGGGGCGCGCTGTCCCAGCCGGTGCGGGCGAAGCTGCTGGCGGTGCTCGACGATCCGGCGCTGGACGCCTTGGCAGTCCCGACCCTTGTCCTGCACGGCACCGACGACCAGCTCGCGCCGGCATCGGAGGCCTCGGCGCTGGCCGACCGGCTGCCCGGCGCCGAGTTGGTGCTGGCCCGGACCCCGTCGCACGATGTGCTCAACGACGCGATCCATCGCACCGTCGCCGCCCACGTCGTGCAGTGGCTGGAGCGGCTGCGCGGGGACGGTCCGGCCCGGCCGCTGCTGGCGGTGCGGCCCGCGACCGAGCCGGCGGCGGCGCGGTGACGATCCCCGGCCATGGCCCGGTCCCCGACCCCCGTCCCACCGCCGGGGGCGGGGGCCGGGGGCCGCACGTCCACTGGTACCTGCCCACTGCCGGGGACGGCCGGGACATCGTCGGCTGGGCCCACTCCCGCACCGCGACCGACGATCCGCGCGCCGCCGGCCGGCCGCCGGACCCGGGGTACCTGGCCGATGTGGCCCGGGCGGCTGAGCGCCTGGGCTTCGAATCGGTCCTGACCCCGACCGGCACCTGGTGTCAGGACCCGTGGATCACCACGGCCGCCCTGTCCGCCCTGACCAGTACCCTGACCTTCATCGTCGCGCTGCGGCCGGACTCGATCGCGCCGACGCTGGCCGCGCAGATGGCCGCGACGTTCCAGCACCAGTCCGGCGGACGCGTGGCGCTGAACATCGTCACCGGCAGCGACGAGCAGGAGCAGCGCCGCTTCGGCGACCGGCTCGACCACGACCGGCGCTACGCGCGCACCGCGGAGTTCATCGAGGTTCTGCGAGGCGCGTGGGGCGACAAGCCCTTCGACTTCGTGGGCGAGCACTACGACGTCGCCGGCGCCACCGTCGGCCGCCCGCTGGACGGTCCGCCGCCCACCGTCTACCTCGGCGGCGCCTCGGCCGCCGCGGCCGCTGTCTCAGCCCGCCACGCCGACGTCCACCTGGCCTGGGGCGAGCCGCCCGAGGCGGTCGCGGCGCAGCTCGAGCGGGTCCGTGAACGCGCCGCCGCCCTCGACCGGCCACCGCCGAGGTTCGGCATCCGGCTGCATGTCATCACCCGTGACACCGCGGCCGCCGCCTGGGCGGAGGCCGACCGCATGCTGGCGACGCTGGACCCGGCGGCCATCGCCGTGGCCAGACAGCGCTTCGAGGCCTCGACCTCGGTCGGTCAGCGCCGTATGACGGCGCTGACCGCCGGCGGAGCAGACCGGTTGGAGGTCGCCCCCAACCTGTGGGCGGGCTTCGCACTGGTCCGCAGGCACGCCGGCACGGCACTGGTCGGCAGCCATGAGCAGGTCGCCGAGCGGATCGCCGAGTACCGCGCGCTGGGCGTGGAGCACTTCATCCTGTCGGGACAGCCGCATCTGGAGGAGGCCTACACGGTCGGGGAGATGCTCTTGCCGTTGCTGCGAAGACTCTGAGGGGCGTGCGAGCCCGGACTCGGGGGTCACGCTCGGACGTGCGCGGTCTCCCAGGCCAGGCCGTCGGGGTCGGTGAAGCCCCGGTCGCCGGCGGTGCCGATGGCGATGCGGCGGGATCCGCTGCCCGCGGAGTCGATTCCGGCGTCCTTGGCGGCGGCTCGGCGGGTGTACATGGCGAGCTTGACCGGCGAGGGCGCTGTGTCGAACTCGACGTACTTGCTGCCGAAGCTCTTCGCGACGGTCAGGCCGCGGTCGACGTAGAACTGCTTGGTCGTCTTGACGTCCGTGACGCCGAGCAGGAGGACGAAGGCGTCGATGGCGCGGGTCGCCGGGGCGCTGTCCTTCTTCTCCGAGGTCGTGATCTTCCAGATGGCGCCGTCCGGTGCCTGGATGATGCCGCCGTAGCCCCAGAAGCTCTTCTTGGCCGGCTGGAGCACGGTCGCGCCGCCCTCGAGGGCGGCGCCGGTGAGCAGGTCGACGTTGCCGGGCTGGGAGACCACGAGCGAGAGCAGGTAGCCGCGGAAGCCGGTGGTCGGCGCGTCGGCCGCGCGGACGCGCAGCCGGTGGTCCAGGCCGAACGCGGCGGTGTAGAAGGCCTCGGCGGCCTCGGGCTCGGGGGACTCGAGGATGACGGATTCGATGACGGTCATGGCGGAGTTCCTTCGGTGGGTGGGGAAGTGGGGAAGCCGGTCAGTCGGGAGGTGGGGAAGTCGGGAATTCAGGCCGCCGCGCGCGCCACGAGGTCGGCGATCCGCTGCTCGTCGGCGGCGGACAGTGCGGTCAGGGCGAAGGCGGTCGGCCACATGGTGCCCTCGTCCAGGTTCGCCGGGTCGTTGAAGCCGAGGGTCGCGTAGCGGGCCTTGAACTTCGCCGCGCTCTGGAAGAAGCACACGATCTTGCCGTCCCGCGCGTAGGCGGGCATCCCGTACCAGAGCTTCGGCGTGAGGTGCGGCGCCGCCGTCCTGACGACGGTGTGCACCCGCTGCGCCAGCAGGCGGTCCGCGTCGTCCATCTCGGCGATCTTGGCGAGGACGTCGGCCTCGCCGTCCGCGGCGGACGCCTTCGCACCCCGGCGCCCGGCCGACTTCAGCTCCAGCGCGTGGTCCTTCATCGCGGCACGCTCATCGGCGGTGAAGCCGTCGTACCCCGCGCCGGCGTCGGTCTTCGGCGTGTTCTTCGTGGTAGTCATGTGAGTCTCCTGACTCTGTGGGCGATCGGGTGGGACGGGTGGTCGCGGCGCCGGTCACTGGTCCTGGATCAGCCCCAGGACGTTGCCGTCGACATCGGTGAAGGTGGCCACCAGCCGGCCGCGGCCCACGTCGCGCACCGGCTCGGCGACGCGGGCGCCGGCGGCCGTCACCGCGGCCAGGGCCGCCGCGATGTCCGGCACGTCCCAGTAGGCGACCGGCGAGGCCATGCCTTGCGGGCCGCCGTCGGGCACCAGGCCGACGTGGAGGCCGGCGACGTCGAAGCCGACGTAGTACGGCGCGTCGGTCTGCGGGTTCATGCCGAACAGCGCCGCGTAGACGGCTTTCGCCTTCGCCAGGTCGGCGACGGGGTGCAGGACGGTCTTGATGCCGTACGTCGCGGGGTCGGACATGTTCGCTCCTGATGGTCGTGGGCCTCGGCGGATCGGCCGTGCTCACAGCCTCGTGCCGGACGGGGTGCGGCCACATCCGTGGTGACCACGGATCCGGCCACGGATCGGCATACGGGACAATGGGCGGCGTGGACATGACCGCGGAGGTCTCGGCCCGCGAGGCAGAGGTGTTGGCGCTGCTCGGGGAGCACCTCACCAACGCCGAGATCTCGGCCCGGCTGTTCATCTCCGTGCGCACCGTCGAAAGCCACGTCTCCTCGTTGCTGCGCAAGTTGGGAGCGACGGATCGGCGGGCGCTGGCCCAGCTGGCGGCAGCCGGGGCAGCCGGGGCAGCCGGGGCGGTCGGAGCTGTCGGCGCCGGTGTCGCGGCCGCCGGCGAGTCACCCCGGCCGGCCCCGGACCTGCCGCGGCCGCTGACCCCGTTCGTCGGCCGGGTCCCGGAGAGCGCCGAGCTGGCCGAACTGCTCAGGACGAACCGCCACGTGGTCGCGATCGGGCCGGGCGGCGTCGGCAAGACGCGGCTGGCCCTGGCGGTCGCCGAGCGGACGTCCGGCGACTTCCCCGCCGGGGCCTGGTTCGTCGACCTGGTGCCGGTGACCGAGCCGGGGATGGTCGCGGCCGCCGTCGCCGCCGCGCTGGGTGTCGGCGAGCAGCCGGGCGCCGGTCTGCGGGAGTCGGTGGCCGCGGCGCTGGCCGGCCGCCGCGCGCTGCTGGTCCTGGACAACTGCGAGCACGTCAGGGACGGTGTGGCTCCGTTCCTGGAGCGGCTGCTCGGGACCTGTCCGGAGCTGACGGTGCTGGCGACCAGCCGGGCCCGGCTGATGGTGCCCTTCGAGCGGGTGTATGCGGTCCCGCCGTTCTCCCTGGCCGGCGGCGGCGACTCGGACGCGGTCGCGCTGTTCACCGGCCGGAGCGAGGCGGTCGGCTGGGTGCCGGAACCCGCGCAGCGCGGGCGCGTCGTCGAGATCTGCGAACGGCTCGACGGCATGGCGTTGGCGATCGAGCTGGCGGCGGCGCGGCTGCCGACGCTCGGACTGGACGGTGTCACCGCCGCGCTGTCCGATCCGCTGCGGATGCTGACCGGCGGCTCGCGCGCCGACGACCGGCACCGCTCCGTGCGGGCCGCGCTGGACTGGAGCTACGCGCTGCTGGACTCCGACGACCAGACGCTCCTGCGGCGGATCTCGGTGTTCGTGGCGCCGTTCACCCTCGGCGCGGCCGCGGAGGTTGCCGGGTCCGAGATGATCGTCGTGGCTGACGGCCTGGCGCGGCTGGCTGAACAGAGCCTGCTGACGGTGACGGTGACAGCGTCCGCGTCGGCGACCGCGTACCGCGCGCCGGAGACGATCCGCCGGTACGGGACGGAGCGGTTGGCCGCGGCCGGCGAGCTGGCCGACGTCCGGCTCCGGCACCTGCGGTGGAGCCTGACGGCCGCCGACGGGCTCGCGCGGGCCGGATCGGACCGGCGCGCCGGCTTCGACGCCGTGGCCGACGACCTGCGCGCGGTGCTGGCCTGGGCGGCCGAGCAGCCGGATCAGCGGGCTGACGCGTGCCGGCTCGCGGGCCACCTGGCGCGGGCGGCGTTCGCCCGACAGCTGATCGGCGAGTCCCAGCGCCGCTACGAGCAGGCGGCCGGGCTCGCCGACGACCCGGCCGTCGCCGCGGAGATGCTGCGGCACGCCGCCGCGGTCGCGGGATGCCGCATGCACGGCGACGACATGCACCGGCTGCGCCTGGAGGCCGCCGACGCCGCCCGCCGCGGCGGGGACCTCGGCGCTGCCGCACGCGATCTGGCGACCGCGGCCGGCGACGCGTACCGGTTCGCGAGCAAGTTCGCCAAGCCCCTGCCCCAGCAGGAGGCGAATGCGCTCATCACCCAGGCGCGCGACCTCGCCGCCGAGGATCCGGCCGCCCTGGCCGCCCTGGCCGCGGTGGCGACGGCCGAAGCCGGACGGACGCTCACCGACGCCTTCGCCGGCGAGCGCACGGCCGCCGACGCCGCCGCAGGGGCCATCGCGTCCGCCGAACATGCCGTCGACCTCGCGCGCCGCGCCGGCGACCCGCTGGCCGAGTCAGCCGCGCTCGACACCCTCGTCGGCGCCCGCAGCTGGGCCGGCGACGCCTTCGCCGCCGCGGCCACGGCGCGGCGGCGGGCCGCGCTGCTGGAGTCCGTCGCGGACACGCCGGCCGGCACGCTCGAACTGATCGAGGCACTCACCGAGGCCACCGAAGCCGGCGTCGGCACGGGAGACCTGCCCGGCGCCCGGAGGTGGGCCCGGCGACTCGCGGACCATCCGCTGCTGGCCGAGGTCGGTCATCGGGCCACCGGCGGGCTGCTGGTGACCGGCGCGCTGAGCGGCGACGTCCCGGAAGTGCTGGCGATCAGCGAGCGTTTCCTCGAAAGCTGGCAGCGGGCCGGCTGCCCGACCGGGTCGATCCTGGGCCCGGCGGCGGCCGGCGTGGCGACGATCCACGGCCTTCGCGGAGACCATGAAGCCGAGCGCGCATGGGACAGGGTGCTGCGGCAGATCGACGAATCGCCGTGGGCGACCTACGGATACGGCGCGGTCTTCGCAGTGCTGAACCTCCTACACCACGGCCGGGCCGAGGAGGCACTCCAGCGCATGACGCCCGGCCCGGATGCGGTCTGGCGGTGGGTGACCTGGACCTGGCTCCACTGGTACGTGGCACAGCGCGCCGAAGCCGCCGTCCTGGCCGGCAGCCCCGACGCCCGCGATCTCCTCGCGCAGGCCCGCGCCGTCGTGGCGGGCAACCCGGTCGCCGACGCGCTGGTCGAGCGCGCCGAGGCGTTGCTCGACGGGAACCAGAGCCGGATGCTCGCCGCGACGGCCGCGTTCGACGCCGCGGGCTGCCGGTATCAAGCGGCCCGGACCATGGTGCTCGCCGGCGGGGACCATGCCGTCCTCGGCGAGGCGGCGATCGCTGATCTCGGCTTCGCTCCCGTGGTTCCGATCCGGAGGCAGTGACGGCGGTCGTGCAGGTGGCCGCGCCGCCCGGATGTTCGGTCATCGCAGGCGTGGCGGCACCGTCTGCCCGCACGCGACCAGCAGCAGTACCCCGACCGGTACGACGACCACACCGATGAGGATGGTGACGAATCCGACGACACCCGCGGCGGTCAGCACGGCCGACAGCGACCAGGCGGCAGCCCTCGCATTTCGCGAATCGGCCAGGATCCCGCGGTACAGCAACACCCCCACGATGATCGCGGCGAGCAGGGGAATCGCGGCGATGCCGAGCGCGGAGGCGCCGTCGTGCGTCAGGAGGGTGACGCGCGGCGAGGTGGTGAAGACAGGTGTCGGCGACTCCTGAAGTCGGTCGGCGGCACGCCCGCCCTTCAGGTACATTCTGCGCGGGCCGTTTCGTGCGGCACGGGATGGACATAGCGGAGGACTCAAAGCCATACACGAGGAAGAGGCATCCATGAACGCGTCCTCGTCTGTGTCTCGCTGGTCCGGTGGCATGAGCTTCGGCGCGCGTATAAGAGCACTGGCCCGACGCGTTGACGCCTTCCAGCAGCGGCATCGCTGGCTGGCCTTCCCCACGGCGGTGTGGCGCAAGCTCTCTGATGACCAGGCGGGCAATCTCACCGGGCTGCTCACTTTCTACGCCTTCATGTCCCTGTTCCCGCTGCTGCTGGTGCTGGTGACAGTGCTCGGGTTCGCACTGCGCCACGACCCGGCGTTGCAGCAGTGGGTGCTGAAGTCGGCGCTGGCGGACTTCCCGGTCATCGGCGACCAGCTGCGGGGCAACATCCACGCTCTCGGCCGCGGGCCGGCCGGGCTGGTGGTCGGGCTGATCGGATCCCTGCTCGGCGCCCGCGGGCTGGCCAACGCCGCGCAGAACGTCCTGAACCGGCTGTGGGCCGTCCCCTACAACCGCAGGCCGGGCTTCCCGTGGTCCTGGTTCCGCAGCTACGCGTTCATCGCCGTGGTCGGGGTCGGCATGGCGGGCACCAGCCTGGTGGCCGACCTCGCGGCCGGCATCGGCAGCGGACCGCTGTCGATAGCGGTCCGGGTGGTCGCGGTTCTGGCGGCGGTGGTGATCGGAACCGGGACCTATTGGCTCGCCCTGCGTTTGGCGATCGCCGAGCAGGTGTCCGGCCGCGATCTGTGGACCGGTGCTGTGATCGGCGCGGTGGGCTGGCAGCTGTTGCAGGCGGTCGGTGGCTACTACGTCACTCACGAGCTGCGGCACGCTTCGACGTTGTATGGGACCTTCGGGCTGGTGTTGGGGCTGATCGCATGGCTGTACATCCAGGCTCGGGTGACCTTGTACGCCGTCGCGGTCGACGTGGTCCGCTCCCGCAATCTGTGGCCGCGCAGCCTGTTCCCGCCGCCGACCACCGAAGGCGACCGGAAAGCGTGGGATTCGGCGATGGCGGCGCAGGACCGGACGCCGACCAACGAGCACTGAAGCGGCCTACCAGCGAGCAGTGAAGCGGCCTGCCAGCGCGCCGCATGACCTCAGTCGGCCTCAGTCGGTCAACACGCACCACACGCGCTTGCCGCCACGTTCGGCGAACTGGACGCCCCACTCCTGGGCGAGCCTGGCGACCAGCGCCAAGCCGCGTCCGCTCAGCCCGCGCTGGGTGGCGGGGGTGATGTGGGGTTCGCCCGGACCGTCGTCATAGACGCCGACTTCCAAGCCGGCGCCGGTCAGTTCCAGATCGACGGACATCTCCGTGCGTGAGTATCGCACGGCATTGGTGACCAGCTCGCTGACGATCACTCGGCCGTCCTCCGCGTAACGTTCTGCGCCTTCGGAGCGGACGAACCGGGTGAGGAAATCCCGCGCACGTCCGGGGGCGCCCGACTCCGGCGTCAGCTGAATTGTGGCGGCGGCCGTACCGTCGGATTTCGTAGTCACCGGCTCCGGCTACCCGAAGGCCGGTATTCCACACCTGCCGGAAATCGGCGGCCGTTCAGGCGCAGTCTTTGCAGATCCATTCGCGACGGGTGTGACGCGCCAGGAGGCTCCGGTGTTGGACCAGGAAACACCTGGAACAGGTGAACTCGTCGTTTTGGGCCGGCAGAACCCGGACGCTCAGTTGCTCGCCCGAAAGGTCGGCTCCGGGCAGGTCCAGGGATTCGTTGTCGGGCTCGTCCAGCTCGGCCACGCGGGTGGCGGTTTTGGCGTGGGCGCCCTTCAACTCCTCGATGCTGTCTTCGGCGAGGTCCTCGTCGGTTTTGCGCGGGGCGTCATAGTCCGTGGCCATGGTTCCTCCAAAATTCGGTCTGCACCTTGGCGCAAACATCATAGGGTGGGAGAATATTCCAGATGAGCCACGCCGAAATTGCACCGCGGCCCCGCTATCCCATGCGCAGGATTGTAAGCGGAAAAACCACCCACGATTTTCGGTGTGGCCGCCGATGCCTGTCCGGAGTTGCTGCGGTCGGCTGCGGTCAGCTGCGCCGCCGCAGGGTGGCCGCGAGCCGCCGTACGCGCGCGAGCCTGGCGGGAGAGGGTGGAGCGGCGGAAGTGGCGGAGGTGGCGAAAGTGGCGGATCCGCCGCCGAAGTCGGCCTCGATCAGCGCGTCGATCCGATCGCGGTCGTCGGTCCGCGCCTGCGTGAGCCGGGTGGCGGTCTCGAACCTCAGGTGAGCGTCGGCGATCCTGCCCGGGGCGCTGTCCTGCTGCGCTCGGCGCAGGACCTCGTACGCCTGCAGGCTGTCCGCGACGGCAGCCTGCAGTTGGCGGTCGACCAGGCGGCGCATTTCGTACAGATCCCGGCGCCAGGCGAACCGCACGCGGCTCTCGGCGTCGCGTACCACGATGCCGCTGATGCCGCTGATGTCGCCGATGCCGCCGACGGCCGTGGACATCGCGGTCTCGGACTTGACGGCCCGGGTGCGCCGGAAGACAGGCATTCTCAGATCCCTTGCTCAGTGGTTTCTCGGTGCCCCGACGGCCAGGGCCGCCGCTGCCTCAGCAGCGGCGGCCCTTGTCAGGCTTCGGAGGTCCTAGTGGCGCAGTCCGTGGCGGCGGCTGGTACCCAGCCCGCGCCCGCCGCCGGTCACCAGGTGCATGACGGCCAGCAGCACGATCGCGCCGGCGAAGGCCGTGACCCATGTGGAGATGTTGAAGAAGCCCTGGATGTTGTTGACGTGGAACAGCTTGTCGGCGATCCAGCCGCCGAGAAGGGCTCCGGCGATGCCGATCACCGTGGTGACGATGATTCCGTGCGGGCTGCCCATGACCCGGTCGGCGATCAGGCCGACGACGAGTCCGAGCACGATCCAGGCGATGATGCCCATGGCGAAGCCTCGTATTTCTCCCGGCCTTCGTCGACCGGATTCTGGGGGATTGGGGGTTGTCCCTGAAGCGGTGGCCCGCCCGCCGGGGGGAAAGCGGACGGGCCCGCCCCACACTTGTGACCCGGATCCACATCTGCAAACAAACGCGCGACCGAGCCTTTGCCCGCGGACGGCTGCGCCCCGGGCGTGGACCCCTACTTCGGGATCGGCGTGTTCTGGACGGCGCGCAGTTGCTCCGCCAACTCCTGCCGGCGGTGCGGGGGCAGCTGGTTCAGACGCGGGAACTCCTGCTCTTCCTCGGCGGTGGCGTGGGCCAGCACGACCTGGTGGAACACGTCGAGTCTGGCGCCGAAGTCCGGGTGGTCGACCCCGAGGGCCTTGAGCTCGGCCAGTACCTGGTCGGCCGTCTGTTCTTCCTCGACCCGGTCCGCGGCGATCTGCCGGCCGCCGGAGGCGTCCTCGCGGATCACCGGATGCACGACCTGCTGTTCGCCGGTCTCGTGGGCGTGCAGCAGGGCGGCCAGCTCGGCGAACAACCGGACCCGATCCTCGCCGCTCGCCGCCTGGAGCCGGGTGAACCCGCGCTTGACCTCCTCGTGCTGGCTCAGCAGGACCTCGACGATGTCGCCGCCCTGGACGGCGCCCCGGTCTCCCGGCGCGGGCTGGTCGCCGCGGTACTGCCCGGTCGCGTCCCCCTGCTCCTCGATGAACTTCTTGAACCGTTCGGTGTCGGCCTTGACCTGGTGGGCGTCCAGATTCAGCAGGCTGCCGGCCTTCTCCACGAAGCCCTGCGGATCCCAGACCAGCTGAACGGTGACCCTGGTCTGGTCGGCGGCCAGGCGGTGGAAGGTCACGACGCCGGCGTGACTGGTGTCGCCGCCGATGCTCTTCCACGCGATCCGCTCATCAGGATGCTGCTCGGTGATCTCCGCGTCGAACTCCCGGCGCGCTCCGCCGACCGAGGTCACCCAGCGGGTGTGGAGCTCGTCAATCTGCGTCACCGACTCGACGCCCGCCATGAACAGCGGGAACGACTCGAACTGGGTCCACTGGTTGTAGGCGGTGCTGACAGGCACGTTCACGTCGACCGATTCGGTCACATCACTCATGGTTCTCCCTTGCGGTTCTCGGTTCTGCGAACCCGCTCCGGGGCGGGATCCAGGGCTGCGGACGGGGGCGGGTCACTCGGACGACTGCGCGTCCGACGGGGGCCGCGTCAGCCGGTGAGCGGCGCGATGTCGCGCCGCCAGTGCCGGGTGTCCGATCGTTGACAGGGCAAACAAGCGGCGAGCCGGGCATTGCAAGGCCCGCTCAGCACTTCTCCATTTTCAGCCGGTATGGGCGGAACTATCTGTTTCGTTCCGTAGCAAGTGGTCACAAGGGCGTTTGGACGGCTCTGCGGGCTCCAGAGCGGTCAACATCCGTTTTGTCGTCGGAGCCCCATTCGAAAGGAGGCCGGGTGATGGTCGTGATCTTGCTTGTCCTTCTGCTTGCCCTGATCCTCGGCGGAGCCGGATTCGCGATTCACGCGCTGTGGGTGATCGCCCTGGTCGTGTTCGTCCTGTGGCTGATCGGCTTCGCAGTCCGCGGCGGCGCCGGGACCGGTGGCCGGCGTCGGTGGTACGGCCGATGGTGAATCCGCGGTAGCGCTCTCTTCGCGGCCGTGTCGGCTGGTTTGCATTCTGCTGCGGGGGACAGCAGGAGCCGGGCGGCTCGCCGGTGGCCAGTCAGCTGACGGCCCGAAGGGAGCGCCGCCCGGGAGACCAGGAGGCAGACCGTGGGCGCTCATGCGGAGTTCACCATTGGTAGCGAGGTCGAGTGCGGCGACGGGGTGTGCGGCGAGCTTCAGCGCGTCGTCGTCGATCCGGTGGCCCAAGCTCTCACCCACCTCGTCGTCGAGGCGAAACACGGGTCGGACGCGGGCCGCCTCGTACCGATCGTTCTGGCGAGCTCGACGGACGGGAGGATCCGCCTGTCGTGCACGCCCGAGGAGTTCGACAGGCTCGAGCTCGCGGAGGCGACGGACTTCGTGGCGGGAGCCCCGGGGGAGTGGGACTACGACCAGAAGAGTCTCCTTTCCTGGCCCTTCTACGGCCTCGGCGCGGCGACGCCCGGCGAGCCGGCCGGCCCGCAGATGGTCACCTACGACCGCGTGCCGGTCGGCGAGGTGCAGGTGCGCCGCGGCGAACCGGTCCATGCCGCCGACGGCGACATAGGCCGCGTTCAGGGGCTGGTCATCGACCCGGCCGACCACGGGGTGACCCACATCCTCTTGGACGAGGGCCACCTGTGGGGCAAGAAGCGGGTCGCCGTCCCGATCGGCGCCGTGACCGCCGTCGACGGCACCGGTGTCCGGCTGCGGTTCACGAAGGACGACGTGCGTGACCTTCCGCCGGTCGACCTCGCCGAGGAGGACTGAGCCTCGCCGAGTGGGACTGAGCGCGCCCACAGAAATCGCTCGCGGACTCGGCTGATCGCGTTGTGCAGACGCGACGGCTGCCGCCGCTGAAACCCGCCTCGGCGGCTGCGAACACGAACACGAACACGGCGCGCAGCCGCCCGGGAGCGCTTACTGCCCGGTGGCGCGATCGGTGAACGCGTCGCGGGCCTTGTCCACGAGGCCGAGCAGCGGAGCTGTGACGGCATTGGCCGGCGGGGTGTCGGGTGCTGCCGGATGCGGGTGCGTCGGAGCCTTCTTCTTGGCCGCCGTGACCCGGTCACCCAGCTCCAACAGCTGCTCGCGGGTGCAGGCGGCGGTCAGCTTCGGGAAGAGGACGTTCTCCTCCTCGGCGATGTGTGCCCGGACTCCGGTCATGAGGCGGGCCAGGACGTCGCCGAAGGCGTCGTCAGCGGGATCGAGGTGCTCCAGCGCCTTCATCAGCTCCTCGGCCTCGGCGTGCTCGCGGATCTCGCCGTCTGCCAGCGCGTCGCCGCCGGCGACATGGAGTCGCACGGCCGGGTACAGGTGGCGCTCCTCCGCGGCCGAGTGTCGCACCAGCTCGATGGTCACACGTTCGACGACGGCCCGGACGTCGCGAGCGTCGCCGATGTCGCCCTTCTCCAACTGGGCGAACATCTCCTCCACCTCGCGGTGGTCGTGGATGAGGACCTGGGTCACGTCCTGGCGGCCGTTGTCGTTCACGGGTGTCTCCCTTGCCTGCCGGTCGGCCTCGTGGCCGGCCGTTGCCAACCGGTTGTCCTAGTACAGGCAGGGCAAACCCGGCTCTTTCGACCAGCAGGATCGGCGGAAGCCGGGCCGGAATCCGCGTTTGAAATCCCTGATTCGGGCACCCGGTTCACCACGCGTGTGCCGTGATCAGATTTTCGCCCGCACGATCGTGGGCGGCGGGCGAAAAGGAGAACCGATGGCCGGCAGTAGAGGGTTCTGGCGGGATGCCGACGGCAAAGTCGTCATCGCGCAGGCACCCAACATCCCGTTGATCGGCTGGTTGGTCTTCGCGGCCCTCGCCTGGATCTCGGGTGGCCACTGGCGGAGCGGAGCGGGCTTCGTCAGCTCGGCCTTCCTGTTCACCTGGGCCTACTTGGAGCTGACGCAGGGTGTGAACTACTTTCGGCGGCTCTTGGGACTGGTGGTCCTGGCCGTCGTCGTCGGCTCCCACCTGTGGTGACTATCCCTGGTCCGCAGCCGCCTGTTTCGTGTCCGCGGCTAGGGGTAGCCGGAGCGCGCTTCACTCGTGGTGTGAGGGATAGGCACAGGAGGCAGTCGCAAATGTCCGCTACCACCGATGCTCCGCAAAAACGTGTGCCGCACATGCCGAGCGATGTGACGCCGAACCTGTCGCTGTTCGAACGCTTCGCCACCGCCGCGGCGCACTTCGCGTCCCGGGCGTGGTTCTTCGCCGGCTGCCTGCTCCTGGTCATCGTGTGGGCGCCGAGCTTCTACATCGTCGGCAGTCTCGACACCTGGCAGCTCATCATCAACACCGCCACCACCATCGTGACCTTCCTCTTGGTGGCGCTGTTGCAGAACACCCAGACCCGCAGCGACCGGGCCACGCAGGACAAGCTCAACGCCCTGGCCGTCGGACTCAGTGAACTGATGACCCACATCGCCGACATCCACGATCGGGACGAGTTGCACGACGACGTCGCCGAGCTCAAGGCGGCGGTCGGACTGGAGGACAGCGAAAGCGCCTGAGCCGGGCTCAGCTGCCTTCAGGCTCTTCGACGACATCCTCCGTGCTTTCTTCCACAACGGGAAGGGTGAACGTGATGCGCGTGCCGTCCTGGTGGCCGGTGTCGACGCCGATGGTGCCGCCGTGGAAGTCCACGATCTTGCGGCACATCGCCAACCCGATGCCGCTGCCGGGGTAGGCGTCCTTGCCGTGGAGCCGCTGGAAGATCAGGAAGACTCTTTCGGCGTACTCCGGCGCGATACCGATGCCGTTGTCGGTGACCGCGAGATGCCACATCGGCCCGACGCGCTCCGCGCTCACCCGGATCCGCGGGGGCCGGTCGGGGGCGCGGAACTTGATCGCGTTCGCCAGCAGGTTCTGGAACAGCAGGGTCAGCTGCGTCGTGTCGCCGTTGACCGTGGGGAGCGGGTCGCTTTCGAACTCCGCTCCCGACTCCGCGGCCGCGATCTCCAGGTCGTCGACGGCGGCGGCGAAGCAGTCGTCGAGGTTGACGAGGGCGTGGTCGTGGTGGACCCGGCCGACTCGGGAGAAGGCGAGCAGGTCGGTGATGAGCTTCTGCATGCGTTCGGCGCCGTCGACCGCGTATCCGATGTACTGGTCGGCCCGGTCGTCGAGCTGTCCGGCGTAGCGGCGCTGGAGCAGTTGGCAGAAGCTTGCGACTTTGCGCAGCGGCTCCTGCAGATCGTGCGAGGCCACGTAGGCGAACTGTTCGAGCTCCTGGTTCGAGCGGCGCAGTTCTCGGGCCTGGGCGTCGAGTGCTTGGCGGTCCCGATTGGTGGCGATCAGTTCCTCGGCCAGACGCTCGCGCATGGCGTCGATGTCGAGGGCGAGTTCACGCAGGTCGGCCGGCCCGGTGGCGGCGACGGGGTGGCCGAAGTCGCCGGCGGTGACTTCGCGGGTGTCGGTCGAGATCATGGTGAGCGGCTTGGTCACCCCGCGCCGCAGCCCTTCGAAGACCAGGAGCACCAGGACCAGGACGGTCAGCCCGATCGCGGTGAACAGGGCGTCGCGCTGCGCGTACGCGTGCTTGATGGCGGCGGTCTCAACGGTGGTGGTGTTCTGCAGTTGAGACTGTTCGGCGCTCATCGCGGTGCGCAGCGCGTTGAACAGCGTCAGGCCTTCGCTGGCACGTTGCGCCGCGACGGCCGGTGGTGCGCCGGCCGGGGAGGCGGCGATGGGCGTGGCGATGCGTTCTTGCCAGGCGGCGGCACGGGACTGGACCGTGGCCAGGTCGGCCGCCTGCTGCCGATCACCCGCGGTCAGCGTGGTCAGGGCGGCGATGGCGTCGCGCTGCTCGGCCAGACCGTTGATGTAGGGCTGCAGGAACGGGGTCTGCCCGGTCAGGCCGTAGCCGCGGACGCCGGTCTCCTGGTTGATCATGGCGGCTTCCAGGCGGACGGAGGCGGTCAGGGCCGGCGCGGTGCGGTTGACCAGCCGGTCGGAGGTCGCGCTGGTGTGCTGGAAGTCGACGGCGATCAGGGCGGAGAGCGCGGCCAGCAGGATCAGGGCCGCGCCGGTGCCGAAGGCCAGGTAGCGCCGGGTCGTCCAGCCTCCGTCACGAGGCGCGCGACCGCGTCTCAGGTCGGGTCCGGCGGCGGTCGCCGCGGTCGCCGCAGAGGCCGCAGTGCGGCGGTGCCCGGGCACCTGCGCGCCGGAGTGGGACTGGTCGGGGCGGACAGCTTGGTCTTGCTGGCTCATCGCGTCCTCGAGACGTCCTGCGGCGTGGCGCGTAATGGCGTGGCGGGCGGTGTGGCGGTCACTCTACAGCGCCTATGACGCGTTGTTGTCTGGTGCGCGCCTGCTGCCCTACCTTGTGTGTGCGCCCTGGGTAGTGCTGAAAATGAGGAGTCGACCATGCCCGGTTACCCCCGTGACATCCTGCTGGTCGAGGACGATGAGGCCGACGCACTATTGATCCAGGACGCCCTCGAGCAGTTCGGCGACGAGCGCACCGTGACCCACATCGAGGACGGGGTCGCGGCGCTGGCGCACCTGCGCACCCCCGGCCGCGTGCGACCCGATCTGATCGTGATGGATCTGAACATGCCCCGGATGAACGGGCACGAGCTGCTGAAGATCCTCAAGACCGACAGCATTCTGCGTACGGTGCCGGTGGTGGTGCTCACCACCTCCAGCTTGTCGACCGACATCGAAGCGGCCTACGCCAACCACGCCAACGCCTACGTGACCAAGCCGGTGACCCTCGACGAGTTCACCCACGCGGTGCAGAGCATTGACGAGTTCTTCCTCAGGACGGCCACCACGCCCGCCGCGGCCTGAGCGCGCTCATCGGGACGCCCCGGGCGGTGGCAGTGGCGTTGGCGATTGCGGCGGACGGTCCGACGACGCGGGGTCCTGGCCGTCCCGCGGCCGTGGCGGACCGGCGGGCAGATGGCGCAGGTGCAGCACCGCGACGTCATCGCTGTCGCCCCGGCCGGAGCGGTCCCGGGTGGCGCTGATCAGGGCGTTGACGAACCGGCCGTCCGCCATGTCGGCCAACGCGTCCGCGGCGTCCAACATCCGCTCCTGGCCCCAGACTTCGTCGTCCTCGTCGCGGTTCTCGTACAGGCCGTCGGTGTAGAGGATGACCTCCCCGCCCGGGTCGACCGGCACTGTCGCGATCGGCCAGGTGGCGTCCGGGACGATGCCCAGCGGCGGGCCGTGCTCGTCCTCGTGCAGGCGGACCCGGCCGTTCAGGCGCGTGATGACGCCGGGGTGTCCGGCCCGGACCACCTGCGCCGCCGGCTCGCCCGGCCGCCACTGGAGGCTCACCAGCGTGGTGAAGACCGAGCGTGAGCCGCGCTCGGCTTTGTGGATCCGCTCGAGCTGCTGGACCAGCGCGGGGCCGCTGCTGCCGGTGAGTACCAGGGTGCGCCAGGCGACACGCAGGGCGGCGCCGAGCGCCGCCTCGTCCGGGCCGTGGCCGGACACGTCGCCTATCACCGCGTGGATGAGGCCGTCGTCGGTTTCGACGACGTCGAAGAAGTCTCCGCCGAGCAGCGCGCCCGCCCGGTGCGGCAGGTACTTCGAGCTCACCCGGATCGGTGCGCCGCGCAGCAGGGGAGTGGGCAGCAGCCCGCGTTCCAGCCGTTCGTTCTCCTGGGCCCGCCAGCGCGCCGTGAGTAGCTCCAACGCCGACTGTTCAGTGCGTTTGCGCTGGACGGCGTAGCGGATCGCGCGCCCGAACCACTCCGGTTCCACCTGGCCTTTGACCAGGTAGTCCTGGGCGCCGGACCGCATAGCGGCCAGACCTCCCGCGCGGTCGTCGAGCCCTGTCATCACCACGACGGCCGTGGTGGCCAGCGCCGGCAGCAGCTCGTCCAGACCGCTGAAGCCGTGCAGGTCGGGCAGATGCAGATCGAGGACCACACAGTCGACACGCGCCCGGCCGACGATCTCGACCGCCGCGGCCGCGCTCGTGACGCACTCGCTGGTGGCGGCCAATCCGGAGTCGGCGATGAGTTCCATGGTGAGCAGCGCGTCGCCCGGATCATCCTCGACCACGAGGACACGCAACTGCTCGTCCTGCGCACCAAGGTCGCGAGCGCCGGGAAGCGAGGGATGCGCCACGACCGAGTCGTCCACCCTGCACCCTCCTCGGACGCCTGCAGAGTGCGCCATGCCTTGCCGGGATCTCTTTTTGTCTCGCTGCATCCTAGGGGACTGGTGCCCCCGGCAACAGCGGGACGAGTGCGTGCCCGTACGTACTGCCGTTTGATCGGGCCAAGACCGGTCACCAGGCCCGATAGGAAGCGAGTAACGAATGACCGGGCGTGGACGCTGCAGACCGCATCGCGCGCCCGGAACACGGTGACGGGTCTGGCGCCTGCTCTTGGCCGCGGTCAGGTCAGGCCCGATACGGGCCGCTGATGAAGGAAGACGAGGACGACACATGAAGCGCGCACTCACTTTGGCCGCCGGCTTCGGCGTGGGATACGTCGTCGGCGCGAGGGCCGGCCGCGAGAAGTTCGATCAGATGAAGCTCGCGATGCACGACGTCGGCCGGCAGCCGGCCGTCGTCGAGATGCGGGAGAACCTGCAAGAACGCGTGGAGACCGCGTCCAAAGCCGTGGTCGACAAAGCCGCGGGTCTCGCGTCGGGGCTGACCGGGAAACTCCACAAGGGTTCGCACGACGAGGAGCCTTCGACCCCTGTGGCGCCCGCACCCCTGGTACCCGGTGAGTACCCCGCGGCGCCCACCGGCATCGGGCCGGATGGCGGTGTTTGAGGCGCTGAGCGTCGGGCACGCGGAGCCCTCACTGCCGCGGTGGCCCGGTCCCCGGCCACCCTCGCTGACGAAAAGAGGAGTGTGACCTGTGAGCACCGTCGAAGCGTCGGTGGAAGTCGACGTCCCGATAGACACCGCCTACAACCAGTGGACCCAGTTCGAGTCCTTCCCGCAGTTCATGAACGGGGTCGAGCAGGTGGTCCAGGTGGACGACCTGCACAATCACTGGGTGGTCAGGGTGGGAGGCGTGCGGCGGGAGTTCGACACCGAGATCACGGA
Organism: Catenulispora sp. GP43; assembly: GCF_041260665.1. Classification (NCBI taxonomy): domain Bacteria; kingdom Bacillati; phylum Actinomycetota; class Actinomycetes; order Catenulisporales; family Catenulisporaceae; genus Catenulispora; species Catenulispora sp. GP43. The sequence goes on along the minus strand of NZ_JBGCCT010000010.1, from coordinate 224,947 downwards.
ACAGCGGCCCGACGAGCGGATCAGCTGGAGGAGCGTGGGCGGCGACGTCCAACAGGCCGGCAACGTCAGCTTCGAGCGTATGGATGAGACCCACACCCGCGTCACCATCCAGCTGGGATGGGATCCGGTGGGTTTGGCCGAGAAGGCCGGCAGCGCCGTCGGTCTGGACACCCACCAGGTGAAGGCCGACGCCCAGCGGTTCAAGGACTTCATCGAGGACCGCAACTCCCCGACCGGCGCGTGGCGCGGCGAGGTCGGCCCGCAGGCGCAGGCGCAGGCGCAGGCGCAGGCGCAGACGCAGGACAGGCTGGCGGGGCGCGATCCCATGTGATCCATTGCTAGTGCGGATGGAGAAGGCTTCGGGCTCGGTCGTGACCCGTGTGGGTCGGGACCGAGCCCGAAGGCGTTTTCGGCGACACGACCGGACTGTCACCCATTCGGCGGCGGGAGTTCGGCCACGACCGTTTACCTCCGATGATCTGGGGCACGGCGGGCCTTTCAGGCCCACGGCGCGGCCCTTCGCGGCGCTGGGCTGTCGTCGGCGCCCGCCGAACACGAAGTCGATCGTCATCCGGCTGGAGACTTCGCGACCGACGGCCCAACGAAAGGATTCGGCTCGATGACCGTCAACGATGTGAGCACCGGCACCATCGATCAGGATGCGGCCATGTCCGACGTCTTCGAACTCGCCCAGCAACTGCGCGTCGACGCGATCCGCTGCTCGACCGCCGTGGGCTCCGGCCACCCCACGTCGGGCATGTCCGCGGCCGACCTGATGGCCGTTCTGATGGCCAGGCACCTGAACTACGACCGGCAGCTCCCCGGCAATCCCGGAAACGACCATCTGATCTTCTCGAAGGGACACGCCTCACCGCTGCTGTACGCGATGTTCTGCGCGGCGGGGGCCGTCCCCGAGGACGAGTTGGTGAACACCTATCGGCGGGCCGGTAGCCGGTTGGAAGGGCATCCCACGCCGCGGCTGCCGTGGGTGGACGCCGCGACCGGCTCGCTCGGCCAGGGCATCGGGGTCGGCGTGGGCGTCGCCCTGGCCGCCAGGCTTCGGGGCGGCGACCGGCCCGCCTACCGGGTGTGGGTGCTGTGCGGGGATTCCGAGCTGGCCGAGGGATCGGTGTGGGAGGCCCTGGACGCGGCCCGCCGCCATGAGCTCGCCGGTCTCACCGTGATCGTGGATGTGAACCGGCTGGGCCAGCGCGGGCCGACCGAGCTGGAGTGGAACCTGGACGCCTACGCCCGCCGGGTCGAGGCGTTCGGGGCCCGGGCTATCCCGATCGACGGTCACGACCTGGGTCAGATCGACGGGGCCCTGGACCGCGCCGCCGACGCCGTGCGACCGACGGTGATCCTGGCCCGTACCCGCAAGGGCCGGGGCTTCTCAGAGGTCGAGGACAGCCCCGACTGGCACGGCAAGGCGCTGCCCGCGGACATGGCCGATCGAGCGATCGCCGGACTCGGCGGTGTGCGACGGCTTCGGGTCGCGGGCCGGACACCGCCCAGTGAGAAGGGCGAGCCCGTCGCCGTCCCGGCGGCGACCGAGGCGCTGCCGACGTTCGGCGGCGGCGAGGAGGTGGCACCGCGTAAGGCGTTCGGCGCCACACTGGCGGCGCTGGCCGAGCGCCCAGAGATCGTGGTCCTCGACGCGGAGGTGGGGAACTCCACCCACACCAACGACTTCGCGAAGGTCTGCCCGGACCGCTTCATCGAGAGCTACATCGCCGAGCAGCAGATGATCGCGACAGCCGTGGGCCTGTCGGCGGCCGGATACATGCCGTTCGCCACCACCTTCGCCGCTTTCCTGACCCGGGCCCACGACTTCATCCGGATGGCCGCGATCTCGCGCGCGAACATCGCTGTGGCCGGCACGCACTGCGGTGTCGAGATCGGCGAGGACGGCCCCTCGCAGATGGCCCTGGAAGACCTGGCCATGATGCGCGCGGTGCACGGATCGACCGTGCTCTACCCCGCCGACGCCACCGCCGCCGTGGCCCTCACCGCGACGTGTGCCGACCTGGTGGGCATCAGCTACCTGCGCCTCACCCGCGGGGCCTACCCGGTGATCTACCCGTCCACGGAGGAATTCCCGGTCGGCGGGTCCAAGGTGCTTCGGGGGAGCGACGCCGACGACGTCACGATCTTCGCCGCCGGCGTCACGGTCCACGAGGCGCTCAAGGCGCACGCCGAGCTGGCGGAGACGGGGATCCGGGCCTGCGTGGTCGACCTGTACTCGGTCAAGCCGCTGGACCAGCACACCGTGGCCGAGGCCGCGCTGACCAGCGCCGTGGTCGTCGCCGAGGACCATCACCCCGAAGGCGGTCTCGGAGAGGCGGTCCTGGCCACGCTCGCCGACCATGGCAACCAGGCCCCGGTCGCGCATCTGGCGGTGCGTCACATGCCCGATTCCCGGACACCGGCCGAACAGCTCGACGCCGCCGGAATCTCAGCGCCCCACATCGTCCAAGCCGTCCGACGTCTGCTGTCTGAACGGTTTCCTGAATCCGAGATGAAGGAGGAATCCCATGACCGCGAACAAGTTGCAGGGTAGGCGAATCGCTTTCCTGTTCACCGACGGAGTGGAAGAGTCCGAACTCACCGAGCCGCTCAAGGCGGTCAAGGAATCGGGTGGTACACCGGTTCTGGTCTCACCGGAGGCCGGCGAGAAGCAGATGATGCGGCACGCCGACAAGGGCGGCACGATCCGTTCCGAAACCGATGCCTCATCCGCCGACGCCACGGACTTCGACGGCCTGGTGATCCCCGGAGGTGTCGCCAATCCCGACTCCATGCGCACCGACCCGGCCGGCGTCCGGTTCGTCCTGGGTTTCTTCGAGGCGGACAAGCCGGTCGGCGTGATCTGCCACGGGCCCTGGATGCTCGCCGAGGCGGACGTGGTGCGCGGACGCACCGTCACCTCCTGGCCCAGCTTGCGCACGGACCTGCTCAACGCGGGCGCGACCTGGGTGGACGGGGAGGTCTGCGTCGACGGCGCCCTGGTGACCAGCCGCAACCCCGACGACCTGCCGGCGTTCTGCGCCGAACTCGTCGAGCAGTTCGCCAAGGGGGCCCGCGCGGCCGTATCCGGGTGACCGGCCCGGGCTTTGGATGCCGATGGCTATGGCGGATCACGAGCGAGATCCCGGTTCGCCGGCTCGGGACGAGAGGGCGGAGGAACGGGCTGACCGGAACTTGGCGGAGCTTCTTCAGGAACTCCGAGTGCTCCAGACCGGCGTCCAGATCATCTTCGCGTTTCTGCTCGGCATCGCGTTCACCGCGCGCTTCACGCAGCTCTCCCAGACACAGCAATACGTCTACGTCGCCGCGCTTCTCATGTCCGTCGTCTCGGTAGCCGTTCTGGCCGCGCCGGTCGCGATCCACCGCGGCGTGTTCCGCAGCGGGATGAAGGAGCGGGTCGTCACCCTCTCGACGCACTGTGCGCGGGTGGGAACGCTGTTCCTCTCCATCGCCCTGGACTGCGCAGTCTTCTTGATCATCGACGTCGTCCTCGGACGTGTAGCGGCTTCGATCATCACCGGGTGCGTGGCCGCGACGTTCCTCGCTTTGTGGTTCGTCTTCCCGTGGGCCCTGCGACGGTCCTGACTCGCGTTCAGCCTTCCCGCTACAGAAGGAAGACCGTGACCACGGCGATGGCTCCGCCGACAGCGTACGAGGCGTAGTCGTTGACCGATCCGTTGTGCACCGCGCGGAGCAGCTCCAGGATCTCGGCGAAGGCGAGGGCTCCGTACACCGTGTGCATCAGTCGCTCTCCTCGGGGAGGTACCGCTCCAGCGGGCCGTTGATGCGCTCGCGGGCCACCTCCGGGTCGCGCGGCGGCACGTCGACGGCGTGGTACTGCAGCCGCCCACGGGAGCGGTCCACGTCGACGATCTGGTTGTCCACGATCAGGGAGCTGACGACGCCGACGGTGGTCACCCGAGCTCGCTGCGCTGCGTGGTCGGCACGATGACCATCCCGGAGCGCAGCTGCCGCCGCAGCGACGGCGACCAGATGCGGCGCGCCAGCCGCACGTTGGCGACGACCACCCGGCCGAGGGCGACGAATGTCAGCCCGGCCACCCGCTTGGCGACCCGCGGGTCCAGCAGCCGCCAGGGGCCGGCCACCGCGCCGAGCGGTGCGAGCACGACCGCGACGGCCACGCTGACCGCCGCCCCGACCGCGATCTGCTCCGCGGTCCGCGTCCAGGTCAACAGCACCCAGACGATCATGGACCAGCAGGCCAGCGCGAACGTGCGTTTGGCCGCTGTGCGGATGACGGCTGTGCTGAAGTCGGTCATCGGGTCCCTCCAGGCAGGCGTCTTCTTCGCGAGGCGGCTGGCGTTGGCGCCATACCCGGGAGCCTTTGGACCGCTTCCCGGATTGCTCCGATCGGGGCCTCGATCTGTGCCTGTCTGCGGTGCCTATCTGCTGGGCGCTCGGTCGTCATCCGCCAAGCGGTAGGCCTTCTCGGCCATCTCGGCAGCGTGACGGAGCCGCTCGTGTTCCTGGTGGAGCTGGCCCGGGCCGGGTTCCAGCCGGTCCTCGTCCTCGGCCACATCAGTGTCCGTATCCGGTACCTGCGGTACGTGCTCGGCCTCGTGTTCCTCGACGCGGTTCTTAGCCTGTTCTCGCAGAAGGAACGGCAAGTCCTGAGTCACTACGTCCACCTCTTCCGTCGTCTCGGGGTCGGCGAGCCCATCGCATACCCCGGGCACGGCTGGACATGCGTGCCGGCAGTTCCTCCGTCCCCGCCGCGGAAATCCACCAGCTCGGGTAGTTACCTTGATTTAATTAAGATAAAGTAACTAGTTGTGGACGAGACCGGTCGGGCTGCAGCCGACGCTCAAGAGCTCGCAGCGGAGTTGCAACTGGTCGTGGGCCGCACCGCGCGCAGTCTGCGGCAGGCCCACGCCGTGGGCAACGTGGCGCTCTCCGAGCTGTCCGTCCTGTCCCGGCTGGAACGGGAGGGCCCGGACTCGCCCGGCTCGCTCGCCGAGGCGGAGCGCGTACGGCCGCAGGCGATGGCGGTGACCTTGGCGACCCTGGAGGAGCGGGGCCTGGTGAGCCGTCGGCAGCATCCCGGTGACGGCCGTCGCGTGGTCATCGCCGTGACCGGCGCGGGCCGGACCCTGCTGGTCGAGCGCCGGTCCGAATCGGTGCGGCGGATAGCGGCAGTCCTCGACGCGGAATTCACGCCGGCCGAACGGGACGTGATGCTCGCCGTACTGCCGCTGATGAACCGGCTCGCGGAGCGACTGTGAGATCCGCGTCGAAGGAACGGTCCGGCGTCCGCGTCAAGGACAGCCACCTTAGAGACGGCCGCTACAAGTGGATCGCGCTGTCCAACACGACCCTGGGCGTGCTGATCGCGGCCGTCGACAGTTCGATCGTGATCATCTCGCTGCCCGCGATCTTCCGCGGCATCGGCCTGGACCCGCTCGCCCCGGGCAACATCGGCTACCTGCTCTGGATGATCCTGGGCTACCTGCTGGTCTCCGCGGTGCTCGTGGTCGCTCTGGGCCGGCTCGGCGACATGTTCGGCCGGGTGCGGATGTACAACATGGGATTCGCGATCTTCGCCTGCGCCTCGCTGGCCCTGTCGGTCGACCCGTTGAAGGGCGGCAGCGGTGCGCTGTGGCTGATCGGGTTCCGCGTCGTCCAGGCCGTCGGCGGATCCATGCTGACCGCGAACTCCGCGGCCATCCTCACCGACGCCTTCCCGGCGCGCCAGCGCGGCATGGCGCTGGGCGTCAACCAGATCACCGCGCTCGCCGGGATGTTCCTCGGGCTGCTGGCCGGCGGCCTGCTGGCGGCGATCGACTGGCGCGCGGTGTTCTGGGTCAGCGTGCCGATCGGGGTCATCGGCACCATCTGGTCCTACCGCAGCCTGCGGGAGGTCGGCACCCGCAAGCCCGGCCGCATCGACTGGGTCGGCAACCTCACCTTCACCGCCGGGGCCGGTGCGCTGCTGGCCGCCATCACCTACGGCATCCAGCCCTACGGCGGCCACTCGACCGGCTGGACGAACCCCCTGGTCCTGGGCGGTCTGGCCGGCGGATTCCTGCTCCTGGTCGTGTTCTGCGTCGCCGAGACCCGGATCGCCGATCCGATGTTCAACCTCGGGCTGTTCCGCATCCGCGCCTTCGCCGCCGGGAACCTGGCGGCGCTGCTGATCGCGATCTCCCGCGGCGGGCTGCAGTTCATGCTGATCATCTGGCTCCAGGGCATCTGGCTGCCGCTGCACGGCTACGCCTTCGAACGCACCCCGCTGTGGGCCGGCATCTTCATGCTGCCGCTGACCGTCGGGTTCCTGATCGCCGGACCACTGTCCGGGTACCTGTCGGACCGGTTCGGCGCGCGCCTGTTCTCCACCAGCGGGCTGATAGTGGTCGCCGCCGCGTTCGTCGGCCTGCTGCTGTTGCCGGTGGACTTCCCGTATCCGGCCTTCGCGGGCCTGCTGCTGCTCAGCGGGATCGGCCAGGGGATGTTCTCGGCCCCGAACACCTCGGCGATCATGGGCAGCGTGCCGCCGGACCAGCGCGGCGTGGCCTCCGGGATGCGCGCGACGTTCCAGAACTCCGGCACCGCGCTGTCGATCGGCCTGTTCTTCTCCCTGATGATCACGGGCCTGGCCGGCACGCTGCCGCACACCCTGGGCACGGGCCTGCAGGCGCAAGGCGTGCCGGCCGACACCGCCCACCAGGTCGCGGGACTGCCGCCGGTGAGCACGCTGTTCGCCACGTTCCTCGGCAACAACCCGATCTCCCACCTGCTCGCGCCCAGCGGCGTCCTGCACACGCTGCCGGCCCACAACGTCCAGACCCTGACCGGCGACCGGTTCTTCCCCGAACTCGTCTCCGGGCCCTTCCACCACGGACTGGTCATCGTCTTCAGCGCGGCGGCGGCGATGTCGCTGGTCGGGGCGCTCGCCTCGGTGCTGCGCGGTCGCCACCACCAGGCCGGACCGGACCAGCCGGCCGCTTCGACGAAAGGATCGTGAACGTGTCAGACGCCGCCCTCCTCGTGATGGACGTGCAGCGTGCCATCGTGGACCGCTTCCCGGACGCCGACTACCTGCCGCGCCTCCGGAGCGCGATCGACGGCGCCCGGACGGCCGGCGTCCCCGTCATCTACGTGGTGGTCGGGTTCCGGCCCGGGCACCCGGACGTCAGCCGGCGCAACAAGACCTTCGCCGCCTTGTCGCAGACCGGCGCGTTCGCCGAAGGCGATGCCGGTGCCCGGATCCACCCGGACGTCGCGCCGCTGCCCGGGGAGGTCGTCGTCACGAAGAAGCGGGTGAGTGCCTTCGCCGGCAGCGATCTCGACGTCGTGCTCCGGGCCGGCGAGATCCGGCACCTGGTGCTCACCGGCATCGCCACCAGCGGTGTCGTGCTGTCCACGCTTAGGCAGGCCGCCGACCTGGACTTCGGTCTTACTGTCTTGGCCGACGGCTGCCTGGACGGCGACCCGGAGGTGCACCGGGTGCTCACCGAGAAGGTGTTCCCGCGGCAGGCCGACGTCGTCAGCGTTGAGGAGTGGGTCAAGACTCTCGGCGGATGACCGGCTGGCCGGCTGAAGCGGCATCGGTGCCGCTGCGAGCGCGGCATCATCGCCGACACGCACGGCCCGGATATCCCTGACGATCTTGTCGAGGATCCATGCACCGGAAGGAGCACACCTCACCCGGCTGCTCGCAAAAATCTGTAGCCGGTGATGTAGACATTCACGGCCCGCGTGGGTATGGTTTCTGTCGTAGGCGAAGCAGTCGATTGGGCGCGACAGACACGAACTGGCGCGAGCAGGACGGCAATAGGGTTCCGAAGCCAGCAGTACCGGCCCAGGGACCGACAGCCGGGAAGAGCCCGGAGCTGCCGAGAAGTACCGCATGTGTAGTACCCGGTCAGTAGGACCCGTAGAGAACAGGAGGAAACACACCATCAGGATCGCCCGGACGGCACATCGTGTCCGGGTGGGCAGGTCAGGCCCCGGATTGGAAGGTGGTCCCCGGTCAGCAGTCCGAGATCCCCGCGCCACGGCATAGGCAAGCGCCCGCGCGGAAAAGTAAGCCGACGACTCGTCGGTAGGTAGATGGTGTTAATTCCCTCAGGGCCCGGTGCCGTACGGCACCGGGCCCTTTACCGCGTTCCAGCGCAGATAAGGTGCAAGTGACAGACAGAATCAACCCCACCCCGGCCGACCGGCTGGACGATGACGACTATCCGGCCTACACCATGGGCCGGGCCGCCGAGATGATCGGCGCCACGCCCGCCTTCCTGCGGGCACTGGGCGAAGCCAAACTGTTCGTCCCGTTGCGCTCTGAAGGCGGCCACCGCCGCTACTCCCGCTACCAGCTGCGCCTCGCCGCCCGCGCTCGCGAACTCGTCGATACCGGAACCCCCGTCGACGTCGCCTGCCGGATCATCGTCCTGGAAGACCAGCTGCAGGAAGCCCACCGGCTCAACGAGCAACTCCGCCAGGCCGCTCAAGCAGACTCCGGCCCAGCACCGGGGTCATAGTGCAAGTGCGGGGGAAGCGACAGATCACTGAGCGTGAGCTCCCGATCGATATCCGATGGGCGACAGAACGATCGCGGTCGAGGCGGGTCAGTTCGCCTCGTGACCAGATCGGATGTCGACGAGGATCTGCTCGGCAGGCGTGAGGCTGCCGGCTCGGACGGCATGGGCCATCGCGTCGCGTGCCGCCTCCGGCGTCGCATGCGGTGGCACCACCAGCAGCGAGAAGAGCTCTTCGTCGGCCCGGGTGATCAGAACGGTGTCGTCACCGATCGGGAAGGAGTCGATGCGCACCACACGGCCGTCGACGACCAGCCGCGTCGGAAGATCTTCCCAGGCCGCCGCGTCCAGCCCCACGCGGGTGATCGGGCCGAGGTACTCGGTCAGAGCGCTCACCAGAGCGGGCAGCTCGGTGCCGATGTCGCGGGACCGTGGCCACCACGCCCCGTCGAGGGCGCCCTCGCGTGACCGTGTCGTCTCAAGGCGAAGCAGCGCCGTCCCCGGCCGCACTCCCTGGTAGACCGCACTCGGCAGAACCGCGGAGGCAGGGGGAACATCGGAGTCAGCCATAGCGTGACCTCCGCTTTCGGTCCGGCGGCCCGGTAAGCACCAAGTCCGCCGTCTTCCAGGCTACGCCGCAGGCACTATTGTGCATTTTCCGCCGAGAACCTCCTGCCGACGGCCGTGCCCGCCCAAGCCCGTCCCGCAGGTCGACCGATAGCCGGTTAGCGACCTGGTAGCTGAGCTCACGGGGGCCAACTTGTGGCGCGAGGTGGAGAGCCGACTGAAGAAGCCGGGCGCCGGCCTGCCCGGAGGGCTGATCGAGATCGACGACACCGCCCGATTGGCGCCGGCCCGCAGTTGCTGAGAGTAGGCGGCGTCCGGCAACTCTCGTGCTGGACGCCGTCCGTCGTTCTCGATCGGGGCAATGCTGAGGGGTGCCGTTGTGCGGCCTGATGGTGCGTTGTGAGGGCTACTGATCCGTTTGGTGTGGCATCCCCGGATCCACCATGCGCCCGATGAAGTTTCTCGTTTGTGGATGCCGCCGGCCACGAGCCGCTCTGCGTGCAGGAGTGCGATATCCGCGAGCGCGATGCCGACTGCCTCGGCGGCGGGGGTGGGACGGTGGATGGCGCGCACTATGTACTGGCCGGAGACCGGTAGGTCCAGGACGGTGCAGTTCTGCAGCCAGTCGGCGTAGAACCAGGGTGCGATGGCGGCGCCCAGGCCTGCGGCGGCCATGGCTTCGAGCGTGCCGGGGCTGATGGCCAGGTGCACGGTCGACGGGGCGATGGCGTGGAGGTCGGCCAGGCGGCGGAAGCACCGGCCGCAGGCCGAGGTGGGTGGGGCGCCGATCCAGGGTTTGCCGGTCAGTTCTTCGACAGTGTTCGGGATGTCCCAGGAGGAGGGGATGATGATCCGGTACTGATCTTGGGTGAGTATGCGGGCGATGTAGCCGGGTGGCAGGGGGACCGCGGTGTCGCGGTCGTCCTTGAGGACCATGACGTCGAGGCTTCCGGCGCGCAGCATCCGCAGGCCTTCGGTTTCCTCCACCTCGACGATCGTGGGCCGGAGTTCCGGGTGCCGCTCAGCGAGCGCGGGCACAACGTGTGCGACCGCTGCCATCGTCCTGCCGGCGGGCGGGATGGCGATGATGATCGGTCCGGAGACGCTGCCGGTCAGTGACGTCAGTTCGCGCTCGGCATCAGCCAAGGATTCGCCGATCCGGGCACCGGCGCGGGCCAGGATCCGCCCGGCCTCGGTGAGTTCCAGCCGCCCCGGGACGCGATCCACGAGCGGGGCCTGGACCTCCTGCTCCAGTTTCGCAAGCTGCTGCGATACCGCGGACCGGGTGCGCCCGAGACGTCGAGCGGCCTGCCCGAGGCTGCCGCTCTCCGATATCGCCTGCAGCAACAGCAGTCGGCGCGGGTCCAAGTCCATGCCCCCATTAGCGCGGCTGTAGGGGCCGCTTAGCAAATCTGGCTACTGATCGAGGCTCCGCTATGCGACTCTGGCGGTCATGGCTCGGATGACCTTTATCCCGTTTGCCGGAACTATCCGCATGAACACCGCTCCTGATGTCTCGAAACCACGTCAGAAGCCTGCCAAACGGGACAGGCGACACGGGGAAGGAAACGAGGACCGCGATGTATCCGCTGGGCGCCGGTGATCCGCGAACTATGGGCGAGTATCGGTTGTTGGCGCGACTTGGTGACGGTGGTATGGGAACCGTCTATTTGGGGCGGACCCCTGGCGGGCGTAATGTCGCGGTGAAGCTGATCCGCAGGGAGTACGCGGCTGATCAGGAGTTCCGGCGTCGTTTCCGGCAGGAGGTCGCTGCGGCCCGCCGGGTCAGCGGCCGGTGGACGCCTCCGGTGTTGGACGCTGATACCGAGGGCTCGCAGCCCTGGGTGGCCACCGCTTACGTCCCGGGCCCTGATCTGTCCCAGGCGGTGCGGCAGTTCGGGCCGCTGCCGACCTCCACGGTCTGCGCCCTCGGTGTGGGCTTGGCCGAGGGGCTGCTGGCGGTTCACGGCGCGGGCCTGGTCCACCGTGATCTCAAGCCGTCGAATGTGCTGTTGTCCGTGGACGGCCCCCGCATGATTGACTTCGGTATCGCCCGGGCATTGGACGGCAGCGCTACCGCATTGACCCAGACCGGTTCCGTCATCGGCTCACCCGGCTACATGGCACCCGAGCAAGCATCGGGTCAGCCCGCTGGACCACCCAGTGACGTCTTCTCGCTGGGCGCGGTGCTGGCGACAGCAGCCACCGGCAGGTCCCCGTTCGGTCAGACAGGCGACCCGGTCGCCGCCATGTACAAGGTCCTGCACGACCAGCCCGACCTGGACGGCCTGCCCGACCCCTTACACGAGGCCGTCGAGGCCTGCCTGCAGAAGGACCCGGCCCGCAGACCGTCCCCACAACAGGTACGGGACCTGCTCCACAGCGGCTCTCCGGTCACGGTCGGACAGCCTGGATGGCTACCGCCTGCGATCTCTGATTCGGTGGCGAGGCTGGCCACCGAACTGCTCCACCTGGAAACACCCGAGATCCAGGCCCCGCCACCGCCCGCGCCTACCTCGCCACCGCCTTGGCCGACGATGACCGCCACGCGCCTTGGGTCGCCTGGCGTCACCGCAGTACCCGCCGCCCCGGTTGTGAGCCAGCGTCCACGCCGTAGCGGCCTGCTGGCAGCAACCATACTGGTCATAGCTGTCGCCATGGCTGGGACGGCGTGGGCAGTCCTGGGGGACAGGTCGCACCAGAACACCGCGGGGAACACGCAGCTGGGCGCCATACCGAGTACCCCGGCCGGCGCCGGTCCAGGTGCCGCAGCCGGAAACGTACCGACCACGTCAGCCGCCGTTGGGGGAGGTGGGTCCGCAGGAACCGCAACTCCCGCCGGCACACCGGGCAGCGGCAGCGTTCCAGCGGCCATCCTGGGTAAATGGTCAGGAATCGCCTACCCGGCCGCTGGAGTACAGGCCAGCGTCGAGGTCACCATTGTCCAAGGCAGCGTGGGCGAGACTGTCGAGCATTCCGCCGTCACCTACACCTACATCAGCACTTCGTGCACCGGGCAAGGAGTCCTGGCTTCCGCCTCCTCCCAGGAAATCGTGGTGACAAACTCCAACTCCAGCACCAACGCGATGTGCGGCAGCCTTGAGGGAACCGCGCCGGTGCAAGTGACGTACCGGCTGAACACCAGTGGCACCCTGCAGGCCAGCATGGGCGCCAGCACTGCCGAACTCACCAAACAGAGCTGAAGTCGAAGGCGCTCGGGGCTGGTTTCCAGCGTATGGTCGCCGACGGCAGGGAGTGGCATCGCTCGTCCAGCGAGGCTGTGGGTGCCGAATCCGTCGTCTGTGGTGGTTGGGGAAGTTTGGTCTGCTGGGGTCGGCAGCGGTCTCTGTTCTCTGATCGGCCGCATGTCCTGGGTGTTGTGGTGCGAATGCCGCGTGGTGTCGACGGGCTGTACTGCTGCTTTGGGTACTGCTTCCGCCGGCCGGATCGCAGCGCTGCGCTCCCGGTGATAGGACGAGAGAGATCGGAGGCGGACATGTCGGTCTGGAGGCTGCGGGACATCCACGACGACGACCTGGACCAGGTGATCCGGTTGTGGGACCAGGGCCGCCAGTCCGAAGTGGACCATCCGGTGTTCCCCGTCTCGGAGGTCATCGCCGCCGCACGCGGCGGTCAGCCCGCCGTGGTCGCCGTGGCCGGACCGGAGCTGGTGGGCCTGGCCGTGGCCGGTGCCGACGGTGAACGGGCCTGGATCATGCTGGTGGCGCTGAGCGACGCGTGGCGGGACCAAGGCCTTGGCAGCGCGTTGATCGCCGAGGTGGAGCAGCGGCTGCGGCAAAAGGGAGTGCGCCGGATCAGCGCCCTGCTCGCCCCCGGAGCCACCGGCGCCTCGGCCCTGGAGAACTCCGGCTATCGGCAGGTGAACGGTCTGATCTATTACGAGAAGGTGGAACGCCTCGGTGCCGGCGACGCCGGATTGCTGAACGAGCTCGGCGGGCGGATCCTCCCGCGCGGGCTCTGGGCGGGCCTGGCCGGGATGCGCGAGGCCAAGGACGCGATCGAGCGGCGGATCGTGCTGCCTTTGGCCGAACCGGAGGCGGCCGAGCGCCACGGGGTGCGCCCGCCCAAGGCCGTGATCCTGTTCGGGCCGCCCGGGACGGGCAAGACCAGCTTCGCCAAAGCCGTCGCCTCGCGCCTGAGCTGGCCGTTCGTGGAGCTGTTCCCGTCGCGGCTGAGCACCGAGGCCGACGGCGGTCTGGCCGCGGCGCTACGGCATACGTTCGCGGATCTGACGGGGTTGGAAAGCGTGCTGCTGTTCATTGACGAGGTCGAGGAGATCGCCGCCGCCCGCTCCGGCACAGCGGTCGATGCCGGCCACGGCGTGACCAACGAGCTGCTCAAACTCATCCCGGCCTTCCGGGACCACGACAACCGGCTCCTGATCTGCGCGACGAACTCCCTGCGCACTTTGGACCCGGCGTTCCTGCGCCCGGGCCGGTTCGACTACATCATCCCGGTCGGGCCGCCAGACGCCGGGGCCCGCGCCGCGATCTGGCGGCGCTATCTCGGCCCCGCGGCGGACACCGTGGATCTGGAGCAGCTGGTGGCGGCCACCGAGATGTTCACCCCGGCCGACATCGAGTCCGCGGCGCGCAAGGGCGCCCAACACGCATTCGAACGCGAAGTCAGGACCGGGGTCGGCGACCCGGCTGGCACAGAGGAATACCTGAGCGCCGTGGCCGATACCCGGCCCACCCTGACCGAGGAGGCGCTGGCCGGATTCCATGAGGACATCGCGCTCTACGAGCGGGGGTGACGGATCTGCGGTGCCTGCGCCGTTCTCCGGCAGCCAACTGATCGCGTTCGACTACTACGACGAAGACGCTGCAAGCGCCGTCGCGATCGTCAACGCAACGACCGGCCAGGTGCTCTCGACGTTTTCTGAATTTCAGCTTCCGGCCACCTCGAACGGTATCTGGTGGGACGAGTCCCGGCTCCTTGTGATCGATGAGGACGTGGAACCGGATTACTCGCCGCTTCAGGTCCTGGACCTCCGCTCCGGCGAGCTGGACCGGTTACCGAACGCCGATGTCGATCAGGGCCTTGATTGCGCGACCATGGGCGGTTGGCTGTTCTGGACGCCCCGGGAAGCCGATGGCGCGACCACCATCTCCAGAAGTCGGCCGGACGGTTCCATGCTCGCTGCGGTCGCCACGGCTCACCCCGGGATGACGATTCGGCGCATCGAGTTCGCGCCGAACCTTGTCGCCCGGCGTTTTCAAAGCTGAGTCGACCCGGCATTGATTTGGACGAGGCAGCTGAAGAAGGGAGCCCGCAACGAGCTGCGCCGCTGGACCTGACCTGTGGGGTACCTGTGGCGCACCCGGGGCGATTCTGCCGGCTGCGTGCCGAAGCTCAACCATGCGGATCGGGAATTTCCGTTTGGAGCACCAGCGTGCCTTGGCGCTTCTAGCAGCTGCCGCACTTGACCTTTGGTCGATGAGGCCAGGGCTACCGCATAGAAAGTGCAGGTCACAGCGTCATCTTGGGCGCGCAGGCGGCCCTCGGCCGGCCAAGCGTCGGCACCGTAGCGCGACTGCCGGCCCCCAACTGGCCCCCGAAACATATCAAGGGCCTCGATCCGATCCCTCGGATTGAGGCCCTGACCTGCGACGTTAAGGATCGTGCATGCCGCGTGGCTCCCGAACGGCCCCCAAACGGCGGGTCTGCGTGCGATCAGATCCTGCTCGCATCTGACCCGTTCAGGTGAGGCGGGGCTGTCTGACCGGCAGACGTACCGCTATGAGGCGAGGATTTTGGCCTTCTCGGCCGCGAACTCCTCCTCGGTGAGCAGCCCCTCATCCTTGAGCTGGCCCAACGCCTTGATCTTCGCGACCTGGTCATCGATCGACATGGCCGGACTCGGTGCCGGCTCCTGCGCCTGGTCTTGCGTCTGCGCCGCGGCCTGCTGCTGCGCTGCGGCGGCCTGCTCCCGCTCGGCGCCTCTCCGGCGCACGCCGCCGGACACCGCGGTGGCAGTGCCTGCGACGACCGCAGTCCGCCCCACCGTGCGGATCAGTCCTGGACGCCCCATACGTCGTGGCATGGCCTTCTCCTAATCTGTCTCCAAGGCCTGGAACGCCTCCAGGACCACGTCCCGCGGAATCCGGTCGAGGGCGACGACGCGGCCGTTCGACTCCCGCACCGCGGCGCCCAGGCGGGACGCCCACGCGTTCTCCCAGACCACCACCATGGCCGAGGACTCCGGCTCCAGGGCATCGGAGATCGACGCCAGGTCGTCGTCGCTGAGCAGGTCGAACTGCGACTTCGTGATGCGCTCGAACGCCGCGGCGACGGCGGAGTCCTCGGCCTCGACGACCGCCACCTTCCCGTCGCTGTCCTTGAACACGAAGGTCAGGTCGATGATCCGGACCGTTCCGTTGTCCTGCAGTTCCGCGATCGCCGGAGCGACGTCGCCGTTGAACTGGTTCCCGTCGAAGGCGATCACCGCTACATCGACCGGGCCTATCGAGTCCGCGAACGCTGCTTTCGGCATGTGCTGACCTCCTGCCACAGGAATCCTGTATCCATCACCACACGCGTGGCACCCACGCGCAACTCGCACGGTTCATCACGCTCGGGCTGTTCAACCGTGACTCTGCCCTCGATTTCGGCGGTGCGCTGGGCGGCGAAATCGGAGAGGGCGATGCGGTCCCCGGTACAGGCGTGCGCGGGCCAGGGTCCATCCGCATGGCTCGCCGTACGCGGCCATGCCTCGAGGGCGCATGTCCTCGATGACGGCGCTGCCCTTCCAGTCCGCGAGCTGACGGATGTAGGAGTCCCGCTGTACTCCGTCCAGACCCTCGACCTGGCCCCAGCCAAGCAAGCAGCGTGTGCCCGCGCTGCCGACCCCACGACCGCCTCGCGGGCCACGTCCACGATCTCGAACGCGTCCAGGGCGGCTCGCCGGTCCGGTCCGAGGGCACGGCGGTAGCGGGCGAGAATCCACCGCGGTTCCGACTTCCTCACCTCCCGGCGCGCCCGTATCACGCCGGAGCAGGCCGGGCTGAAGGTCTCACCGCTGGCCGGTGTCCGCCGGGTCCCGGGGCTGCGCCGCGAGGAGGTGGCGCAGCTGGCCGGCGTGAGCGTCCCGTACTACACCCGGCTGGAGTGCGGCGACGCGCGCGGAGCCGCGGATCTCGGTGCGTCGGTCCATACCTCGACACTACGACCGGACGCCGTACCTCCGCGGTGTCGAGGGGGACCCTGACGAGGTCATCGAGTCACGGTTCCGAGAACCGGCCGTACGCAGTGGAGTCGACCCGAGTAACCGCAGGTCAAACCTCTGCGCCAACGCAGCAGTATGTTGCGTCTGATGCGATTAAGGCCGATGCGGGCGGGGGTGTCAGCTGGCTGCGTTGTGAGTCTGTTCAGGGTGCGGCCCGGTCAGGGGTGTGCTGGTCCAGCTGGCGAGGATGGCGAGGGCCTCGGCGGAGGGTGAGGCGGGTTCGGGGGTCAGGATGACGAGGGTCTGGTCGGGGTCGCCTTCGACGGCCAGGACCACGTAGTCGAGGGTGAGGTCGCCGACGAGCGGATGGTGCAGGCGTTTGGTGCCGGTGGTGTGGGCCAGGACATCGTGGCCGGCCCATAGGCGGCGGAATGCGTCGCTGTGTACGGACAGCTCGCCGATCAGCTCGGTGAGTTGGGCGTCGTCGGGGTGGCGTCCGGCGTACAGGCGCAGGTTGGCCACGCAGTCGCCGGCGGCTCGTTCCCAGTCGGCGTACAGGTCGCGCGCGGCCGGGTCGAGGAAGACGTAGCGGGCGAAGTTGCGTTCGCGGTGGGGCCGGGCTTGGAAGTCGGTGAACACCGCCGAGGCGAGCCGGTTGGCGGCCAGGACGTCCATGCGTCGCCCCTGGATGAGCGCCGGGACGGTGAGTGCGTCCAGAGCCTGGTACACAACCGGGCGAACCCGCTGGGGGCTGAGCGGCGGACGTCGACGGGCCCCGGTGGCGGAGGGCTGGGCGAGGTCGAACAGGTGGTCGCGTTCGGTGTCGTCCAGTTGCAGGGCGCGGGCGACGGCGTCCAGGACGGATTCGGAGACGCCTTGGGTGCGGCCGCGCTCCAGGCGGATGTAGTAGTCGACGCTGACCCCGGCGAGCTGGGCGACTTCCTCGCGGCGCAGCCCCGGAACCCGGCGGACACCCGCGTACGGGGCGAGGCCGGCTTGTTCGGGGGTGATCCGGGCCCGGCGGGTGCGGAGGAACTCGCGGATCTCGGCGCTGCGGTCCATGCCTCCACCGTACGGCGGACTCCATCGGGCCGGTGACCTGGAAAGGGGTACTGGCAGACCCCCGGAACGACGGTGCCTGGTACGGCGGTCCAGGCGGGGTCGGCCGGTGGTTGGCTGGATAGCGGGATCACTGCACCGCATTGATCATGGCGCTGGTCGGCTCACCTGGTGTGACGCCCGCCGGCTGCCCCGCCCGACGTCCCCCAGACCGAGGAATACCCATGTCATCAAAACTGACCGGCACGGTCGCGCTCGTCACCGGCGCGAGCAGCGGCATCGGCGCCGCCACCGCCCGCCGGCTCGCCGAGCACGGCGCCGCGGTCGCGCTGGTGGCCCGCCGCAAGGACCGTCTGGACGACCTCGCCGCCGAGATCGAGAAGGCCGGCGGCACCGCGCTGGCGGTGGAAGCCGACATCACCGACCGTTCCCAGGCCGAGGCGGCAGTCCAGCAGACCGTCGACCGGTTCGGACGCCTGGACATCCTGGTCAACAACGCCGGCCTGATGCTGCTGGGCCCGGTCGTCGGCGCGGATGCCGAGGACTGGGACCGCATGATCGCCGTCAACGTCCAAGGCCTGCTGTCCACCACCCGAGCCGCCCTGCCGCACCTGCTGCACGCCGCCGATGACGGTCCGCGCCGGGCCGCCGACATCGTCAACATCAGCTCGATCGCCGGCCGCGTGGCCTGGGGCGGCTACGGCGTCTACAACCTCACCAAGTTCGGCGTGAACGGATTCACCGAGTCGCTGCGCCAGGAAGTCACCAAGCGGCACGTGCGAGTCGGTGTCCTGGAGCCTGGTGGCGTGGACACCGAACTGGGCTCGCACAACACCTCCGAGGTCCGCGACGCGATGATCGACCCCTTCTACGCCCAGACCGAGGTCCTCGCCCCCGAAGACGTCGCCGACGGCGTCGCCTACATGGTCACCCGGCCCCGGCACGCCGCGGTCAGCGAACTGTGGATCATGCCCACCGACCAGGCCTGACACCAACACCAAGGAGCACATCATGAGCAAGGTCATCTTCATCACCGGTGCGGGTCGCGGTCTGGGCACGCACATCGCTCGCGAAGCCCTCGCGGCCGGCCATCAGGTCGTCGCCACCGGGCGCCGCCCCGAGGAGGTCGAGAAGACCCTGGGCGGGCCGGCCGACAACCTGCTGGTCACCAAGCTGGATGTCACCAGCCTGGACGACGCGTACGCGGCGGCGCAGGCCGCCGTCGACCGGTTCGGCCGCATCGACGTCCTGATCAACAACGCCGGGAACTTCTTCGCCGGCTACTTCGAGGAGATCACCCCGGAGCAGATGCGCCAGCAGTTCGAGACCAACCTGTTCGGCCCGATGAACGTCACCCGTTCCGTCCTGCCGATCATGCGCGGGCAGCGCGCCGGGCACGTCATCACCCTGTCCTCCTCTGCCGGCCTGATCGGCCAGGAGTTCTGCGTCGCCTACGCCGCCTCCAAGTTCGCCGTCGAGGGCTGGATGGAATCGCTGCGCTACGACGTGGAGCCCTACAACATCCACACCACGGTCGTGGAGCCCGGCTTCTTCCGCACCGAGCTGCTGGTCGACGCCTCCACCACCTGGCCCGAGCCGACCATCGCCGACTACGCCGAGCGCACTACCGCCACCATCGCCGCGTGGAAGAACATGAGCGGTCAGCAGCCCGGCGACCCCGCCAAGCTCGCCCGCGCCCTGCTGACCATCGCCGACCAGAAGCAGCCGCCGCTGCGCTTCGTCGCAGGCGCCGACGCCATCGAAGGCGTCAAGGCCAAGGCCAACGAACTGCTGGCCCAAGCCGAGGCCTCCCGCGAACTGGGCGGCAGCCTGGTCCACGACGACACCAAAGGCTGAGGCGTCGGTATCACCCATCCCAAGGAAGATCCGCATACGCTCGACGAGCACGTGAGCTGAAATGCTACGGAGGTTCCGCATGTTAGCGTCCTGGTACGAACGACAGGGGCCGGCAGCCGACGTGCTCCACGTCGGCGAACTGCCCGACCCGCAGCCTGGCCCCGGCGAGGTCCGCGTCCGCGTGACCGTGTCGGGTGTGAACCCCGGTGACACCAAGAAGCGGCGCGGCTGGCTCGGCTCATCGATGCCCTACCCCCGGGTGATCCCGCACAGCGACGCGGCCGGCGTCATCGACGCCGTCGGCGACGGAGTCGACAAACGCCGCATCGGACAGCGGGTATGGGTGTACGGCGCCCAGTCCTACCGGCCGTTCGGCACCGCAGCCCAGTACACCGTCGTACCCGAGGACCTGGCGGTGCCGCTGCCGGACCACCTGAGCGACGAACTCGGGGCGAGCCTGGGTATCCCCGGGATCACCGCCCACCGCACCGTGTTCAGCGACGGCCCGGTCGACGGCAAGCTCGTGCTGGTCCACGGTGTGCTCGGCGGGGTCGGTTCGCTGGCCGCCCAACTCGCCCGGTGGGGCGGCGCCACGGTTATCGGCACCGTGCGGCACAGCGAGGACCTGGACCGTGTGGACCTGGCGGTGGTGTCCCACGCCGTCGCCCTTGACCAGGACGACCCGGCCGTAGCGATCCGCGCGCATGCGCCGCAGGGCGTGGACCGCATCATCGAGGTGTCCCTGTCCGACAACGCCGACCTGGACACCGCGGTCGTCGCGAACGACGCGGTGATCGCCGCCTACGCGACCCGCGCCGACCGGACCGAACTTCCCTTCTGGCCCCTGCTGTTCGCCAACGTGACCCTGCGCCTGCTCGGCAGCGACGACTTCCCTGTGGAGGCGAAACGCCAGGCCGCCCGAGACCTCACCGCCGCGGCTGCCATCGGCGCCCTCACCGTCGATGTCGGTGACCACTATCCGCTCGAGGAGATCGCCGAGGCCCACGACCGCGTCGACGCCGGCGGCCGAGGCCGAGTCCTGGTCACGATCCCCGAGTAGCCGCCGAGGCGGGTGTGGATGGGTTTTGTGACCAGCGAGTGCCCGACCAGCACGGTGGTGCAGAAATCACCTCACGTGGTGCCGGCGGGACCTGGCATCGGCTGGCTAGGCGATGCGGTCGCCGGTTCCGTGCAGCAGCTCCGCGGCGGTCGCCGAGCCGTTGGCGACGTCCCGGGCCACGTCGGACAGTCGCAGGTTGTGGTCGCGGGCATAGCCGCGCAGCAGCGTGAAGGCTTCGTCGACGCTGATGTGGCGGCGTTCGGCCAGCACGCCCTTGGCCTGTTCGATCGTGACGCGGCTGTTCAGGGCGCTCTGCAGCTGGGCGGCCAGCAGTTCGGCCTGGTGGATGCCACGCTGGGACAGGATCCCCATGGTCGCCACGTCGGCAAGGGCTTGGCCGACGCGCACGTCGTCGTCGGTCAGTGTCCGGCTGTCGGCGGCGAACAGGTTCAACGCGCCGATGACGGTCTCGCGCAGGCGCAGCGGCAGGGCGTGGACGGCGACGAATCCGGAGGCTCGGGCGGCTTCGGCGAAGCGGGGCCAGCGTGCGGCGTTGGTGGTGAGGTCGGCGTTGACCACGGGTGTGCCGGTGCGGCAGCTGTCGATGCAGGGCCCGGCGTCGGATTGCAGCTCGAACAGCTCCAGCAGCCGGGCGTTCTCGGTGGAGGCCGCGGCGGCGTGCAGGTTGCCGCGCTGGTCGATGAGCATGATGCCGGCGGCATCGACGTCCAGAAGCTGTACGCACCGTTCGGCGAGCACGTGCAGGAAGTCGATGACGTCGAAGTCGTCGACCAGGGTGTCAGCCACCTCGACGAACGTCTCGACGAGCTGTCGTTCACGAGTCACGGGCATACCTCCACCGTAGACCTGTTTCCAGGGCCGCCGAACCCGACCGTGCCGGTGACTTTCACCTGTCCTCCTCGTCGAAGCGCAGGCGGCGGGCCACCACGTCGGCGGCGACCTCGGCCAGGAGCAGATCCCGCCCGAAGGCGAAGGCCCGCAGCCGAGCCAGGGCCTCGGCCAGACCCACTCCGAGCTGGACGCTGACCATGCCTGTGGCCTGGTGGACCTCCGCGCGGTAGGTTGCCGGGGCCGCCCACCCCGGACCCGGCTGGCCGTCCAGGCCGGCGCCGAGGCCGGTGCCTTCCGCGGATTGGCTGTGCAGCACGGTGAGCGTTACGGCGTCGGCCAGTGCCAGGGCGTCGGTGACCTGACCGGGGCTCAACGGCCCGGCCGTGGCGCGGTGGGCGGTGAGCGTGCCGAGGTCGATCGCGCCGATCCGCAGCGGGAACGCGAAGACCGCGTTCACGCCCAGGTCCAGAGCCGGGCCGGTGAACGCCGGCCAGCGGTGCGCCGCCACGGCCACCTCGGCCACCAGTACTGGAGTCCCCGTGGTCACGGCCTCCAGGGAGGGGCCCTCTCCGAGGGTGAACTGCAGGTCCTCCAGCGCCGCGCTGACCGCCTGAGCGCCGAACGCCAGCACCGGACCTCCGGCCCCGGTGCCCACCACGGCGCACAGGCCGTCGACTCCGAGCGCGGTCGAGGCCGCCGCGCAAGCCGTCATCGACAACCCGCCGCCGGCACCGTTCGGTGCCGAAGCACGGTCCAGCAACGCCAGGACCATCGCCATCCGATCGCTGACCACGCCGACACCGCCTTCCCTGTGAGCTGTGCGATTCTCCGTCGCCGGTCACTGCCCACGGTAGTCCCCGCCCGCCGGGCCGTGCCGGACCCCGCGCCGGGTCAGCGGTGCAGGCCGCGCCGACGCGATCCAGGTGGAGCGATGACGTCCATGGGAACTCCGATGCGGAAGGAATCGCCCCTCAGCTGCGCGGTCACGGGCTTCGGTTCCCGTCGGGCGGCGCTCGGAGTGTTCCCAAGCGCGGCCCGTACATGGCAAACCCCGAACCGTCGCAGCAGATCCGCGATTGCCGTGGATGCTGACGCCGCCGGGGTCCGGGGTGACACTGTCAGCCTACTGGTCCCACGACGACCCCGCCACGTTCCGGCCATTGGGTAGCAAGGAGAACATGACGACAACGGCGGGCCACTCCGAGAGGGAGCCCGTGCCCGCCGAGCCGCCGGAGGGGCCGCTGCCCTCGCGGTTGCGCGGGGCGTGGAGCGCTCTGGGCCCGGGGTTGGTGACCGGGGCCTCGGACGACGACCCGTCGGGAATAGCCACCTACGCTCAGGCCGGAGCCAAGTTCGGGTTCGGGCTGCTGTGGACCGCGCTGATCACGCTGCCGCTGATGATGGCGATCCAGGAGATCTGCGACCGGATGGCGCTGGCCACCGGCAAAACCCTGGGTGAGCTGGCCCGAGCACACTTCAGCCGCTGGGCCCGAGCCTGCATCGCGGCCCTGGTGGTCGGCCTGGTGATCGCCAACGCCTTGAACGTCACCGCCGACCTGGTCGCGATCGGCTCCGGCATGCACCTGCTGCACGCCGGCCCCGCCTCGCTGTGGGCGCTGATCGCCGGAGCATCGATCACCGCGCTGATACCGCTCGGCGGATTCAGCAGCATCCAGCGGGTGTTCAAGGTGCTGTGCCTTTCCCTGCTCGCCTACCTCCTGGTCCTGTTCGTGGCTCACGTGCCCTGGAAGACCGTCGGCGCCGACGCCGTCATCCCGCACGTCACCTTCTTCAAGGACTACCTCGCGCTGCTGGTCGAGGTGCTGGGCACCACCATCTCCCCGTACCTGTTCTTCTGGCAGACCGCCAACCGCGTGGAGGAGATGCGCGCCGAGGACGCCGGCGGCGACGAGCCGATGATCCTGTCCCGCCGCACCACCGCCGGCGCCAAACGCAAGACCGGCAACAGCCGCTTCGACGTCTTCGCCGGCATGGCCTTCTCGAACCTGATCATGTTCGCCATCATCACCGCCACCGCCACCGCCGTGGGCGCGCACGGCGGCAAGGACATCACCAGCGCCGCCGGGGCCGCCGAAGCCCTCAAACCGGTGGCCGGCGGCATGGCCCCGGCCGTGTTCGCGCTGGGGTTCATCGGCTCGGGGATGCTGGCCATCCCGGTCCTGGCCGGCGCCGGCTCGGTTGCCCTGGCCGGGCTGCTGGGCCGGCCCTGGGGCCTGTCGCTGTCGGTCCGCAAGGCCCCGTTCTTCTACGTCCTGCTGGCTGTCGGCACTGTCGGAGGCACCGCTCTGACCCTCACCTCGATCGACCCGATCACCTTGCTGGTGCTCTCCGCCACCGTCAACGGCATCGCCGCCGCTCCGTTTCTGATCGTCGTGATGATCATCGCCCGGAACCGGGAACTGATGGGCGCCAGCCGCAACCAAGGCCTGGCCGCCGCTCTTGGCTGGACCACCGTCGCCCTCATGAGCGCCGCTGCCATCGCCATGCTCGCCCTGCTTACAGGGCTCTGACACAGAACAGCGGGGCGGTGAAGCCGGCGAAGAACAGCCAGCCGATCAAAAGGAGATCGGGCCGCTGACCGACGACGGCCCTGCCGTTCGCATCCCGCCAGAACCGCATCCGGGAGATCGTCGGTAGTGGTTGCTGCTGTGTTCAGGACAGGGGTGCCTCGGCTGCGAGGCTGATGAGGGATAGATAGGCGGGGTAACTCAGCAGGCTGGAGTCGTAGACGGTGATCAGGCGGTTGATCCTGCCGACGGCGTCGAGCCCGATGGCGGTGTGGCCGCGACGCCCCGGCACGACGGCCGGTGACGTCGACCACTCGTAGCCGCCGCCTTGGCGGCTGCCCTCGGTGTGGAGCAGCGCGGCGCCCGGGCCGTAGGGCAGATATCGGAGTGCCCGCGTGTAGTAGCGCTGGACCTGGGCCTGTCCGCGGATTCGAGTGTGCGCGGCCATGTCTTCATGGACGACGTCGACGGACATCAGAGCGGCGGCTGCGGCGGCGTCGCCGGCTGCGAAAGCGGATTGGAGCCGGGTGGCGGCGTGCACGACGGCGGGGTCGGCGTTCTGCTCGGAATCGTTGAAGTCGGCCGGGTAGGCGCTGGCGTCGGGGCTGGGGAACAGGGAACTGCGACGGTCCCAGTAGTCGACCCAGCGGGTGATCTTCCGGTCGCGGTCGAAGGTGACCGAGGACAGGGCGCGGATCTCCTGGCCGAAGAACCCGGGGGAGTCCACGAACTCGACCGTCGCGCTGTCCGTGTCGCCGACGATGGTCAGCGGGTAGGCGATCGCGTCGGCCGGTGCGCTCGTGAAGATCGAGGTGAACTCGGTGTTGATCGTTTGCCAGCCGGACATGACCACGCCCAGGCAGGCGTCGCTGTAAGAGGTGTTCGTTCTTGAGAAGTGGGCCATGAACGCGGCGGTGTCGTGTTCGCTTTTGGCGGTGAAGATGCGGTGGAAGAGCGCTGCGACCTCCGGGGTGCAGCGTGAGGTGTCCGTGACATCGGGCGGATAGGGCGGTGGCTTGCGTGATTCGCCGGGTGCCGAGGTCGTCGTGGCGTTCGCCGCCCGGGCGCCGAGGATACCGGCGGCGCTCAGGCCCGTGGCCGTCCCGGCTGCCGCTCCGGCGCGGAGCATCGTCCGCCTTGTGGGCTCCTGCTTGTTGGCGTGCTGCATCGGTGATGCCTTCTTCTGCTGGTTGAGGAAACGGTTCAGCCTGTACCCGACCGGTGTCTGACTTAAAGGCTTAACTGACTTTAGCCCTGCTTCACTTCACGCTGCAAGTCATTCCAGGGTCGGATCACTTCAACTGTTAACCTGTGCAGGTGAACGCCCCGCCCGAGCCGCGCTGGCTCGACCCTGATGAGAGGCAGGCGTGGCTGGCCCTGGCCGGCGTCCTGAACCGGCTGTCGGCCGCGCTCGACGCCCAGCTGCGCCGAGACGCCGGGATCTCCCACTTCGAGTACCAGGTGCTGGCTCTGCTGTCAGAGGCGCCTGATCGCACCCGGCGGATGAGTACGTTGGCGGCGCAGGCCGAGGGCTCGCTTCCACGGCTGTCTCAAGTGGTCGCGCGCATGGAGCAGCGCGGCTGGGTGCGCCGCACCCCCGATCCGGCGGATGGCCGTTACACGCTGGCGATCATGACCGACGACGGCTGGACGAAGGTCGTGGAGGCCGCGCCCGGCCATATCGAGGAGGTGCGCCGGCTGGTGTTCGACCCACTGACGAAGCCGCAGACGCGCCAGCTGCGCGACATCGGCGGCCGCATCACGCGCGCCATCGACCGAGACGGCCACGTCCCCGATGATCAGCCGCCGACGGCCGCGGGGCCCGCACAGCCGCGCTGACGGCCGTGGTCCGGCGCCGGCGCTGTCAGGACTCGGCGATCATCTCGGCGTGAGCGGCGAGATCACCGGCCATCTTCTGCATGTGCACCGAGGAAAGGGGCGCATTCATCAACCAGTCCTCAGCGGGCCGAGTAGACGCCGGGCCTGTGAGGTGATCTCAGTGACCACCGCGTGACGATCCTGTGTCGTGCTGCGTGAGCTTCAGGTCGCCCGTCATCGGGCGTTCCGGTCGGCGACGATCGCGTCGATCTCGACCGCCGCGGAGAGCGGCAGCGCCGCGACGCCGATCGCGGTGCGGGCCGGATAGGGCTCGGCGAACGCTTTACGGTAGGCATCGTTCATCGCGGCGTAGTCGTCCATGTCGGTCAGGTAGACACCGACGCGCACGACGTCGGCCAGTGTCCGGCCGGAAGCCTTCAGTACCGCCTCGAGGTTGGCCACCGCCTGCTCGAACTGGGCCGCGACGCCACCGGGGCGCAGCGCGCCGGTGGCCGGGTCCACGCCGACCTGGCCGCTGACGAATATGAAGCCGCCGTGCGGGACTGCCGGGGTGAAGGGCAGGGAGGCGATGGACGCCGGAGCAGAGGACGCTGCCGACGGTGCGGACGGTGCCGGTCTGGTCGCCAGGTGCGGCGGCAGGGCGTCGGCATACTGTGCCTTCCCCTCGCCGAACGAGAAGTCCTCGGCCCGAACCTCGTTCAGACAGACCAGCACGTCCTCCCGCCGCACGCCGACCTCGGCAAGCTGGTCGGCGATCGCCGCGTACAGCGTCTTCTTCAACTGCACGCTCCGCCCCGCGACCAGGGTGACCTCGACCAGCACCACGTTCTCGGAGCGGTCGACGCCGAGGAATGACCGGTCCGCTGACAGGTGGCCGGGCTCATGCTCGATGAGCACCTGGAAGCGGTCGGCCTCGGGGATGCCGAGCGCCTCGACCAGCGCGCGGTGAACCGCCTCACCGGCCTGCTCGACGAAGCCCGCCGGGCTTTTGGGCGCATCGATGCGAACGATAGGCACAGAGATCTCCTTCGAGGATGAACGTCTGGCCAGTGTCAGATCTTGGGGACTGGAGATCACAGAGCCAATCGGTAAGCGGTGGCCCCGGTGCATCACGATCCTCACTGCGACGGTTGCAGCAGCCTCGTCAGGGTGCTGAGCATCAGCTCGCGCGCTCTTTCTGGCGAGACCGCCGGGTCCCCGATCGCGGTGGGCAGTCCGATACCGTCCAGAAGCGACAGGATCACGATCGCGTCAGCCTCCGGATCCCCGCCGGCGAACGCGCCGGTGTCCAACCCGGCACGGATCGCGTCGCTGATCAGGGTGCGCCAGGCTTCGTAGTCGCGCAGCACGTCCTGGCGCATCTCCTCGTCGCGCATCCCGTAGCGCCACGATTCGATCCACACCCGGCCGCTTTCCGGCGCCTCCGGCCGCACGCCCTGCAGCACGGTGTCGATGATCCGCACCAGCCGGTCCCAGGGGTCCGGGACCTGCGCGAGTTCGTCGTGCAGGAACGCGGTCTCGGTCTCGGAAGCGTGTCTGAACGCGGCGATCAGCAGGTCCTCGCGGGAGCCGAAGTAGTACTGCAGGGTGCTGACCGGCACTCCGCTGGCCGCCGACACGTCCTGGAAGCGGGTGCCCTCGGCGCCTCGCTCGGCCAGGACCCGGACCGCGGCTTGCAGGACCTCGGTCTTGCGGCGGCCGGCCCGGCGGCCCGCGCGGTGGGTCGGCGGCGTGGTCATGCAAGGAGTCTATAGATCTCCGGTGAGGCCGCCCGGGCTCCGGCGCCGCGGGCGGCCTCGCGCCTGTCATCCCAGCTCGGTGGCCGTCGGACGACGCTGGCGGAAGTATCCGGGGTACCGCAGCCGCGCGGCGAGCATCAGCAGCAGCCCGAGAACCAGCGCTCCCGCGCCGATCAGGAAGATCCCGCCGATTCCGGCGAAGTGTGTGTCGCGCTGCTGGAGGCGGGCAGGTAGGACTTGATCGACAGGATGAACGCGCCGAACAGGGCCAAGCTGCCGAGCAGCGGCAGCACGCCCTTGGCCAGCAGATCACGGCGGCTGCGCCGCAGGTCCTTGCGGAAGACCCAGACGCAGGCCAGGCCGGTCAGCCCGTAGTAGAAGGCGATCAGCAGTCCGGTCGCGGAGGCCGAATCGGCCAGGATGTTGCTGGAGACCATGGCCAGGAGCACGTAGAACACCGCGGAGACCACGCCCATCGTGATGGTCGCCACGCCGGGCGTGAGGTATCGCGGATGGACGCGGGCCAGGCGTGCGGGCAGGGCGCCGTGCGCGGCCATCGACAGGACGGCCCGTGCGGTCGGCATGATCGTGGTCTGGGTCGAGGCGGCGGTGGAGGACAGCACGCACAGGATCATGATCTTGCCGAACGTGCTCCCGAACACCGAGTCGGCCATCGCGCCCAGGACGTCGCCGCTGTTCTTGGCCAGGAAATCCGGGCCGGCGTAGGCGAGGGTCGCGACCGCCACCACGAAGAAGATCGCGACCAGCATGAGCGTCGAGGTGACGGCCGAGCGGCCCGGGATGCGCTCGGCGTCCTCGGTCTCCTCGTTGACGCTCACCGCGGCGTCCCAGCCCCAGTAGACGAAGACGGCCAGCAGGAACGCGTTCGAGACGTCGGTGAAGCTGCCGCTGAAGGGGTTCAGCCAGGACGCGGAGAGGTGCCCGTGGCCGGCCATCGCATGCCCCGTGCCGGCTTTGACGAACGCGACCACGCACAACGCGGCCAGGCCCGCGATCTCGATGCCGAGCAACACCAGTTGGAGCCGGGCCGAGATCTCGATGCCCCGGAAGCAGACGTAGGTCAGCGCCGCGATGAAGACGACGCCCACGACGACCACCGGCGCGGTCTGCGTGGCCAGGCCGTCCGCGCCGACCAGCAGAAGCGCGTAGCGCCCGACGACCTGGGCCAGGCTGGCCATCACGATGATGTCCGCGGCGATGATGCCCCAGCCGCCCATCCACCCGGCGGCGGGCCCGAAGGCACGGCGGACCCAGACGAAGGTGATGCCGCAGTCCGGGTCGATCCTGTTCAGCTCGCGGAAGGCGACGGCGATGAACAGCATCGGGATGAAGGCGACGATGAACATCGCGGGAGTGTGGGTGCCGCTGATCGCCACGATCAGGCCCAGCGTCGCGGCGATGCTGTAGGCGGGGGCGGTGGAGGACACCGCGATGACGATGCTCGACAGCAGGCCGAGGGCGCCTGCGCGCAGGCCCTTGTCGAGGGTGGCGGACGCGGGCCGATCGGGTGCGGGGCGACCTGCCGGACTGGCCGCGGCGTGTCCTGCCGGACTGGCCGCGGTGGGTCCCGGCGCGGGCGGGTCGTCGGGCTCGGCGTGGGGCGCTGTGGTCATCTGCTGGTCTCCTGCATCTGCCGGTCTCCTGACGACTCGACGGCGTGACGGCGTGACGCCCGGCACATCCGGGCTGGTGCCCGGAACTGTAACCACATACCGTATGGCTGTACAGGTTTCCGATACGGAAGATTCTCTGCGGCTAGGAGCACCATGGCCAGATACGGCGCGATGTTCGGACCGGACATCACCTTCCTCGGCGTCGACCGCTGCGACCTGGGGGATCCGGGGTCGATGGCGGGCGCGGACATCGTCATCGTCGGCGCCCCCTTCGACGGCGGCACCACCCACCGGCCCGGCACCCGCTTCGGCCCGCAGGCCATCCGCCAGGCCTGCTACCTGCCCCACGACGGCTCGCGGCCCAGCCTCGCGCTGCGCGTGGACGGCCTGCGCGACCTGCGCGTCGTGGACGCCGGCGACGTGGAGATGTACGCCGGCGACATCGAGGCCTCGATCGCGGCGATCGAGACCGCGGTCCACACCATCGCCGCCTCCGGCGCGATCCCGGTGGTGCTCGGCGGGGACCACACCGTCGCGCTGCCGAACGCCACCGGCGTGGCCCGGCACCACGGCTTCGGCCGGGTCTCGATGATCCACTTCGACGCCCACGCGGACACCGGCGACATCGAGTTCGGCCACCTGCACGGCCACGGGCAGCCGATGCGCCGGCTCATCGAGTCCGGCGCCATCCGCGGTGACCGGTTCCTGCAGGTGGGGCTGCGCGGCTACTGGCCGGAGCCGGAGACGCTGTCATGGATGGCGGGGCAGCGGATGCGGTCGTACGAGATGACGGAGATCGTCGCCCGCGGGCTGCCGGAGTGCCTGACCGAGGCCTTCGCCATCGCGACCGACGACTGCGACGGCGTCTACCTCTCGGTCGACATCGACGTCGCAGACCCCGGACACGCCCCGGGGACCGGCACCCCGGAGCCCGGCGGGCTGTCCGGCCGAGCCCTGCTCGACGCGGTGCGGCGGATCTGTTACGAGCTGCCGGTGCTGGGCCTGGAGATCGTGGAGGTGTCGCCGCCGTACGACCACGCCGACATCACCGCGGCCCTCGGCAACCGGGTGGTGCTGGAGGCGCTGTCGGCGATCGCCCGCCGCCGCGCCGACGCGGCCGGCGGGACGCAGTGGGATCCCATGCAGCCGCTCCTTGACGGACGATGAGACGAGGGCCCCGGCTCTGCCTCCAGGCAGGCCGGAGCCCAAGGGTGTTCAAGTGATCCCGGTGGGGACGTCCACACCGGCCCGCGTCACGATGGATCGGCGTTGTCGGCCGATCGGCTCAGGCCGCGGCCACGGCGCGTCGCGGCGCCTTGGCGCGTGATGCCGGATTGGCCTGCGCGTTGCGCCCCTTGTAGGTGGAGCGGCTGCGCGGCTTGCGACCCGCACCGGTGGAACCGCCGGCGTACCGCGGGCGTTCGATCACCGGGTTGGGGATCGTGACCGGGATGCCGGTGGGGACGCGGGCTCCGGTGATGCCGGCGAGTTCGGCGTCGCCGGGGAGGACCCGGGCGGTGTGCGGGGTGATGCCGGCGGTCGCCATCAGGCGGGTCATGGTGCGGCGCTGGTTGGGCAGGACCAGGGTGACCACGGTCCCCGACTCGCCGGCGCGGGCGGTGCGGCCGCCGCGGTGCAGGTAGTCCTTGTGGTCGGTGGGCGGGTCGATGTTGACGACCAGGTCCAGGCCGTCGACGTGGATGCCGCGGGCGGCGACGTTGGTCGCGATCAGCGCCGTGACCTGGCCGTTGCGGAACTGGTCCAGGGTGCGGTTGCGCTGGGGCTGGGACTTGCCGCCGTGCAGCGCCGCCGCCTTCACCCCGTTGGCCAGCAGGTCGCGCACGAGGCGGTCGGCGCCGTGGCGGGTGTCGGTGAACATGATCACCCCGCCTTCGCGGGAGGCGATGTGCGCCACGACCGCGCTCTTGTCGTCGGTCTGCACGTGCAGCAGGTGGTGCTCCATCGTGCTGACCGTGGCGGTCGACGGGTCGACCGAGTGTGTGACCGGGTCGCTCAGGAACCGGCGGACCAGGCGGTCGACGTTGCGGTCCAGCGTCGCGGAGAACAGCATCGTCTGCCCGCCCGGCGCGACCTGGTCCAGGAGCTCGGTGACCTGGGGCAGGAAGCCCATGTCGGCCATCTGGTCGGCCTCGTCCAGGACGGTGATCGCGACCTGGTCCAGGTGGCAGTCGCCGCGCTCGATCAGGTCCTTCAGACGCCCCGGGGTGGCCACGACGATCTCCGCGCCGCCCCGCAGGGCGTTCGCCTGACGGCCGATCGACATCCCGCCGACGACCGTCGCCATCCGCAGCCGGACGGCCTTGGCGTAGGGCGTCAGCGCCTCGGTGACCTGCTGGGCCAGCTCTCGGGTCGGGACCAGGACTAGGGCCAGCGGCTGGCGGGGCTCGGCGCGGCGTCCGGCGGTGCGGGCCAGCACGGCCAGGCCGAAGGCGATGGTCTTGCCCGAGCCGGTACGGCCCCGGCCGAGGACGTCGCGGCCGGCCAGCGCACTGGGCAGGGTCGAGGCCTGGATCGGGAACGGAGTGGTGACGCCCTGGCCGGCCAGGGTGGCCAGCAGCGCGGCCGGCATGTCGAGCTCGCTGAACTCCGCGACGGCCGGGAGCACCGGCGTGGCGCTCACCGGAAGCGCGAACTCGCTGTTCGCGGGCGAGCCCTGACGGCCGACCGGAGCACCGGATCGGCGGCCGGAGCCAGAGCGGTGTCCGGATCCGGCGGGACCGGACGAGCGCGGGCCCGAGCCGCCGCGCTGGGTGGAGCCGCGCTCGGAGGTGCGGGTGGAGCTGCGCTCGAAGGCGCGGGTGGAACGAGTCATGGGAGGACCTTCCTCATAGGGCGCGTATCGAGGAAGGCTCCGCACCGCGACAGAACCGCGGGGAGACCACACGAACGAGCCGGAAAACGGGGGCGTGGACGGTGGAACCGTTCTGCACGTCACCTATGGACGGCGAGACCCGAACGCGACGCTGGGCGTCTTGCGAGGGTCAGTCGCCGGTGATGGAGCCGGGGCCCCGATGCGCGGGGCCGGATGAAGATCGGATGGAGACGCTGATGTTCGAGAAGTGGGCGAACACGTCAGGTCCGCCGCCGTCCTGCTCGATGAAATATGCGTCTCCTTGATGGGACCAGAACCGGGACCCGTGCTTCGCGTGTCCCGCACCGCCGTGATGATGACCAGCCCG
Source organism: Catenulispora sp. GP43 (assembly GCF_041260665.1). Classification (NCBI taxonomy): domain Bacteria; kingdom Bacillati; phylum Actinomycetota; class Actinomycetes; order Catenulisporales; family Catenulisporaceae; genus Catenulispora; species Catenulispora sp. GP43. The sequence goes on along the minus strand of NZ_JBGCCT010000010.1, from coordinate 192,901 downwards.
GAGCCTGCCGGGCAACAAAAACGCGCCTGTCGGTGAAACCAGCAGGCGCACAGATGTTCATGGGAGCCATTACCGCAACACATAGGAGTCTAGCAGGTTGGACCCAGCCGCTCCGCGAGTTCGCGGGCCCGTGGGTCGCCCTGGGCCTCGAACATGGGCAGCGCGCGGGCCCAAGCCGCTCGGGCCGCGGGTTCGTCGCCGTTGGCCGACAGGGCCTGGCCGATGGACGACAGGGTGCTGGCGACGGATTCCCGGTGTGCTTCGGCCTCGAACTGCTCAAGGGCCTCGCGCAGGCAGACGAGTGCTTCAGGGTATCTCTGGGCTCTGAGGTGGAGCTGGCCGCGTACCTCGGTCACCAGCACGCCGTGGAACTGGCCTCCGGCCTCCGCCGCCAGCACAGCAGTCTCGTCCAGCTCTTCGGCCGCGCTCGTGAACCGGCCCTGGACGACGTGGGCTCCGGCCGTGCACAGCAGGATGCCGCGGCGGAGCCGCCGGCTCATGGTGCTCGGTTCGTGCTCGGCCTCGTGTCGGTCGAGCTCTTCGGTCCCCTCCGCCAGGTAGGTGAGCGCCGCCGCGGCCGATTCGCGGTTCTTCTCCGTGATGCCCAGGTTGAGCAGGGCCTGTGTGGCGAGCACGTGGGCTCGTCGAGCCAGGCCCACGCCTCCTCCAGGGTACGGAAGGACACTGCGGTCCGCGCCTGAGCGGCGAAGTCCTCAGCCGCCTGGAGCTCCCCACCCGACCGCCGGGCTTCGTCCCCGAAGACCTGGACTCGTTGTTGGCGGCGAGGTCATCCGTCCGCGACTTCCGCGAGGAACCAGTCGGATTGGACACGCTCACAATGGTGCTCGACCGTACCCGGGACCTCTATAGGAGGACATGGCCTGAGCCCGGAGGCGACGTCATCACAGTCTGCGTCGCCACGATCTCCACCGACCGTGAACTGATCGCGGATCTTCAGCGGACGTTCACCACGGCACCCGTCCTTCTCCTGGTCGCGGGCCAGACGGGCCGGCTTCGGGACGAGCGGACAACAGGGGCATACGGCGGCCTTCTGATGCGCGCCGCCTCGTGGGGATACGCGGCATGGCTGGCGGCCTTGGACGAGGGCCTGTCGGCGTCGTGCTTCGGCCGTGCCCACCGAGCGGCCACCCAGGTCCTCCGAGACCACGACCAGAACCTGCGGCATCTCTTCACGGTCGCACTCGGCTATCCGACGAGGACCGCGCCCCCACCTTGAAATACCAGGACTCTGGTTCGTCCGCCGTCCCTCACCCCTCGACGAGCCCGAGTTCCACCGCGAGCCGCACCAGGTCGGCCTTGTTGCCGAGCTTGCGCTTCAGGCGGATCCGCTTCATGTGCGTGTCCACCGTCGACTCCTTGATGGCCAGGCGGCGCGCGATCTGGCGGTGGGTGAGTCCGGCGGCGATACCGGCCAGGACGTCGCGTTCCTGGCCGGACACCGACATCATCAGGACGTGCCGATGCCGATGCCGATGCCGATGCCGATGCCGATGCCGATGCCGGCATCGGCACCTGCGGCACCTCCGGCACCGGCCCGGGCGTCACCGAAGCGCTCGGTCGGCCGATCAGCGACCCGACCACCAGCCCGCACTCACCGAGCGCGAGCTCCGCCCCCACCACCCGGCCGTCGACGACCAGCGGCCCCCGCCCGGCGCCGAGCGCTTCAGCGAGGTCTGCGACGGTGGCGTCCGGCCGGCCGACCACGGCGGTGAGGTCGCGCTCGGCGCGACCGTCGTCGAACACGAACTCCAAACCGCAAATGGTTTCAGCGACGGGGCGGGATGCGCCGTCCGCGGTTTGTGGGACGGAGTCGCCGCGATCGTCACACGGCGGTGCGGCCGGCGTCGGCGGCGATCGTGGCACCGGTGATGTATGCGGCCCGGTCGGAGGCAAGGAACAGGACCACCTCGGCGATCTCGCGCGGGGCGGCCACGCGGCCGAGAAGGGTGGTCTTCCCGACCTGGGCCGCTCCGTCCTCGCCCATGGTGGACAGGACCATGTCGGTGCGGGTGGGTCCGGGAGCGACGGTGTTGACCCGGACGCCCGCCGGGCTGAATTCCGCCGCCCAGGTGCGCGTCAGCGATTCCAGCGCGGCCTTGGTCGCGCTGTACACGGACAGTCCCGGCATGCCGATCCGGGTCGCCATGGTGCTGATGTTGACGATGCTGCCCGCGCCCTTGGCGATCATGGCGGGGACGAGTGCCGCGGTCAGGAAGTACGGCGCCCGGATGTTCGTGGCCAGGGTGGAGTCGAACGAGGCCACGTCCTGGTCGGTGGTGGGTGCGCCGGGGAACACCGCCGCGTTGTTGACGAGGATGTCGACGTCTCCTGCCGCCTCGGCCAGGCCCCGAAGAGAGTCCAGGTCTGTCAGGTCGGCCGCGATGAAGCGAGCGCGCCCGCCCTGCTCGGTGATGGATTGGACGGTTCGGGCACCGCGTTCGGCGTCGCGCCCGGAGACGACGACCGAGGCTCCGGCCGAAGCCAGCAGCAGAGCCGTCTCCCGGCCGATACCGCCTGTGGATCCGGTGACCAGCGCGGTTTTGCCGGTGAGTTCCACGTGTTCCATGGGTGCTGCCTTCCAGGAGGGCGGTGGTCACCGCGCCAGAATGGGTTGTGCAGCCCACTCTTGTCCGCAGAAAATGGGTTGTCTAATCCAAAAACTGCTAGCGTGACCACATGACCACCGAGACGCACGCCCCGACCGCGAAGCGCTTGACCCGCAAGGGCCAGGAAACCCGGCGGCGGATCGTCGCGGCCGCCGCCCAGCTCATGTACGAACAGGGCATCACCGAGGCGACCCTGGAGGACGTGCGTGCGGCGGCGGGCGTCAGCGGCTCGCAGATCTACCACTACTTCGCCGACAAGCAGGAACTCTTGCTCGCCGTGATCGAGTACCAGACCGAGGCCGTCCTGGACTTGCAGCAGCCGCTCTTCGACAAACTGGACACCTTGGAGGGTCTGCGCCAGTGGCGTGACGCGCTCGTGGAGTACCAGTTGCGCCTGCAGTGCCGCGGCGGCTGCCCCATCGGCTCACTCGCCAGCGAAGTCGCCGAATCGAACCCCGAGGCCCGCCTGGCGGTGGCCTCCGGCTTCCTCCGCTGGGAGACGGCGATCCAGGCCGGCCTTCGGACGATGCACGCCCGCGGCGAACTGAACGCGGACCCGGACGACCTGGCCTTGGCGACCCTCGCGGCACTCCAGGGCGGGCTTCTGCTCACTCAGGTGCAGCGCCGGGTCAAGCCCTTGGAAGTCGCCCTGGACGCGGCACTCGACCACATCGCGCAGCACACGAGCCCCCGGTAGCCGACGTCGCGTCAGGCTTCATCAACGAGCCTTCTGAGCAGGTCGCGACGCCCATGCCGGCCGCGACCGCCGGCTGAGGTCGTAGCGATCGCGGCCGGTATGGCCCGTGGCACACCGGCGGAGACCGCCGCGGGCTGGCGCCTAGCGCTGACCGGCGGTGCCCTCGTGGCGGTCGAGTTCGGCCAACAGCCGGCGCAGCGAGGCCCTGGTGCTGCGGATCTCCTCATCGGAGATGTCCGCGAACAGTGCGGCGTGCAGCGCCGCCGCTCTGGCGGTGACGCGCGCGAGCGACTCCCTGCCGCGGGAGGTGAGGGTCAGCAAGGGAGAGCTGCGGTGGTCCGGGTTGGGCGCGAAGGCCGCGAACTCGAGTTCCACCAGATCATTGGCGACCCGCTGGACGTTCTGGCGGCTGACACCGAGGCGGCGCGCGGCTTGCGGGACGGTGAGCGGGTCCTCGGACGCCACGCTCAGCACCTGCCACCGGGCCTGGGTCAGCCCCTCCGCGTCGGCCGTTCGCTCGCCCAGGCGCCGCAGGGCCCCGGCTGCCTCGAAGACGTCGGCGACCAGGAGCGCCGTCTCGTCCGTCACTGGATACTCCTCTAAATTGACAACATGATGTCTAGATGGCATCGTGTTGTCATACTACCGCAAGGCGACTACTTCGGAGGACACGCCATGACCAGGGTCGACCTTTACCGGAACGTTCACATGGGACAGCGTGCGCGGCTGTTCGCTCTCGCCACCGAGCTCGGTGCCGCCGACGTCGAAGCCGTGCCCGAGTTGGCGGATCGCTGCCTGGCCATGACGCAGGAGCTCCGGGAGCACGCGGACCATGAAGACAGCTTCATCCACAAACTCCTGCGGGAGCGCGCACCTCTGGCGGCCGATGCGTTGGACGGCGAGCACGTGCGCCTCGACGCGGCATTCATCGCGTTGGACGCGCGGGCTCGGGCGCTGCCCGGCACCGAGGTCGAATCGCGGCCTGAGGCGCAGCATGCCTTGTATCTGGCGTTGAACGAAGTGATCAGCGCCTATCTTGCGCACCTGTACGCGGAGGAGACAGTGGCGATGCCGGCGTTGTGGCAGTCCGCCGGCGATGAGGAACTGGCAGCCGTCCTCGTCGCATTCCGTGCTTCGCGCACCCCGGAAGAGGCGCTCACCGACCTGCACAGAATGCTGCCCGCACTCCCGCCGGAGCCCCGGACGGCGATCGTACGGGGCATCGTCGAGGCCGCCGGGGAGCAGGCGGACAGCACCCTGGCTTCAGTCTGCGCCACCCTCAGCAGCGACCAGCGGGACCGGCTGTACGAGGACCTCGGGGTGTCAGAGGCCAGATAGGTGGCCCGAGCCTCCGCACACTGCACACGCGCCCGGTACTTGGGCGGTGTGTCGGGGACGGTGTAGAGGCGTGCGTTGTCGACGGTGTAGTACGCGCCGTCGTAGTCGACCACGCTGCCGTCGAACAGCAGTCGAATGATCTCGATGGCTTCCTCCAGCATCTCAGCGCGGATGCCGCTGCGCCGCCAGTGCTCCCCGGTGGTGTGCTCGTTGAGTGCCTCGCCGCTGCCGACGCCGAAGCGGAAGCGGCCGTGGGTGAAGACCGCGCATTCCTCGCTGGCCAGGAAATATCCGAAGGTCGTCGTACGGTCCTCCCGGTGTCGTCCGGATGGCGTGCCTCGCGTGCCCGGGGCGTCCCGTGTTCCAAACGCGCGGGCGCGGTGGCAAAGGGACGGTGACCGGTGCCGACTGAGGCCGACGATCGCGAACGCGGAAAGCGACGTTCTCTGCGTTTGCCTTCCGGCGTCTTCGGCACGAAGATCGTCTTAACTCGCCGGCGAAGGGAGCAGGTCATGCCCGCTGGCGGCACGAACAACGTTTCCCCGTGGCTTCTGCCTGGAGTGATCCTCGGCGGTGTATTGCTGCTGATCGGCGGGATCACCACCGGCAGTGTCTCGACCGTCATCCTCGCTTTCGTCGCGACCGGCGTCCTGGCCTGGACGATCGTGAGGCGGAACCGCGCTTGAGGGGCTGGCGGGGCCCGGGTGGGCTGCCGGATCTTCGGATGGCGGCTCGGCCCCGGTCAGATCGAACAGATCTTCGAGGGCGGCAACGGCCAGCACCCGGGCCACCGGCTCGGAGGGGTTGTCCACGGCCACGTCCTGGTGGAGATCGCGCGCCCCGTCCACCAACGGCGCGGAGAGCCGGCGGACCGTAGCCTGGCGGTATGGCGCGTCGCTCTCCACTCACCCCCGACGGGGCGTTCGCGATGCTCATCGCCGGCAACCGGCGCTTCGTCGACGGCACTCCCGAGCACCCGAACCAGGACGCCGAGCGTCGCGCCGAACTGGCTCCCGGGCAGGCGCCGTTCGCGGTGCTGTTCGGTTGCTCCGACTCCCGGCTGGCCGCCGAGATCATCTTCGACCGGGGCCTCGGCGACCTGTTCGTGGTCCGCACCGCCGGCCATGTCATCGGCCCGGAGGTGCTGGGCAGCATCGAATACGGGGTGTCCGTGCTGCGCTGCCCGCTGGTGGTGGTCCTCGGCCACGACTCCTGCGGCGCCGTCGGAGCCGCGCGCAGGGCGGTGGAGGAAGGCATCCCGGCCCGCGGGTACGGGTATGTGCGCGACGTCATCGAGAAGGTCACCCCTTCGGTGCTGGCCGCCCGGGCTGCCGGCCACACCGCCGACCGGGACTTCATCGCCGAGCAGATTCAGCACACGGTGCACCTGCTGCTGGAGCGCTCGCGCATTCTGTCCGACGCCCTGGCGGCCGGAGATGTCGCGGTGGTGGGCCTGGCCTACCGGCTCACCGACGGCATCGCCGAACTGATCACGCTGAACGGCGCCGACCACGACGGCGCTTCAGCTTCTCGGCAGAGCTCCGGATAACGGGCCCCATAACGAGCCCCGCCGAGTGCGCCGGAGCTGGCTGGATGAGCGTCCATCGGCCCGGCTCTCGTTTGAACCCCCGGAAAGAGGTAACTGGTAACCATCCCCGAAGAAGGGTTGCGCGCGTCTGGATCTACTGCGGCGAGGTGAGAGAGTGAGCGGGACGGCTCTTGCCAACCGATCTCCCACACCGGCGGATCCCTTTCGGCACGAGGCGTTCCTGTACTCCGGCAGTGAGCACTTCCTGGCGGGGGCCGCAGCCTTTGTCCGCGGTGCTCTGGCGGCGGGGGAAGCGGTCCTGGTCGCGATAGTCGAGTCGCGCGCCGCCTTACTCCGACGGGTTCTGGGCACCGACGCCGACCGGGTCGGGTTCCTCGACATGGAGCGTGTCGGCCGGAACCCGGCGCGGATCATCCCGGCCTGGCAGGACTGGGTCGAGGAGAACGCCGCGACGGCGCGAGGTTTCCGGGGGATCAGTGAGTCGGTCTGGGCCGGCCGCACGCCGAGCGAACTGGCCGAGTGCCGGCAGCACGAGCGGTTGCTGAACACCGCCTTCGACCGCGGCCCGGGCTGGTGGCTGCTGTGTCCCTACGACATCGACGCTCTGCCCGCGTCGGCCGTCGACGCCGCGAACGGCTCTCACCCCTGCGTCGTCGACCACGACATCCATACCCGCGGCGCCGGCTACCCGGACGCCGGATTCGCCCACCCCGCCCTGTCCGACGAACCGCTGGACGAGCCGTCGGTCCCGATGTGGGAACTCGACTTCGGTCTGCCGGACCTGGGCCGGCTCCGCGATGAGGTCACAGACTTCGCGAAGAAGTTGGAGGGTGACCGCAGAGCCGACGACGCCGCCCTGGTCGTCAGCGAACTCGCGGCGAACAGCATCAAATACGGCGGGGGAGCGGGTGTGCTGCGCCTGTGGCACGAGGGCGCGGACCTGGTTTGCGAGGTGCGGGACCGCGGGCTGATCACCGATGCGCTGGCCGGGCAGCGCCGCCCCACCGGGCTGGGCGGACAAGCCGGGCTGTGGATCTCCAATCGGGTGTGCGATCTGCTGCAGATTCGTTCGGCGCCAGGGAAGGGCACCGTAGTGCGCGCTCGCTTCGCGGGCTCCGGCCAGGCGTAGTTTTGCTCATCTGGATTATCTAAGTCAGATTGACGACTGTGCCGCGACAGTATGCTGATTCGCTCCGCGGTCTACCTCAACCACCAAGATGTCAAGCAGCTGATTCAGAGCCGCACCCATGGCGGCGATCGCTGAGACCTTGCGCCGCCTCGAGGCCCTCGGATTCGTCGCGCGGTCCAAGGATCCCGCCGACGGGCGCCGGGTCGTCGTCACCATCACTGGCCCACGCACGCAGCAGCACCAGCCGCGCCACGAATGCCGGGACGTCGTCGGCGTCGCTCGGATCCGGCGGTGCGTCGCCAAACCAGCCCGGTGCGCGGCTGGCCGTCGTCGAGTTCCGCTCTGTCCCCGGTCAGTTCACGTCGGCCTGCTGCCGTGCGCCTCCCAAGCTGGGGGCGTTGGCGACCAGGCCATGAAACCGGGCGAGGGCGACGGCTTCGGATCGGCTGTGGGCGCCGAGCTTCTCGTAGACGTGGCGTGTGTGGGTGCGGATGGTGTTGACCGATAGCGACAGCTCCGCGGCGATCTCAGGCGCGGACAGGTTCGTCGGCAGGTAACGCAGCACTCGCATCTCGCTGTCGCTGAGCGGTTCGCGTATGTGTGCCGATGTCACGGTCCCGGTTGCCGTCGGTGTCGCACTGCCGTCGCCGTCGAGTCGGGCGAGGATCTCCCGAATCAGGGCGTGGTGCGCGGTGCCCTTCGCGGTCAGGCGCTTGAGTAGGTCGGACACGGGGTGCAGGAGGATGGGGAACAGGATCTGGTCGGGTGCTGCGCTGCCGAGGGCTTGCTCAAGGGCCCTGTCGGCCTCGTCGGTGAGATCGAGGGCGTCACAAGCCAGTGCTTCGAGCACGGACGCGGCCACAGCCCATATCGGTGGAGTCCCCGGTCGTGCGTCGGCAGCAGGTGAGGGGAGGAGGTCCCTCGCTCCTTGCGGATCGGCTTGGGCGAGTCGCAGTGCCGCCTCGGCGGTCCGGATCGGGGTGCTCGCGCGCACATCGGGTGCCATCTCGGCGAGAGCCTGCTCGACGCTCTGGGTCTTGCCCAGTCGAATCAGTGCGTGGAGCATGCATGTCCGCACCATCGGTTGGAGGACGTGCGGGGTGACGAGTGTGCTCGAAAGCTGCTCGACTTCCTGGAAGATGACGAGCGCGGCCTCATGCTCGCCGAGCGCGAGCGCGAGGCTGGCGCGGACGTAGCGGAGGTTCACCGCGGCGACCGGGTTGACTTCGGGGCGCAGACAGCGCTGGGCAAGATCGAGCGAGGACTCCGCCTCCGCCCACCGACCCTGGTGGAGTAGTGCGTCGGCGTGCACCGACCAGGCGATGGCGGTGAGCGGCTTGTCGCTCCAGCCGTGTTTCCGTGCCAGGTCGATTGCTTGGCTGCTGCGTTCGGCGCCGGCTGTGTATGACCTGGTCACCGCGCGCTGTGCGTCGTAGGCGAGACCGGCGAGTTCGAGGTACGGTCTGCTGATCTGCCGCGCCAAGGCGATCCCCTGTTCAAGGTGCCGGTTCGCGCCTTCGAAGCGCATCGCCGAGACCTCCGCGGCGCCCAGGCTGATCAGGGCCATCGCGCGCAGGCCGTCGTCGACGTCCGGCCGTACCGTCTCGGCGTTCTCGACCGCTGCGAGCAACCGCTCGACTTCCTCGGCCACCGCCGAGAGATCTCCGCACCGCCGAGCAAGCCGCAGGCGCAGGATGGTGCACATGACCTCGAAGTGCCCGCGCCGGTCCGGCGGTGTCGTTCCGGCCCTTCCGGCGGCCAGGGCGAGCCACCGTTCCGCCTTCTGCGGCGAGCCGTGTTCCAGGTCGGCGGCCGCCATCAGGACGGCGAGTTCGGCGTTGGCTGTCGCGGCGCTTGCGGGAAAGCCGGCCAAGAGGTTCTGGATCGTGCCGGCCTGGCCGTCGAGGTAGAGCTCGGTCCAGTGGTCTGAGAGCAGGTGTACGGCGTCGTCCCAGCGCTGGGCAGCCTGGGCGTGCCGTACGGCTTCGACGGTGTACCCGTTCGCGCCGTACCAGCCGCTGGCGGCGGCGTGCAGGGCGGGCAGTCGTGCCGACTCGGTCCGCCGCAGTTCGTGCTGAAGCAGATCGGCGAACAGGCGGTGGTATCGGAACCAGGACCGTTGCGGATCCACGGCGAGTACGAAGGCTCCGGCCTGCTCCAGGTTCAGCAGGATCTGTTCCCCGTCCGAGCCGGAGGTCAACAGATCGGCGAGGCTGCCGTTCATCCGGTCCAACACCGAGGTCCGCAACAACAAGGTCCTGACTTGCTCCGGCTGCTGTTCCAGCACCTCTGCCAGCAGGTAGTCCGCCACGGTGCGCTCGCTGCCGGAGAACTCGGCCGCGAACCGTTCCGGGTCCGGGTGGCCGGCCAGTGATAGCGCAGCCAGCCGCAGCCCTGCTGCCCAGCCCTCGGTCCGCCGGTGCAGCAGGCCGACGGCGTTCTCGGACATGTGCACGCCTGCCGCCTCGAACAGAGCCGAGGTCTCCTCGAGCGTGAAATGCAGGCTTGACGCGCGGATCTCGGTCACTTCGCCGTCGAGCCGCAGCCGATGCAGGCCCAGTCTCAGATCGTGCCGGGTGGCCAGCACGAAACGCAGCTCGGCGGGTGCCCGCAGGATCAGCAGCCGAAGCTGCCGCAGTGTCTGGGTGCCGGCCAGCTCGTGCAGGTCGTCGAGGATCAGCCAGGTCCGGTCGCGCAACGTTCCCAGATCGGAGAGCACCTGCTCGACGACGGCCCAACCGTCCAGATCGGGTGCCGCGTGCAGCGGCCCGACCAGCGCCGATCCGGCGGTGGTGGTGCGAAGGGCGTCGACGACCGCCAGCCAGAATCGCTGTGGATCACGTGCTTGTCCGGAGACGGACACGTAGGCCGTGCGGTCGGTCAGACCCGAGGTCTCGATCCAGGACCGCAGCAGGGTTGTCTTGCCGCTGCCGACGGGCGCCGACACCTCGGCGATCCGGCTGGCGCTGCTGAGCTGATCGAACAGTGCGCCACGGAGGACGTTCCGATTGGCGCTCATGGCGTCGAATCTACCGTCGGCGGATCACCCACGGCATCCGAGCAGATCACCAAGAACGCGTGACGACCGCTCACCAAGTGACGCGACACGCTCTTCCTCGTCCGGCCCACGACAGACAGGAGCGGATTCCATGGTCGACGTCGACGTGTCGCCCTTCGAGGTCGAAGTCCTCGGGCGCACGGGAGACCTGCTGCGCGCGGACGTGTACCTACCGTCCGGCACCGAGGGCCCGTACCCGATCGTGCTGGGTGCTTCGCCGTATCAGAAGGCGCTTCGCTACCTTCCGCCCAACGGGGTCTTCCCGTTCACTGAGTATGGCCCGATGCAGCTCTACCTCGACAACGGCTACGCCTACGTCGCTATGGATCTGCCGGGCACCGGCCGGTCGGAGGGGATCTGGGACCCGGTCTCGCGCACCGAGGGCGAGGCCATCCACGACATGATCGAGCACGTAGCCGTTCAGCCGTGGTCCACCGGGGCGGTCGGCATGATCGGCATGTCGCACTACTGTTGGAGCCAGTGGAACGCCGCACGTACCCGGCCGCCGCATCTGAAGACGATCGTGGCCTACGACGGCGCGACCGACATGTACCGCGACTGGATGTACCACGGTGGCATCCCGATTCAGGGATTCTTGAGCACTTGGCTTTTCGGGTCGGTGCTCTACCAGCACGAGTTGCGTGGCATCGACTTCCACGTGGGGGACAAGCACGAGTTCGTCTATGACATCCTCAGCCATCCCCTCGACGACGAGTGGCACCGCCGCCGGTCCCCGTTCTGGGAACTGCCGGACGTCGAGATCCCGGTGTTCTCCATCGGCGTGTGGGGCAAGGCCGCGCTACACCTGCGCGGCAACTTCTACGGCTACGAACGCGTCAGCGGACCGAAGCGGCTCCTGGTCGCCCATCCCGCCGGATTCGCCGCGGCCCAGCAGTACTACTTCAACGAACAGTTCCACCGCGATGAACTGCTGCCCTGGTACGACCACCACCTCAAGGGCGTCGAGAACGGCGTGATGAAGCAGCCCGCGGCGCGCTTCTACGTCAACGGGGAAGACACCTACCGCTCAGCCGACGCCTGGCCGCCGGCCGATGCCCGGCCGACCGCCTTCTTCCTCACCGGACGACACAGTGGTGCCGTCACCTCGCTCAACGACGGTTCGCTCACTGAAGCCGTGTCCGAGGCCGACCAGGACTCGACCTCGTGGTCCTACCCGGACCCGCTGTGGGCGGCGGGGGTCTCTGTCTTCGATGAACACGGCGTGCCCGACCACGTCGCGCGCGTCACCACCTTCACTACGGCGCCCATGGACAGAGACCGCGAGTTCACCGGCCACGGTGTGCTGACGATGTACGCCTCCACCGACCAGACGGACCTGGACCTGTTCGTCAAGGTCTCGCTGGTTCCCGCCGCCACAACCGCGGATCGTCCGATGCCGGTCAAGGTCACCCAGGGCTGGCTGCGCGCATCGCACCGCGCCGAGGACCCCGAGCTGACGTCCGACATGCGCCCGTTCCATCGGCATTCGCACATCGAGCCGCTCGTCCCGGGCGAGGTCTACGAACTGCGTGTGGAACTGCTGCCGATGTCCTTCCTCGCCCGTACCGGGGACCGGATCCGGCTGGAGATCACGAATCAGGACTCGCTGATCGCCGACGCGCCGATGACCCACTTCTACGGGACCAAGGTCGGCACCGACACCTACCACCACGACCGTGTGTACCCCTCGACGCTCCGCCTGCACGAACGTCCCCGCCCCCACAAGTGAGTGGAGTTCTCCATGAGCATGGCCTACCTCGCACAACCCGAACAGCAACAGCACCTCGAGTGGCTCGACGGCGGCACCCTCGCGATGCTGCTCGACGGCAAAGCCACGGACGGACAACTGATGATCGGACGCTTCGACGTCGCCGAGGGCGAGGCGCCGCCCTACCACAAGCACACCCGCGAGGACGAGGTCTTCCTGCTCATCAAGGGCACCGCGCTCGTGTGGTGCGACGACCAAGAATACGAGCTCGCCGAGGGTGGCATCGTCTACCTGCCCCGGAACATCCCCCACGGCTACCGCGTCACCTCGGCGAAGGCGGACCTGTTGATGATCAACACACCCGCCGGCATCGAGGGGATGTTCAGGGAGACCGGCCGCGACAAAACCACCCCTCGCCCACCCGGGTTCCAGATCACGCCGGACCCCGAACTCGCCGGTAAGTACGGCAACGTCATCATCGGTCCGCCGCGCTGAGCAGTGCCTCGATGCCCGTTGTTCTACCTGGAAACGCATCCTTGGAAAGGCTCCAGTATGACGCAACAACAGCGCTTAGCTCTCGACGAACTCTTGCGGCACGGCCCGCTCGACGTCGGCGGCGACGTTGCCGAACAGCGCGCGATCTTCCACGGGATGATCGCCTCCACGCCCCTGCCTGAGGACGTCACGGCCCGGCCGGACGAGCTGGGCGGCGTGCCCGTCGTGGTCGTCGAGACCCCCGATCTCGATCCGTCCAGGGTGATCCTCTACTTCCATGGCGGTGCCTACGCCCTGGGATCCGCACCCGACTCCGTCGGACTGGCCTCGGACATCGCCCGTCGGGTGCGGGCGCGGGCAATATCCGTCGACTACCGACTCGCCCCCGAAGACCCCTTCCCCGCAGCTGTCGACGACGCTGTCGCCGCCTACCGGGCGCTGCTCGGACAGGGCGTTCCCGCCGCACGCATCGCATTCGTCGGTGAATCCGCCGGCGGCGGCCTGGTCGCGGCTGTCCTGGTCGCTCTCAAGGACAGCGCCCTACCCCAGCCCGCCTCGGCCGCGGTCTTCTCTCCGTGGGCCGACTTGACCGTGTCCGGCACCAGCATCTCCAGCAAGGAGAAGCTCGACCCGGCCCTCACCCCCGAAGCCCTGCGCACCAGAGCACGCGACTATCTCGGCCACCATGACCCCGCCGCCCCATTGGCCAGCCCGATCTATGCCGACCTGTCCGGCCTGCCCCCGCTGCTCATCCAAGTCGGCTCTCACGAGATCCTGCTCGACGACGCCATCCGCCTCACTGCCCGCGCGGCATCTGACGACGTCCCCGTCGAGCTGCAGGTCTGGCCCGAGGTGCCGCATGTCTTCCAGTCCTTCGCCGCCATCCTCGACGACGCGGATCAAGCCCTGAACGCTGCCGCGGCATTCATCAGGCACAACTGGCGTGACTGACGGGGGCTACTGCTCTTCCAGACCTCACGATCTCCTGCGATCCGCTTCAGCCGTCGAGGCTGTCGAGCGCGGTCTCGGCGTAGTGGGGCCAGGCATGGGCATGGGCGACGGGGACGGCGACCCAGTCTTTGAACGGGCGGTGCTTGCCGGAGGGATCGAAGAGTTCGGCTCCGGACAGGGCAAGGGCCTCGGCGTGGGCGGGGGTGCCGTCACCCAACCGGAAAGCCAGCAGGTCGCCCTTGAGGCAGGCGAATGCCTTGCCGTGGGCTTTGAGGCCGCGTTTGCCGAACATCGCTCCGGAGGTGGCACCGCGTACTGCGAGGTCAGTGGCGATCTCGTCAAACAGGTCGTCAGAGGTCATTTGGCTGGTCCTCGCTCCATCGGGTTGAAACGTCTCGCGACATCCATGGTGCCGTAGCCACCAAGGGTCCTAGGGCCTGCTCACCGAGTATCCCAGCGTTTGGTGCTGATCTTCGCTAAGGTCGCCGATCATGGGGATATTCAAGCGGGTGTCGGAACGGGATCGCTTCGGGCAGGAGGTCGCTGCGCGTATTGCCGCTGACAAACGGGTCGCCTCGGCCGTATACGATCCCGACGGTTTCAAAGTCACCGTCCGCCGGCACGACGGCGCTGGCGAGGGCGAGCTGTTCCTCGGTAACGCCTTCCGCGAACGCGAGCGCCTCGACGCCGACGAGCGGCGCGTGCAGCTGGACCGGCTCGCCTCGAACGTGGCACCGCCGCCGGTGCCCACCGGTTGGGCCGAAGTCCGGCCGGCACTGCGTCCGGTACTGCGCCAAGCCGACTTCGGCATGGGCCATGACGGCATACCGGAGGTGCTGTCGCGGCCCGCGCAGCCGTGTCTCAGCGAGTTCGTGGTGATCGACACGCCGGAGGCGATGGCATACCCGACCCTGCGGGACCTCGACCAATGGGGGGTGAGCGCGCAGGAGGTCTTCGCAGCGGCGCACGAGAACCTGGCCCGCGAGTTCGGCAAGCTCCTGGAGGAGCGCGGCGGCCACGCACCCGCGGTCACCGACTTCATGGGGGTGACCCACACCTACCTCGGCTCGCTGATCCTCCTGGAGGGCTGGCTCGCGACCTGGTCGGCGGGCTGGGGCCGGCGGCCGCTGGTGTTCGTCCCGGACCAGGGCGGGATGCTGGTCGTGCCGGAACCACAGAGCCCTGATGATCTGATCGCACTGCTGGACCGCGAGCAGACACGATGGGGCGAGGCGGTCCGCTCGATCTCCCCGGTCGCCTACACCCTCGACGACACCGGGCGGGTCATGCCGTACGACGTGCCGGCGGGCCACCCCGCGCGCGACGTGGTCCGCCGCGGCTGGGGAGCACTGGCCTCGGTCGTCTACTCGTCCCAGACCGAGCGGCTCCGGGCCGCGGCCAGGCCCGGCGACCCGTTTGCCGCCGCCTTCTCGCGCTACGGCCGACCCGGCACCGACGCCACGTTCACCCTGGCCACGTGGAGCAATGACCAGCCCACACTGCTGCCGGAGGCGGAGTGGATCGCCTTCCCGGAGAACGGCGACGACGAACAGTTCTTCGCCACCTGGGAGGTCGTGGCAGAGGAGACCGGACTCGTCCCCGAACCCGGCTACCACCCCGCCCGGTACCTGGTGAGCGACTGGCCGGAGCCGGAGGCCATGTCGCGACTGCGGGCTCGGGCCGCGACACCGTAGCCGCCGCTCGTCACTCTGCGATCCCGATGGTCATGTCGGCATGGACACGGATGGATGCTCTTGTCGCGCAGCGTGCCCGCAGGAGCCGCGCTGCCCGCGGCAGACCTGCCATCAATTCGCGCACGCTCTAAGACTCCTGATTCCACTCCGAGATCCGCGCGGAGAGGTCGGCAAGGCGTCGCCGCTCCCGGGCGGTCGCGGCTGAGCGCTTGTTCGACGCTCGCGCGTGCGCCTCACGCTCCAGCTCCACGAGCGCGCGCTCGCTCGGGTTCGACGTGTCGGCGCTGTGCAGGCGCTTGATCCACGCGGTCGCGACGGTTTGCTCCGCTTCCCGGACGGCCGCCTGGCGACACAGTTGCGTCATCGTGCGCTGACATCTCGCGGTTCGCTTGGCCAGCCGGTATCTCTGCCACATCTCGGCTATCACTGATCACATCCCAAGGGCGGCCTACAGGAAGTTGACGCCCTGGGCGAGCGGCAGGTCGTCGGAGTAGTTCACGGTGTTCGTCGCCCGCCGCATGTACGCGCGCCACGCGTCGGAGCCGGATTCGCGGCCGCCGCCGGTCTCCTTCTCGCCGCCGAAGGCGCCGCCGATCTCGGCGCCGGAGGTGCCGATGTTGACGTTGGCGATGCCGCAGTCGGAACCGTCGGCGGCCAGGAAGCGCTCCGCTTCGCGCTGGTCCTGGGTGAAGATGCTGGAGGACAGGCCCTGCGGGACGTCGTTGTGGAGGGCGAGCGCCTCGTCGAGGGTGCGGTACGTCAGGAGGTACAGGATCGGGGCGAATGTCTCCTCGCGCACGATGCCGTCCTGGGCGGGCATGCGGACCACGGCCGGTCGGGCGTACGCCGCGTCCGGGGCGCCGGGCTGAGGTTCGAGGTCGCCGCCGACCAGAAGCTTTCCGCCTGCCGCCTGGGCCTGGGCCAGGGCGTCGGTCATCGCCGTGTGGGCGGCGCGGGTGATGAGCGGTCCGACGAGCGTGCCGCTGTCGAAGGGGTTGCCGACAGGCAGTCGCCGGTAGGCGTTGACGATCCGCTCCTCGAGTTCGGCGGCCACGTCTTCGTGCACGATCAGCCGGCGCATCGTGGTGCAGCGCTGTCCGGCGGTTCCGGCGGCGGAGAAGACGATGCCGCGGACCGCGAGGTCCAGGTCGGCCGACGGCGTGACCACCGCGGCGTTGTTGCCGCCCAGTTCCAGCAGGCAGCGGCCGAGCCGGGCGGCGACGCGGACGGCCACCTCGCGTCCCATGCGCACCGATCCGGTCGCGCTCACCAGCGCCACGTCGGGGTGGTCCGCGAGCCGCTCGCCGATCTCCCGGGCGCCGAGCAGCAGCCGGTGCACGCCGGCCGGCGCGCCGGTCTGCGCCGCGGCCGCCGCCAGGAGCGCATCGCAGGCCGTCGCGGTGAGCGGGGTCAGCTCCGACGGCTTCCACACCACCGTGTCGCCGCATACCAGGGCGACGGCCGTGTTCCAGGCCCAGACCGCGACCGGGAAGTTGAAGGCGCTGATCACGCCGACCACGCCGAGCGGGTGCCAGGTCTCGGACAGGCGGTGGCCGGGCCGCTCGGAGGCCATGGTGCGGCCGTACAGCTGCCGGGACAGGCCGACCGCGAAGTCGCAGATGTCGATCATCTCCTGCACCTCGCCCAGCGCCTCGGTGCGGATCTTCCCGGCCTCGATGGTGACCAGGTCGGCGAGATCCTCCTTGTGCTCGGTGAGGAGTTCGCCGAGTCGCTTGACCAGGGCGCCGCGCTTCGGGGCGGGGGTCGTGCGCCACTGTTCGAAGGCCTGCCGGGCGGCGGCGATCGCCGTGCCGGCCTCGGCCGGGGTCGTGCCGGCCACCCGGAACAGGGTGCCGGCGGTCACCGGTGTGCGCGCCGGCAGGTCCCCGCTCTGGGTGGGTGCCTCCACTCCGCAGCGACTCAGGCTCCTGACGGCGATGGCGCGCAGGGCGTCGTCGTCGGGCAGCGGAGTGCGGGTGCTGTTCATGCTGACGTCTCCTTCAGATGATGTGCGTCTCGGGGCGGAGGCCGGCCCCGGCCGCGGAGAAGCGCGCGGCGCTCAAGGGCGTGATGTCGAGAACGGGGGTCCTGCCGAGGCAGAGGTCGCGGACGATCTCCCCGACCGCCGGGGCCTGGAGGAAGCCGTGGCCGGAGAACCCGGTGGCGTACAGAAAGCGGCTGACGCCTTCGGCCTCGCCGATCAGCGCGTTGTGGTCCGGGGTCATCTCGTACAGGCCCGCCCAGCCGCCGGCGACGGGGACGTCCGCGAGCGCGGGTGCCCGGGGCCGGGCTGCCCGCCGGAACGGTTCGAGCCATTCATGGGTGAACTCGCGCCCGAAGCCCTCGCTCTGGCGGCTGTCCGACAGGCCCACGACGAGACCGTCCGCGGCGTCGTTGTGGAAGTACATCGTGGAGCCGACGTCGAGGGTGAACGGAATCCGGGGCGGAGCCGGGCGCAGCGGCCCGGTGAAGGCGATCTGCCGGCGCAGGGGCACCACCGGAAGATGGACGCCGGCCATCCGGCCGATGGCGCCGGACCAGGCGCCGGCGCAGCACACGACCGTACGGGTGCTGATGTCGCCCCGGGAGGTGCGGACGGCTCGCACGACGCCCCCGGCGACGTCGATCGCGGTGACCAGGCAGTCGCCGAGCACGACCGCACCGTGCCCGCGGGCGCCGCGCACATATCCCTGGACGGCTGCCGGCGGCAGCGCCCAGCCGTCGGTGGAGGAGTAGGCGGCGGCTCTGATGCCGCGGGGGTCGATATAAGGGCACAGATCCTGCGCCTGTCGAGGAGTGAGGATCCTGCTGGGCACGCCCAGCGCGTTCTGATCGACGACGCTGCGCTCGAACAGGGCCACCTGTTCGTCATCGGCCAGCAGGAACAGGTATCCGACGTTCCGCAGCCCGACATCGGCGCCGGGCCGCCGGGCGAAAGACCGCCAGGCCTCCAGGCTGCGCAGCCCCAGACCGATGTTGACCGGGTCGGAGAACTGGGCCCGGACACCCCCTATCGGTTTGCCCGACGAACCCGATCCGGGGTGGTCCCGCTCCACCAGGACCACCTTGGCGACACCGGCCTCGGCGAGATGGAAGGCGATGGCGGCACCCATCACGCCGCCACCGATGATCACCACGTCCGCGTCAGGCGGGAGGCGATCGCCGGCAGCGTCGGAAGAGGAAGTCAACTGAATCATCCCGTCGTGGTCGCGCGCGAATAACAGTGCACTGCCGGGCCTTAGTGCCGAGCAGTAGGCGTGTTTGTCGTCGGTAAGCCGCCCTGCGATGGGCGATGGGCAATGGGCGATGGGGAATGGATCGAATGCGGGAAGACTCACTAGAAGATCCGCGGGAAGGTCGAAAGGTCGACATGAGGGAGACTCGCACCCGGCGCCGATGGAGTCAAGGCCGGGGCCGACGGGACAATCCCCGGAGCGATTCCTCCAGCAACGACCTTTCCCTCGACGGCCGGCCGGGAAACCCCGGAGCGTGCCCCGCTCGTTGCCGGTGACTCAACCCCTTCATAGCCACAGGTGGTGATAGGGGTCGTAAAAGAGCAGGTCAGAGCTTTATCAAAGACTCGGTAGGGCGGCCGAGCGGTCGGCGGGACGTGCAGGAAAGCCGCCACGCCCCTTGTCGGACGCTAAGGTCACTGATACGTTCCACAACCATATTCACCGTGCCCGATTCGATCGAGTCGGAGGATGCCCCCCGTGGCACAGTTCTCTACTTCAGCCCTTTCCCCTCATCACGGACTCGTCGTCGAGAAGCGGGATCTGCCTCTTGAAGATCTCCCGCACTCCGACATTTCAGAGCTCTTCAAAGAACACGGAACATTGATGTTCCGGGGATTCGACGCGGCCGCGGAGGATTTCCGCGGACTGGTCCAGCGGTTCTCGTCGGAGCTGTATTTCCACCAGAACCCCAACCGCCAGACCCTCTCCAACGACGGGGCCGTCCTGCTGGTCGACGCGCACCGCAATCCGATCCCCGCGCACTCCGAGATGAGCTACTGCCCCCTGCACCCCGGGCTCCAGTGGTTCCTGTGCGTCCAGCCCGCCGTCTCCGGCGGGGAGACGACGGTCTACGACGGAGTCCAGGCCGGCGAACGGCTCGCGCCCGAGACCCGCGAGCTGTTCGAGAAGCAGCGGCTGACCTGGCGTCTGCCGTTCCCGACCGGGCCCGAGCACCAGGAGCGGGTGTTCGGGACCCGCGACCGCGCCGAACTGGAGACGATGTTCGCCGGCTACGAGGGCTTCGAGTACGACTTCGACGACGCCGGGAACCTGAACTGGACCTACTCGGTCTCCGCGCTGCCCCGGGCCCCCTACCTGGACGCCCCCACGCTGTGCAACAGCTACCTGGGTTCCGGTGCACTCGTCTCCTTCGAAGACGGCTCCGCCATCCCGCAACACTGCCGGTGGGACGCCCTCGACGCCACCGAGCAGGTGGCCGTCGACATCCAGTGGCAGGCCGGCGACATCGTGATGATCGACAACAAACGGGTGATGCACGGCCGCCGCGGGTTCGAGGACCCGGGCCGCAAGGTCGCCGCGATGCTGTCGAAGCCGAACTTCTGAGCCAGGCTGCTCCTCCGCCGCCCTCCCAGTTTGGATCCTCCGTGACTCAGACCACCGATCACCTCGCCACGCCGAATCGGACCACCGGCGACCTGCACCGGTTCTACGGACAGGCCCTGGACGCACTGGAACTGTCAGACCCGATCCTGCACGACCTGCTGGGCGCCGAACTCGACCGCCAGCGCGAGACGCTGGCCCTGGTCGCCTCGTGCAGCCCGGTCACCCCGGCCGCGCTGCTGGCCGAGGGCAGCTTCTTCGCCAACGTCACCGCGGAGGGCTATCCCGGCGCGCGCTTCCACGCCGGCTGCGTCAACGTCGACACGGTCGAACGGCTCGCCGTCGACCGCGCGAAGGAGGTCTTCGGCGCCCGCCACGCCAACGTGCAGCCGCACTCGGCGAGCACCGCCAACCAGGTCGTGATGACCGCCCTGCTGCGCCCCGGCGACCCGATCCTCGGGCTCGGCCTGGACGCCGGCGGCCACCTCAGCCACGGCGCCCCGGTGAACGCCTCCGGGCGGACCTTCACGCCGTACCACTACGGACTCAGCCCCGACGGGATGATCGACTACGCCGAGGTCCGGGAATCGGCCCGCCGGCACCGGCCCCGGCTGCTCATCGCCGGCACGACCGCCTACCCCCGAACCATCGACTGGGCCGTGTTCCGGGAGATCGCCGACGAGGTCGGGGCGTACCTGCTCGCCGACATCACCCACATCGCCGGGCTGGTCGCCGCCGGGGAGCACCCCTCGCCGATGGAACACGCCCACGTGGTGACCACCTGCACCCACAAGCAGCTCTACGGCCCCCGCGGCGGACTGATCCTGCTCGGCGAGTCGGCGGACCTCAAGCTCGCGGACGGCCGGACGCTCGCGCAGACCATGCAGTCCGGCGTGTTCCCGCTCATGCAGGGCGCGCCGGTGGTGAACAGCATCGCGGCCAAGGCCTACGCCTTGGGGGCGGCCGGCACCCCGGCCTTCAAAGCCCGGATGCGCGACGTGCGCTCCCTCGCGGCGGAGTTGGCCGACCAGCTCATCCTGCGCGGCGTCCGGGTGATCTCCGGCGGCACCGACAACCACATCGTCGTGGCCGACGTCCTGTCCTCCTTCGGCATCACCGGGGTCAACGCCGAGAAGGCGCTGGAGGAGTGCGGCATCCTGGTCAACAAGAACCGGATCGTCGGCGACGCGCACTCCGCGCGGGTGACCTCGGGCGTGCGGTTCGGGAGCAACAGCATGGCCGCCCGCGGCTTCGACACCGCCGACGTCGCGCGCGTCGCCGGCCTGGTCGTCGACATCCTGACCGGCACCGAGGGCAGCTCGGACACGACCTATGTCATCGATCCCCTTGTGCAGATGAACGCCCGGGAAGCAGTCCGGGACATCTGTCACCGCCGTCCTGTCGACGGGTACTGATACTCCTCGAATCCCGAGGCTCCGAGTCGATTCACGAATCCACGAGGCGATGCGGCGCGCCCTTCCGCGCCGCGTCGCCCGACCAGGCATGGCGCCTTCGCCTCAGCAGTGCGCCATCCGAGTTCCTCACCACCCCAGCCAGGCCCGAGAACGGGGACGGTCCATGCAGACGCAGAGTGTCGTTGACGTCATTCGCCGAACTCTGGAAGAGCGCGGCACCGAAGTCACCTATGAGTTCCTCCAGGAGTTCGGCGGCGTCGGCTCCAAGCTCAGCATCGTCGACGTCGACGAGCGGGCCCGGGCCGTCGCCGTGGCCCTGCTGGAGCAGGCCGCGCCGGGGTCCCGCGTCGTCCTGCTCTTCCCGCCCGGCGAGCTGTTCGTCGTCGGGTTCCTGGCCACGCTCTACGCCGGGATGGTCGCCGTCCCCGTCTACCCGCCCGACCCGATGCGGATCGCCCGGACGCTTCCCCGGCTGCGCGCGGTCGTGGGCAACTCCGACGCCCGGATCGTGCTCTCCACCGGCCTGGTGCAGGCGTTCACCGCCGACCTGCTCGACCAGGCGCCCGAACTGGCCGACCGGCCCTGGGTGATCACCGAACAGGCGATGCTCGCCGACGGCGACCGGTGGCGCCACCCTGATCTGGACCCTGATTCGGCCGCCCTGCTGCAGTACACGTCCGGCTCCACCGGGACGCCGCGAGGGGTCGTCGTGACCCACGCGAACCTGCTGGCCAACGGCGCGGCCATCGCACACTGCTTCGACGTGCGGCCCGACGACGTCAACGTGTCCTGGCTGCCCTTCTACCACGACATGGGGCTGCTCGGCGGAGTCCTGCAGCCGATGCTGTCCGGCATCTCCAACATCCTGATGTCGCCGCTGGACTTCATGCGCCGGCCCCTGAGCTGGCTCGAGGCGATCTCCGAACACGGGGCGACCGTGGCCGGCGGACCCAACTTCGCCTTCGACCTCTGCGTCACCAAGAGCACCGAAGCCGACCGGGCCGCTCTGGACCTGTCGCACTGGCGGGTCGCCTTCTGCGGCGCGGAGCCGGTGCGCCACAGCACACTGGCACGGTTCGCCGAAGCCTTCGCCGGCAGCGGGTTCGACGCCTCCGCGCTGCTGCCGTGCTACGGACTGGCCGAGGCGACGCTGTTCGTGGCCGGTAGCGGGCGCGGGAACGGCGCCGGACGGCACCGGCTCGATCGGCGCGCGCTGGAGGCGGGACAGGCGGTTCCGAGCGCCGAGGGCGAGGAGCTGGTGGCCTCCGGACTCGTGGCGCTCGACCACCGGATCGCCGTCGTCGACCCGGCGACCGGTGCGCGTCCCGATCCCGGCCGGATCGGTGAGATCTGGGTCGCCGGCCCGTCCGTCGCGGCCGGCTACTGGCGCGACGAGGCCGCGACCCGGGAGACGTTCGGCGCGCGGCTCGACGGCGATTCCAGCGACTATCTGCGCACCGGCGACCTCGGATTCGTCCGGGACGGCCAGCTCTACGTCACCGGCCGTCTCAAAGAGATGATGGTGATCCGCGGGCGCAACCTCTACCCGCACGACATCGAGGAATCGGCGCTGCTGGCCACCGACCGGGCGCGCCCCGGCTGCGGCGCCGCGTTCGCCGTCGACACCGAGGACGGCGAGCAGTGCGTCGTCCTGCACGAGGTCAAGGCCGACACGCCCGGCGAAGAGCTCCCGCGGGTCGCCGACGCGATCGCCGAGGCGGTGCGCCACGAGTACGGCGTCGCGGTCCACGACGTGGTCCTGCTCGGCCCGCGCAGCCTGGCCAAGACCTCCAGCGGCAAGATCCAGCGGCTGGCCGGCCGCGCGGCCTACCTCGGCGGCGTGATCGAGGGTGAGCTGTACCGCCGGTCCTCGGACGGCACGACCGGCACGACGACGGCCGGCCGGCAGATCACCTTCCCGTCGCGCCCGGAATTGCTGGCACTGCCGCAACCCCAGCGGGTCGAGGAGGTCGAGCTCTGCCTGATCCGCGCGGCCGACACGCAGGCGCGCGACGCGGACAGCGTCGCCGATCTGAACCTCGACTCGCTCGCCGCGGTCGAGTTCGCCTTCCGCGTCGAGGAGCAACTCGGCGCGGTCATCGACCTGAGCCTGCTGCTGGGACCGACGAGCCTGCACGACCTGGCCGCCGTGATCGAGGCCCAGTTGCAGATCACGGTGCCGGCAGCGGCATCAGCACCGGAATCAGTACCGGCACCGGCACCGGCACCAGGCAGCGCACGGAGCGGACCGAGCGTCGGACCGCTGTCGGCCGGCCAGCAGTCCCTGTTGTTCCTGCGCGAGCTGGAAGGCCCGGACTCCGACCAGAACGTGTCGGTCGCCGTCCGGCTCGCCGAACCGCTCGACCGCGACGCGCTCGCGGCCGCCGTGCGCCGGCTCGGTACCCGCCACCCCGTTCTGACGTCGCGGTTCGACAGCGACGGCAGCCGGCGCCGGGTGCGCATCGATCCCGAGGGCGTATTCGACCTCTGCGTCGTGGACCTGGCGGGCCGGACGGAGCCGGAGCTGCGCGCCGCCGTGGACGCGTGCGTCCGGGAGCCGTTCGACCTCGAACACGGCCCGGTCGCCCGCGCCCGGCTGTTCGTCGGCAGCGGTGCTCCCGTGCTGGTCCTGGCCCAACACCATGTGATCACCGACTTCTGGTCCGTGGTGACGCTGCTCGAAGAGCTCGCGACCGCCTACGGCGACCTGCTGGCCGACGCGGTCGGCGAACTCCCGCCGGCCGTCGGCTACGAGGAGTTCGTCCGCTGGCAGCAGGACTACGAGCGCTCGCCGCGCTGGCAGCAGGACGAGCGCTACTGGCTCGACCTGCTCGACGGCGAGGTGCGGGCGCCGACGCTGCCCTCGGTCCCGCGCCCGAAGCAGGACTCCGGCATCGTCCAGTCCCGCGTCCAGGTCGGCCCGGAACTGCTCGGTCGGTTGGAGCGGACCGCGAAGGACTGCCAGACGACCCTGTTCTCGGTCCTCACGGCGGCCTTCGAGATCCTGATCCGGGCCCACAGCGGCGACGAGGAGTTCGTGGTCGGCGCCACGACGGCCGGCCGGCCCGGAGCGCGGTTCCGCAGCACCCTGGGATACTTCGTCAACACGATCCCGGTGCGCGCCGAACCCGGGGTCCACTCGACGGTCGCGGACCTCATCCGCGACACCGGCGGCCAGCTGCGGGAATCGCTGAACCACCAGCACTTCCCGTACAGCCGGCTCGTCGAGCTCCTCAGGGCGCGCGGGAACACCGCGGCCGCCGTCAACACGGCGGTGGTGTTCGAGCGGCCGCCGCACACGGTCGACCCCGGCGTGATGTCCGTGCTGTTCGGGGCCGGGGCCGACTCCGCACAGCTCGGGAACCTGACGCTGGAGCCGTTCCCCAGCGGGGTGCTCGCGACCCAGTTCGACATCACGGTGCACGCCGTGCCGGCCGGCGACGGCCTGCTCGCGCACCTGCTGGTCCGGGCCGACCGGTTCGAGCCCGACCTCGCCGGGCAGCTGGCGCGGCAGTACCTCGATCTGCTCGGCCAGATCGCGGCGGACCCGGCGGCACCGGTCAGCGCGCTGCGCGTGGCCGGCGTGGCGGACTCGCTCGCCCGTGCCGACGTGCCGCCGCGGACCGTGCCGGGGGTGACGTCCGTCCACGAGCTCTTCGAGGCGACGGCCGACCGGACCCCCGACGCCGTCGCACTCGTGGCCGCCGGCACCGAACTGTCCTACGCCGACGTGGAAAAGGCGGCGAACCGCCTGGCCAACCGGTTGCGGGCCGAGGGCCTGGGGCCCGAGGACACCGTGGGGCTGTGCCTGCGGCGCTCTCCGGAACTGGTCATCGCGATGCTCGCGGTCATGAAGGCGGGGGCGGCGTTCGTCCCGCTGGATCCCGGGCTGCCCCCGGCGCGCCTGGCCGACATGGTCGGCGACGCGCGGTGCGCCCGGATCCTGTGCCACGAGGCGAGCGCGGACCTCGCCGGTGCGCTGGGGCGGACGATCAGTGCCGAGGACGAAGCAGAACTCGGCGGTTTCCCCGAGGACCGCCCCGACCTGGTCGTCACCGGGAACACGTTGGCCTACGTCATCTTCACCTCCGGCTCGACCGGGCGGCCCAAGGGCGTCCAGATCGAGCACCGGTCGTTGCTGAGCTACCTGCTGTCCTTCCTCGACGAGATCGGCG
Source organism: Catenulispora sp. GP43 (assembly GCF_041260665.1). Classification (NCBI taxonomy): domain Bacteria; kingdom Bacillati; phylum Actinomycetota; class Actinomycetes; order Catenulisporales; family Catenulisporaceae; genus Catenulispora; species Catenulispora sp. GP43. The sequence goes on along the minus strand of NZ_JBGCCT010000010.1, from coordinate 167,488 downwards.
TCACCGCGGACGACCGGGTGTTGCAGTTCGCCCCGCTGACGTTCGACCCCTGCCTGGAGGAGATCTTCTCCGCGTGGACCACCGGTGCCGCGCTCGTCCTGCGGGACGACACGGTTCTGGACTCGCCCGCGCGGTTCCTCGCCTGGTGCGCCGAGCAAGGGGTCACCGTCGTCGACATCCCCACAGCGTTCTTCCATGTGCTGGTCACAGCGCTCGATGACAGCCTCACCGTGCCGCCGGCCCTTCGCACCGTCCTGATCGGCGGCGAGGCGGCCCACCCCGACAAGCTCACCCGCTGGTTCGCCTCCGGCAACGACCAGGTGCGGCTGTACAACCGCTGGGGGACCACCGAGACCACCGTGTGTTCGACGGTCGCGCTGCTGGGGCCGCAGGCCGGCCGGGCCGCCCGCGCGCGGGACGTCTCCATCGGCCGCGACATGACCGACGCGGTCATCCACGTTCTGGACGCCTCGCTCCAGCCGGTCGCCGACGGCGTGGTCGCGGAGGCCTACATCGGCGGAATCGGGGTCGGCCGAGGCTATGCCTCCGAGCCCCGCAAGACCGCCGAGCGGTTCGTCCCCGACCCCTTCGCGACCGAACCGGGCCGTCGCCTCTACGCCACCGGCGACCTGGTGCGGCGCTCCGGCGACGGCGAACTCCGCTACCTCGGGCGCGCCGACCAGCAGGTCAAGGTCCGCGGCTACCGCATCGAACTCGGCGAGGTGGACGTCGCGCTGCGCCGCCATCCCGGGGTCGGCGAGGCAGCCGTCGTCGCCTCGCGCGCATCGGGCGAGACCGAGTTGATCGCCGCCGTGACACCGGGCACCCTCGAGGTCGAGGAACTGCGCGACTGGCTCCACAAGGAGCTCCCGAGCTACATGGTGCCCAGCCGCCTGCTCGTCCTGGACCGCGTCCCACTCACCTCCAACGGCAAGGTCGATGCCGAGGCGTTGCGCAGGCACGCGCACAGCGCGGACCGCACGACCGCCTCGGCGGCCATGTCCCCGGAGCAGACCAGGCTCGCGGCCATCTGGTGCGAAGTGCTCGGCGTCCAGGGCGTGGGGCTCGACGACGACTTCTTCGACCTCGGCGGGCACTCGCTGCGCGCCGCCGACCTCAATACCCTGGTTCGCCGAGAGTTCGGGGTCCGGCCGCCGCTTCGGATGTTCTTCGAATCCGTCACGGTCCGGGCCCAGGCGGCGCGGATCAGCGAACTGGATCCGGCGGACGATCCCCTGGATCTGCGCGAGCCGTCCGGATCCGGGACGACCGAGCCGCGGCTGTCGCTGGGGCAGGGCCGATTGTGGTTCCTGGAGCGGTTCGCACCGGGATCCGCCGCCTACGTCGTGCCCGGCGTCGTCCGGTTGTACGGCGCCCTCGACCCGGTGGTCCTGCGCGGTGCGCTCGACGAGATCGTGGCCCGGCATCCGGCCCTGCGCACCGGCTTTCGCGACGGGGGCGGCACTCCCGCTCCCTTCGTGCACGACGATGCGCGCTGTCCATGGGAGGTCCTCGACCGGACCGCGATCGCCCCTGCGCAGCGCGAGGCGGAGCTCGCGGCGCTCGCCGCCCAGCACGCCGGGCAGGCCTTCGCCCTCGCCGAGCCGCCCCTGGTGCGGGCCGCGCTCGTGGCGTTCGCAGACAACGAACACGCTTTGCTGCTGGCCTTCCACCACATCGTCTTCGACGGCCGTTCTCTGGAGATCGTCGCGGGTGAACTGGCCGAGCTGTACGTCCGCCGGCTGCGCGGCGCGGACAGTGCGCCGCCGGCTCTCGGCCCCGGGTATTCGCAATGGGCCGCCGAGGAAAGCTCCTTGTTGCGGTCGGCGACCGGGCAGCGCGGACTGGACTTCTGGAAGCAGCACCTCGGCGGCGCGCCGCGGGCCCTGGACCTGCCGATCGACCGGCCTCGGCCGGCCGTGCAGACCTTCGGCGGGGCCCGCGTGCCGCTGACGCTCGGCCACGAGGACTCCGCGGCGTTGCGCGCGCTCGCGCGGGAGCATCGGGCGACCGTGTTCATGGCGCTTTCGGCGTGCCTGGCCTCGACCCTGTCCCGGCTGTCCGGCCAGGAGCGGGTCGTCATCGGGGCGCCCGACGCCAACCGGCCCGCCGACGGCGCGTACGACGAGGTCGTCGGTTTCTTCGTGAACACGGTCCCGTTCTGCTACGAGGTGTCCGGCGAAGACAGCGCCAGGGAACTCCTCCAAAGCGTGCGCGGCACGACGCTCGAGGCGATGGCGTGGAAGTGGGTACCGTTCTCGGCCATCGTCGAGGCCGTCGGCCAGGACCGCGATCCGAGCCGGAGCCCGGTCTTCCAGGCGATCCTCGACGTCCGCGCCGGATCCCTGCCGGCGCCGGCCGTCCCGGGCCTGCGGATCGAGACGGCGCCGCTGTACACCGGCACCGCCAAGACCGACCTGACCTTCGAGATCACCGATGACGGCGGCCCGCTGACCGGCTGGCTTGAGTACAACACAGACCTCTTCCGGCCGGAGACGGCCCGCGCCTTCGCGCGCGTCTTCTGCGAGACGGTGCGCTCGATGGCGTACCGGCCCGACGAGGCGATCAGCACGCCGGGTGCGGTCGCGGAACTCGAACACTGGCCGTCCGCGGCGTCGCGGGCCGGTGCCGACCCGGGCCCTGACGCCGACGCCACTTTCTGGTCGCGGTTCGAACGCGTCGCCGACACCCGCCCGGACGCGGTCGCGCTGGACGGTGCGGCCGGCCCGGTGACCTACGGCGACCTGCGCGGGCAGGTCGACCACGTGGCGCGCGACATCGTGCGCCGATTCGGGGTCGGTACCGGGGACGTCGTCGCGGTGTCGGTCGAACCGTCCGTCGCGGCCGTGGTCGCCGTGCTGGCGGTGCAGCGGTCCGGCGCCGCGTACCTGCCGATCGATCCCGCCTATCCCGTCGAGCGCAGGGACTTCATGCTCTCCGATTCCGGGGCGCGCGGAGTCGTGACCGGCGAGCTGGTCCAGGACGCGCTGCGCGGGCCCGCGACCGCGGAGCCGCTGCCCCCGGCCGACCCCGAGGCGCCCGCCTACCTGATGTACACCTCGGGATCCACCGGGCAGCCCAAGGGCGTGCTGATCGCGCACCGCAGCCTGGCCAACCTCGCCGTCGCGCAGGCAGCGTGCTTCGGGATCGACGACCGGTCGCGGATGCTGCAGTTCGCCAGCCTGAGCTTCGACGCCTCCGTCTGGGAGATCTTCCCGACGCTCGCCGCCGGCGGCACCCTGTGCGTCGTCGAGCGGGATCACGCGCTGGTCGGCGAGACGCTGGCGCAGGTGCTCCTCGACCGCGCCGTCACCGTCTGCCTGTTGCCGCCCTCGGTGATCGCCTCGCTGCCGCCTCGCGACCTGCCGACGCTTCGGACGCTGGTGTCCGGCGGCGAGGCCGCGCGCGCGGAGCTGGTCGCGCAGTGGCAGCCCGGCCGCCGTTTCGTCAACGCCTACGGGCCCACCGAGAGCACCGTCGTGGTCACGGCCGCCGACTGCGAGCCGGGGCGACCGGTCTCGTTGGGAGCGGTCCTGCCGGGCGCGACGGCGTACGTCCTCGACGCGAACCTGGCACCGGCGGTGCAGGGAGCAGTCGGCGAACTGTATGTGGGCGGGGCCGGCCTGGCCCTCGGGTATCACCGCCGGGCGGCGCTGACCGCAGACCACTTCGTTCCCGATCCGTTCTCCGGGGTTCCGGGCGCCCGGATGTACCGGACCGGCGACCTGGTCCGGCTGCGGCCCGACGGGACGCTGGACTACTGCGGACGCCGCGACAGCCAGGTCAAGGTTCGCGGTCACCGGATCGAGCCGACGGAGATCGAGACCGTGCTGCTCGCCGAACCCGGCGTCGCCGCGGCGGTGGTCAAGGTCACCGATGAACTGCTGGTCGGCTACCTGGAGACCGCCGATCCGGCCCTGACGCCGGAACACTTCGCGCGGGTGTGCGCGGACAAACTGCCGGCCCACATGGTTCCGGCCGCCTTCGTGATCCGTGCGGAACTGCCGCGCCTGCCCGGCGGCAAACTCGACCCGGGCCGGCTGACGCGTCCGGCGCGCGAGGACTTCGCTCACGCCGACGGCTTCACGCCGTTGACGTCGCCGACCGAGCAGCTCGTCGGTGAGGTCTGGGCCCGGGTCCTGGAGCTCGACGTCGTGGGCGCCGCCGACGACTTCTTCGCGCTCGGCGGGCATTCGCTGCTCGCGACGGTGATCACCTCCGCGGTCGGCGAGGCGCTGGGCTGCGAGATCCCGCTGCGGGCGCTGTTCGAGGCGCCGGTCCTGCGCGACTACGCGGCACGCTGCGAACGGGCCGTCCCGGCAGCGGCGAAGAAGGAGATCTCCGCCTACCCGCCGGACGGGGCCGACATCCCGCTGTCGGTGATGCAGGAACGCCTGTGGATTCTCGAAGAGCTCGACCGCGGCTCCGATCAGGACCTGCCGGGCGGCCGCTACCACTTGGCCGGGGCGATCCGGTTGCACGGCGAGCTCGACGAGGGCGCCCTGCAGCGGGCCGTCGACCGGCTGGTGCGGCGGCACGCGACACTGCGCACCGTCCTGGCCGAGGACGACGGCGTGCTGTCCCAAAGGATTCTGGACACCGTCGACGTCCCGATCTCGCGCACGGTACTGAGCGGACCGACGACGGAGCACCGGGAGGCCGAGGCGCTGGAGATCGTCGAGCGCGAAGCCAGGACCCCGATGGACCTGGGGGCCGGACCGCTGCTGCGGGTGCGGCTGCTGACGATCGGGCACGCGGACACCGTCCTGGTCCTGACGCTGCACCACATCGTGGGCGACGGCTGGTCGATGGAGATCCTCAAGCGCGATCTGGCCCACTTCTACGCGCAGGAGATCGACCGGGCGCCGCTCGCGCCGCTGCCGGCCCTCCCGGCGACCTACGCGCAGTTCGCCCGCCGGCAGCGCGACCAGCTGGCATCGGGCGCGCTCGAGGAGTCGATCGGGTACTGGTGCGACCAGCTCGACGGCCTGCCGGACCTGGCGCTGCCGACGTCGCGCCGCGGCGGTGAGGCGGCCGCCGGTGCGGGTCGCCGCGTGCGCTCGACGGTCACCGGGCCGCTGCGGGCGCAGATCGACCGGTTCGCCGCCGCGTCCGGCGCGACGACGTTCATGGTCCTGGCCGCCGCGCTGCAGATCACCCTCGGCCGGCTCACCGGCCAGCGCGACTTCGCGATCGGCGCCCCGATCGCCGGGCGCCGGCAGCGCGAGGTGGAGGAGATCATCGGCTTCTTCATCAACTCCGTGGTGCTGCGCGCCGACCTGTCCGGCGATCCGACGTTCACCGACCTGCTCGACCGGGTCCGCGCCACGACCCTGGACGCCTACGAGCACCAGGACGTCCCGTTCGAGACGCTGGTGGGCCGGCTCGCGCCCGACCGCGATCTGACGACCACCCCGCTGTTCCGGGTCTATCTCAATATGCTCAACATCCCGGCCCGGTCGGCCGACCTGCCGGGGCTGGCCGCGCGGGAGTTCTCCGTCCCGGACCTCGGGGCGAAGTTCGACCTGACCTTCTACGTCGAGCCCGGCGAGACCGACCTGCGGATCGATCTGGTCTACGACGCCCACCGCTTCACCGCCGAGGCCGTCGAGGAACTGGTCGCGCAGTGGATCAGGGTGCTGGAACAGGCGGTGGCCGACGGGAGCCGCCGCATCGACTCCCTGCGCCTGGACACTCCGACCGCCCGGCTCCGGCTGCCGGATCCGGCCGAGCCCCTGGACGGAACCTGGTACGGGTCGGTCGTCGAGCAGTTCGAGGACTGGGCCGCCCGGGAGCCGCACCGGATCGCGGTGAGCGAGCCGGGGCAGGACCTGAGCTACGGCGATCTGGCGTGGGCCACCGCGGCGCTGGCCAGAGCCCTGACACAGAACGGTGTCGGGAAGGGCGACGTCGTCGCCGTCTACGGGGAGCGGAGCGTGTCGCTGGTCTGGGCGCTCCTGGCCATCCTCCGGGCCGGCGCCTCGTTCGCCATCCTCGACCCCGCCTACCCCGCGCCGCGCATCGCCGACTGTCTGGCCGTGGCCCAGCCGGCCGCCTTCCTCCAACTGGAGGCCGCCGGAGCGGTTCCGCTCACCGTGCAGACGGCCCTTGAGGCGCTGGCGCCCCGGTGCCGGTTCGAGCTCCCGGCGCGGCTGGAGGACGCGCGGCACCTCGCCCCGGCCGACTGGGAGCCGACCGCGCCGGTCACGGTCGGGTCGCGGGACTGCGCGTACATCGCCTTCACCTCCGGGTCCACGGGCAAGCCCAAGGGCGTCCGGGGTTCGCACGGGTCGCTGACGCACTTCGTGCCGTGGATGGTCGAGACGTTCGGGCTGCGCGACACCGACCGCTACAGCATGCTGTCCGGGATCAGCCACGACCCTCTGCACCGCGAGGTGTTCACGCCGCTGGTCACCGGGGCGACGATCTGCGTCCCGGCGCAGATCGACATCGAGACCCCGGGCCGGCTGGCCCAGTGGTTCCGGACCCAGCAGGTCTCGGTGAGCCACCTGACCCCGCCGATGGCGCGCCTTTTCGACCAGCTGTCGGTCGCGCCGGGGACGCTGCCCCTGCTGGAGCGGGTGTTCTTCACCGGCGACACGCTGACCAGCCGGGACGTCCGAGCCATCACGCGCATGGCGGGCTCGGCGACCTGCGTCAACCTGTACGGCTCGACGGAGACCCAGCGGGCGGTCGGCTACTACGTCGTACCGGCGGCCGACGGATTCGGCGCCGCCGACCCCGGGGTGACCTATCCGCTCGGCCGCGGCATGAAGGACGTCCAGCTTCTCGTGCTCGGCGAAGGGGGACAGCTCGCCGGGATCGGGGAGGTGGGCGAGATCGCCATCCGCTCGCCGCACCTCGGCCTCGGGTACGCCCACGATCCGGAGCTCACCGCGAGCAGGTTCGTGCGCAACCCCTTCGCAGTGGCCGGATTCGCCGAAGGCGCCGAGACGGCCGATTCCGGTTCCGGTTCCGGATCCGATGTCTCCGACGGCGACCGCATGTACCGCACCGGCGACATCGGCCGCTACCTGCCCGACGGCTCCGTCGCGGCCCTCGGCCGGGCGGACAACCAGGTCAAGGTGCGCGGCTATCGCGTGGAGATCGACGAGGTCCAGCACGTGATCTGCGACCTGCCCGGCGTCCGGGACGCCGTCGTGGTCCCCCGGGGCGACGCCAGTGGTGAGACCGCGCTGGCCGCCTACGTGGTCGCCGCGCCGGAGGCGAAGGTGACCGGCCAGGAGATCAAGGCGTTCGTGCGCGCCCGGCTCCCGGAGTACATGGTGCCCGCGTTCGTCGTCCCGATGGACGCGCTGCCGCTGACCCCCAACCGCAAGATCGACCGGGCCGCGCTGCCCGAACCCGCCACCGCCGCCGGCGGCCAGGACGACGGTCCCCGGGCCTGGCTCTCGCCCACCGAGGAACTGCTCGCCGGCGTGTGGCAGGAGGTGCTGCGCTCGCCCCGGGTCCAGCCGGACGACAACTTCTTCAACCTCGGCGGCCACTCGCTGATGGCCACGCAGGTCGCCTCCCGGATCCGCAAGGTGTTCGGGTGTGAGCTGGCTCTGCGCACCCTGTTCGAGAAGCAGACGGTCCGCGAACTGGCCGCGCACATCGACGCCGTCGCCGGCGGTGGCGGTGGCGGTGGCGGCACGGCTGTCGAGCCGGTCGTCGCGCTGCCCCGCCTCGGCCCGCTGCCCGCCTCGTTCGGCCAGGAACGCCTGTGGTTCCTGGACCAGCTGGAGGGCGACACCGGCGCGTACAACAGCGCGACCGTCGTGCGCCTGCGCGGACCGCTGGACACCGAGGCGCTCGCCGCGACTCTCGACGAGCTCGTCCGGCGCCACGAAGTGCTGCGGACCCGACTGGTCATGCAGGACGGCGCCGTCTGCCAGATCGTCGAGGACGCCGACGGCGCGACCATGCCGCTGGACGTCGTCGATCTGAGCGCCGAGGCCGAAGCGACCGTCGAGCGCCGCTGGCAGCAGTGCGTGGCCGAGGCGGCGAAGTACCGGTTCGACCTGAGCCGGGCACCGCTGGAGCGGGCGACGGTGATCCGTCTGTCCGACCAGGACCACGTGTTCGTCCTCACCGTGCACCACGTGGTCGCCGACGGCTGGGGCCTGCAGATCCTGGTGCGGGACTTCGCGGTCCTGTACCAGGCATATCGCCAGGGCACTGAGTCCCCGCTGGCGCCGCTGGAGGTGCAGTACTCCGACTGGTCGCGGTGGCAGCGCTCGCGGGTCGAGCGGGGCGACTACGCCGCGCAGCTCGACTTCTGGCGCGAGAGGCTGGCCGGCTCCCCGTCCCTGCTGGAGTTCCCCGGGCAGCGGCCCCGGCCCGGAACGATGAGCAACCGCGGCCTGACCGTCCACCGGACGATCCCCGACAGCCTGGTCGAGGAGGTCCGCCAGGTGAGCCGGAGCCACAACGCGACCTTGTTCATGACCCTGCTCGCGGCGTTCACCGGCCAGCTCCACCGCTACAGCGGCGCGCGGGACATCGCCGTCGCCACGCCGGTCTCGACGCGGTCCGTGGAGATCGAGGACCTGGTCGGGTTCTTCGTGAACACGGTCGTGTTCCGCAACCGGGTCAGCGGCGAGGAGTCCTTCACCGACCTGCTCGAACGCGTCCGCTCGACGACCCTGGCCGCCTCCGCGAACCAGGACGTCCCGTTCGACCGGGTCGTCGACGCGGTCCAGCCGAACCGCGACCTGAGCATGAACCCGCTCTTCCAGGTGATGTTCACGCTCCAGAACGCGCCCTATTCGCGTCTTGATCTCGGCGACCTCACCCTGGAGCGGCTCCAGGCCCCGGCCACCACGGCCAAGTTCGACGTCAGCCTCGACCTCGCCGAGGAGGAGGAAGGCCTGCACGCCACCCTGGAACTGAACGCCGACCTGTTCGACCGGGAGGCCGGCGAGCGGATCCTGGACCACTTCCAGACCCTGCTGGCCGCGATCGCGGCAGCGCCGGCGAGCCCGCTGGCCGGTCTCGAGCTGCGCACGCCGGACGAAGCCGACGCGCAGCGGGAACTGGGCACCGGCCCGGCCGCCCTCGCGCCGCCGGCCCCGGCCGAGGAGCTGGAGCGGTGGGCCCGGCGCACGCCGGACGCGCCGGCGGTGATCGACGGCGAATCCGTGTGGAGCTACCGGGAACTGCGCGACCGTGTGGCAGCCCTGGCCACCCGGTTGTCCGCGGCGTCCGCCGGCCCGGAGGCGGCGGTCGTGGTCTGTGCACCGCGTTCGGCCGAGCACATCGCGGCCGTCCTGGCCTGCGGCGAGATCGGGGCGACCTACGTCCCGGTCGACCCTGCGGTCCCGGACCGGCGGATCGCCTCGGTGCTGGACCGGCTCGGCGAGGTGGTCGTCCTCACGGATGAGGGGCAGGCGGCCCGTCTGGCCGGCCTGCTCGATGCCGCCGCGCGGTCCGGCACCCACCTTCTCCTCGGCGACAGTGGCGGCGACAGGGACGGCGACACGGTCGGTGCGGCGGCCGGCGCGGGGCCGGCGCTGGGTGCTCACCGCGGCGACCCGCGGCAGCGCGCCTACGTCATCTTCACGTCGGGGACGACCGGTGAGCCCAAGGGCGTCCAGATCGAGCAGGACGGTCTGCTCAACCACCTGGAGCTGATGGCTCGGGAACTGGAGCTGACGCCGGACGACGTCATCGCGCAGACCGCGTCGCAGTCCTTCGACATCTCGATCTGGCAGATGCTCGTCGCCGTGCTGCGCGGGGCGACGGCGGTGGTCAGCGACGACGCCACCAGCCGCGATGCCAGGGCCCTGCTGTCCCTGGTCCGGGACCGCGGGGTGACGGTGCTGCAGCTCGTCCCCGCCATGATCGCCGCGCTGCTCGACCACGCCGAGGACGCGGACCTGGCGGGCCTGCGGCACCTGATCGCCACCGGCGAGGCGCTGCCGCCCGAGCTGTGTGCCCGGTGGCTGCGCCGCTTCCCCGGCATCCCGGTGACCAACGCCTACGGGCCGGCCGAGTGCGCCGACGACACCCACCTCGCGCTGCTGACCTCGCCGCCGCCGGCCGACCGGGCCGTCCCGATCGGGCGTCCGGTCGCCGGCGTGAGCAGCCGGGTCCTGGACGAGTCGGGCCGGCCGGTGCCGTTCGGGGTCGCCGGCGAGCTCGCGATCGGCGGGCTGGTCGTGGGCCGCGGGTATCTCGGGGATCCGCGGGGGACCGCGGAGCGCTTCGTGCCCGATCCGGATTCGCCGCACCCCGGCGCGCGGCTCTATCTCACCGGCGACCGCGTGCGGCTGCTGCCCGACGGCCGGCTGGAGTTCCTCGGGCGGGTGGACGACCAGGTCAAGATCCGGGGACTGCGGATCGAGCCCGGTGAGGTGGAGAACGCGCTGTGTGAGCTCCCGGGGGTGTCCGAGGCCGCCGTCATCGTGCGCGACGTCGACGGGGAGCCGAGTCTGATCGCCTGCCTCGCCGGGATCGGTGCCGGCGCCGGCGGCATGGCCGGTGCCGTGGTCGACCCGGCCGAGGTCGCCGCGTTCCTGACCATGCGGCTGCCGCGCTATATGGTCCCCAGCGGCTTCGTGTTCCTCGATCGGCTGCCCCGCACCGCCAACGGCAAGCTGGACCGGGCCGCCCTGCACCGGCAGGACGCGGTGATCGAACGGGCGCGGCACCGGTACGAGGCGCCGGCGACACCGACCGAGAACCTCGTCGCCTCGGTGATCGCCGAACTGCTCGGCGTCCCGACCGTCGGCGCCCTGGACGACTTCTTCGCGCTCGGCGGCCACTCGCTGCTGGCCACCCGGCTGATCACCGAACTGGCCGCGGTGACCGACGTCGAGCTGTCGCTGCGCGCGGTGTTCGAGAACGCGACGACCCGCGGTATCGCGACCGCCCTCGAACAGCTGCAACTACGAAGCCTGAGCGAGGCCGAACGGCTCGACCTCGAGGCGCTCCTGGCCACGATGACCGACGACGAGGCGCGGGCTCTTCTCGCCTCCGACCAGAAGCGGGATGCGTGATGTTGGAACCGGACACCGAACCCAGGTCTGTCGACACCCTCTCCGAGGCCAAGCGCAACCTGCTGGCTTCCCTCCTCCTGGCCCGCGGTAGGGAACGGGCCGCCGCGCGGTCCATCCCGCGCCGGGACCCGGCCCAGCCGTCTCCGCTGTCCCGCGGCCAGGAACAGCTGTGGGTCGCCTCGTCGCTGGCCGGGTCGCGACCCCTGTACAACGTCCCCTACGGCGTACGGCTCAGCGGGGCGTTGGAAGTCCCCGCGCTGCTCGCCGCGCTCGAAGGGATCGTCGCGCGCCACGCCATCCTGCGGACCGTCTACCGCCAAAGAGACGACGGCGGTCTGGAACAGGTCGTCATGGCCGCCGAGCCGTTCGTCCTGCCCGTCGAGGACGCCGAGAGCGAGGAGTCCGCGTTCGCCGCCGCACACCGCGAAGCCGCGGCGCCCATCGATCTGGAGTCCGGCCCGGTCCTGCGGGGACGCCTGCTGCGCATCACCGCCGATGACCACCTGCTGGTCCTGGTCGTCCACCACATCGCCACCGACGCCTGGTCGGTCGGCGTGCTGCTGGCCGAACTCGCCGAACTGTACGACGCCGCGCGGACCGGCCGTGAGCCGCGCGTTCCGGTGCTCGACATCGACTACGCCGACGCCGCGGCCCACCAGCGTTCGCAGGAGCCTGACGACCACGGCGCCGCGATCGACCAGTGGCGGACGCGGCTGGCGGGAACCCAGCCGCTGGCCCTGGCGAGTGCTGACAGAGGCGCCGCCCAGACCGGCAGCCGTATCCGGCGCACCTGGGGCGACGGTCTGGGCCGGACGTTGCGGGACGTCGCCGAGGCGCAGCACACCACGGTCTTCAACGTGATGCTCACGGCGTTCGCCGTCCTGCTGCACCGGTACACCGGCACCTCCCGGTTCGCCATCGGAACGGTCATGGCGAACCGCGACCGGCAGACCGAGCCCCTGATCGGCTACTTCGCCAACACCGTCCCGATCGTGGCCGACGTGCAGGCCGCCGACACCCTGGCCGAGGTCCTGGCCAAGACCACGAGCGAATCGCTGTGGGCCCGCGAGCACCAACTGCACTTCGACGTGTTGGTCGAAGGGCTCCGGCCGCGGCGCATCCTGGCCGAGAGCCCCCTGTTCGAGGCGATGTTCGTGTTCAACAACGCGCCCGGCCACGAACTGCGACTGCCGGGTCTGGCCCTGACCGCCGCACACCTGCACAGCAGCACGGCGAAGTTCCCCCTCGACCTGTCCTGCGCCGTGTCGGACGACGAGGTGATGGTCTCCCTGGAGTTCGACCACTCCGCCTACGACACCGCCGCCGCCGAACGCCTTCTGGACCACTACCAGCAGCTGGTCGCCGGCCTGTGCCGGACGCCCGCCGAGCGCGCCGACACCGTGGCCATGCTGACACCGGCCGAACACGACCTGGTGATCGGCCGGTGGAACCGGACCGCACAGCAGTACCCTGACACGGCCACCGCCCACGGGCTCTTCGAGCAGTGGGCCGACCGGCAGCCGGCGGCCGTCGCCGTCGTGTGCGGCACCGAGTCCATCGGCTACGGCGAGCTCGACGCCCGCGCCAACCAGCTCGCGCACCTGCTGCTGGCCCACGGCTGCGGACGGCACGACCGGGTCGGGATCCGCCTCGAACGCGGCGTCGACCTCGTCGTGGCCCAGCTGGCGGTCGCCAAGTGCGGCGCCGGATACGTGCCCCTGGACCCGGCCCATCCCGCCGAACGCCTGCGCTGGATGCTGGAGGACTCCGGAGCCAGGTTCGTCATCGGGCAGGGCGCCGACGGCACCGGCGGTGACGGTGACGACGGTGACGGTGACGGTAACGGTGACGGTAACGGTGACGGTGCTGGTGACGCCGAACCGATCGTGATCCACACGGGCGTCGCCGCCGGCTTCCCCACATCCCGACCCGAGTGTGAGACGCGGCCCGACGACCTGCTGTACCTCATCTACACCTCGGGATCGACCGGCCGCCCCAAAGGCGTCCTGCTCGACCACCGCGGGCGCGTCAACAACTTCAGCGACTTCAACCGGCGCTTCGGCGTCGGCCCCGGGGAGCGGGTGTTCGGCGTCTCGGCACTGGCCTTCGACATGAGCGCCTACGACGTGTTCGGCACGCTGATGGCCGGGGCGACCCTGGTGTTCCCCGAGCCCCGCGGCGAGCGCTCGCCGGACCACTGGATCGACGTGATCGAAGCCGAGGGCGTCACGGTCTGGCACTCGGTCCCGGCCCTGTTCGGGCTGCTGGTCGAGGAGACCGAGGCCCGCGCCTCAGCCCGGCTGCCGCTCCGGCTGGTGCTGCTCGGCGGCGACTGGATCCCGCTGGCCCTGCCCGAACGGGCCCGCGGGCACCTGCGCGAAGGCGCGCGACTGGTCAGCATGGGCGGCGCCACCGAGGTCTCCATGGACTCCACGATCCATCTCATCGACCGCGTCGACCCGGCCAGGCACAGCATCCCCTACGGCGCGCCGATGGCGAATCAGACCGCTTATGTCCTCGACGCGTCGCTGTCGCCGCTGCCCGTCGGCGCCGCCGGCGAGCTCTACCTCGGCGGGGCCGGCGTCGGCTGGGGCTACCACAACCAGCCCCGGCTGAGCGCGGAGCGGTTCCTGCCGGATCCCTTCAGCGCGGTCCCCGGAGCCAGGATGTACCGCACGGGAGACCGCGCCCGGTGGATGCCGGACGGCGATCTGGAACTGCTGGGCCGCATCGACTTCCAGGTCAAGGTCAACGGCTACCGCGTGGAGACCGGCGAGATCGAGGCGGCGCTGAGCGACCTGCTCGACGGCCGGCCCTGCCTGGTCGTGGCCCGCGGCGAGGCCGGCGCGAGCAAGACGCTCGTCGCGTACCTGCCGGCCGCCGACGGCGCTGACGGCACTGACGGCACTGACGACAGCGGCGACAGCGGCGAGAGCGACGACGAACAGCTCCGGCGCGCGCTGTCGGCTCGCCTGCCCCAGTACATGGTGCCCAGCCACTTCGTCCGCCTGGACTCCTTCCCGCTCACCGGCAACGGCAAGATCGACCGCCGGGCGCTGCCCGCCCCCACGATCCAGACCCCGGTCGGCCGGGCCCCGCGGACCGACACCGAGCGGGCGCTGGCGACGCTGTGGCGCGAGGTCCTGGCCGTCGCCGAACACGACGGACTACCCGTCGACACCAGCTTCTTCGCGCTCGGCGGCTCCTCCATCGCGGTGATCCGGATGGTGAGCGCCGCCCGCCGCGCCGGGCTGCCGCTCACCCCGCGCATGGTGTTCGCCGCCCAGACCATCGAATCGCTCGCGCGAGCCCTGGACGAAGCCGACGCGGAAGCCGATGCCGACGCCTTCGCCGCGCCGACCGCCCAGACCCCGCCGCAGGACGCGGGCCCGACCGTGACCCCGAGCCAGCGCCACATGCTCCGGATGCTCGAGCAGGCCTGGGTCCCCGGGCTGTACCAGATGCAGTCGACGACGCGGCTGCCCATCCCCGTCGACCGCGAGGCCTTCAGCTCCGCATGGCGGCAGCTGAGCCTGCGCCACGCGGCCCTGCGCACGGTCTTCCACCGGCGCGCCGACGGCACCTGGTCGCCGGAGGTCGCCGACGAGCTGGAGCCGGCGGTCGGGCATCTGGACTGGCGGGACCGGCCCGCCGACCGGATCGCCGACGATCTCATCGCGCTGCTGGAGGAAGAGCGCTCCGGCCGCGTCGACGTCAGCGCCGCGCCGCTGTGGCGGGTGTGGCTGGTGCAGGGCCCTGACTCGTGGTGGATGGGCCAGGTCCAGAGCTATCTGGTGGCCGACGGCTGGTCGAATCTGGTCCTGCTGGACGAACTGCTCGAGTTCTACCTCGCCGCGCTCGAAGGACGCCAGAGCGCGCTTCCCCCGGTCTGCGAGTTCGGGGGTCCGGTCGCCGGCTCCGTCCTCGAAGCGGACGCCGCCTACTGGCGGCGGCAGCTGGCCGGGGCGCACGCCACCCGCCTGGCCGCCGCACCGGGCCGGCTCGGCCCGTCCCGCTTCGCCCGGGTCGGCTCGCGGATGGACGCCTCGCTCGCCGCGGCCCTGCGCGCCCGGGCCGCCGAACACGGACACACCTTCTCCACCTGGGTCTGCGCCGGCTGGACCCTGCTGGCCGCGGCACGGCTGGGTCGGACCGACGTCACCGTCGGCGTGGTGTCGGCCGGCCGGGACCGCGCCGGCGAAGGCGTCGAGCGTGCGGTCGGCCTGTTCATCGCCGCGCTGCCGGTGCGGGTCGAGGTGGACTGGGCCGAGCCGCTGGAGCCGCTGCTTGACCGCCTGCAGCTCACGCGGGCCGAGGGCGCCGAGCACACGGCGGTGGACACCGGCGAGCTCCAGGGCCTGGGCGCGGACGAGAGCCCGCTGTTCGACTCGGTCATCGTCATGGCCAACTACCCGGTCTCGCCGGCGTTGCGGGCCCAGCAGTCCTCGAGCGCACCGGCCGCCGCCGACCGCGACGGCACCCGCAACCAGACCGAGTTCTCGCTCCGGCTCGACATCACCGACGACGCCGAGCCGCGCGTCGTCCTGTCCTACTACGCCGACCGCATCGCCGACGGCGACGCCGCGCGGCTGCTCGACGACTACCTCGCCACGCTCGAGGCGATGGCCCACATCCCCGGCGCCACCGCCGGGCAGGTCACCGCCTTCCGCACCTCCGAGACTGGAGTATCCCGTTGAACCGAACAGCCCTCGCCGCCGACCCGATCCAGGTGTTCCAGGACCGTGAATCGGGCGTGCGCTCGTACTGCCGGACCTACCCAGCCGTGCTGAGATCGGCGACCGGCAGCACGGTGACCGCCCAGGACGGCATGGAGTACCTCGACTTCTTCGCCGGCGCCGGAGCCCTCAACTACGGCCACAACCACGACCACATCAAGCAGCAGGTTCTCAGCTACCTCGCGGCGGACGGCGTGGTCCACGCCCTGGACTTCCACACCTCGGCCAAGAGCGAGTTCCTGGACCGCTTCGGCCGGGAGGTCCTGGAGCCCCGGGGCCTGCGGCACCGGGTGCAGTTCTGCGGGAGCACGGGGACCGACGCCGTCGAGGCGGCGCTGAAGCTGGCGCGCAAGCACACCGGCCGGTCCAAGGTCATCGCCTTCTCAGGGTCCTACCACGGCGTGAGCCGGGGCAGCCTGGCCGCGACCTCGGACCTCACGCTGCGCAAAGCGGCCGGCGTGCCCCTGGACGAGGTGACCTTCCTGCCCTTCCCGGTCGGCCCGGGCGGCCGGTTCGCCACCGTCGAGCTGCTGGAGCGGTTCCTCAGCGACGAGATGTCGGGCGTCGAGGCGCCCGCCGCGGTACTGCTGGAAGCCGTCCAGATGGAAGGCGGTGTCTACCGCTTCCCCCACGCCGACCTGCGGCGCCTGCGCGCGCTGTGCGACACCCACGGCATCGTCCTGATCGTCGACGAGATCCAGGCCGGCTGCGGCCGCACCGGGACCTTCTTCGCCTTCGAGGCCGCCGGGATCATCCCCGACCTGATCACGGTGTCGAAGTCGATCAGCGGTCTGGGACTGCCCATGTCGATCCTGTTGATCCGCGAGGGCTTCGACGCCTGGGACGCCGGCGACCACCCGGGGACCTTCCGGGGGAACCAACTGGCCTTCGTCGCCGCCTGCGCCGCCCTGGACCTGTGGCAGACGCCCGCCTTCACCGCCGCGATGCGGGCCGGTGCGGAGCTGATGTGCCGCTTCTGGACCGAGCACGCGCTGCCCGGCGTCCAGGTGCGGTGCGAGGGACACGCCGTCGGCGTGGACCTGAGCGCGGTCGGCGGCGGGATCCTGGCCGGCGAGGTGGTCCGCGAGCTGTTCGACCGCGGCCTGATCGTGGAGGCGACCGGGCGCGGCAACGCCGTCCTGAAGCTGATGCCGGCGCTGAACACGAGCCTTGACGCGCTCAGGCGCGGGTGCGAGCTCGTCCATGACGCGATCCGGTCCCACCTGACCATCCGAGAAGAGGGTGAATGATGACCACCGTCAATCCGCAACGGCCCGACGTGGCGACCACCGGGACGATGTTCGCCGGCGCCGACATCAGGTCCGACGCCGTCGACCGGCTGCACGCCCCCTCGCCGGAGATGTTCAAGCGCGAGTACGTGGACAAGCGCCGGCCCGCCGTCATCACCGGGCTGATGGACACCTGGCCGGCGATGGAGCGCTGGAGCTTCGACTACTTCCGCAAGCATTTCGGCGACCTGGACATCCACGCGAACATCCAGAACCTGGACGGCAAGCTGATCCTCGGCCATGTCGGCAACTTCCGCCCGATGAAGCTGTCGGCGCTGTTGGACGACATCGAGGCCAACGAGGACCCGAGCCGGGCGTACTACCTGCGGGCCTTCCCCGTCCACCGGATGATCGAGCACTTCCCCGGGCTCGCCGAGGACTACGAGCTCCCGGACCTGGCGCCGAACTGGGCCGACATCCGCTACCGCGCGAAGTGGCGCACCGGCACGGTGAACCCGGCGCGCCTGCTCGGGCTCTACCTGGCCAAGACCTTCCTCAACCGCGGCGCCGGCAAGCCCGCCACGCGCAGCGCGATCTCCTCGCGGGTCGCGGCGGTGATGTTCGTCGGCGGCAAGGGGACCGTCACCCCGTTCCACAGCGACGGCATGCAGACCGCGGCGTACCTCAACCAGGTCGTGGGCCGCAAACGCTGCTACTTCGTGTCGCCGGACCAGGACGCGCGCATGTACCCGCGGGCGTTCCGCCGGCAGTTCGGCATGGCGCAGGTCGACTACCGGCGCCCCGACCTCGACCGGCAGCCGCTCTTCCGCGACGTCGTCGTGGAGGAGACGATCCTGCATCCCGGCGAGACGCTTTACGTGCCGAGCAGTTACTGGCACGCCATCGAGGCGATGGACGCGTCGATCTCCTACAGCCACCAGATCGTCAACGACGACAACGCTTTGGGCTGGCTGCGCTGCATCCCCGAGCGCTACCTCGCGCAGATCTACTTCAAGTCCCAGGGCGGCCTGCGCAATGTCACAGGGGCCAAGGACTGGGATGACTGGGCCTGAGACCACGAGCCTGCTGCGCGACCGGGACTTCGTCCTGTTCGCGGGCGGCCAGGGCGTGTCGGCGCTCGGGGACGCCCTGAGCAAGACCGCCCTGCCGCTGCTCGTGCTGGCGCTGACCGGTTCGGGCCTGCAGGTCGGCGTCATCGCGATGCTGTCGGTGCTGCCCTCGCTCGTGCTGGGGCTGCCCGCCGGCGCGTGGGCGGACCGGCTGGACCGGCGGCGCATGATGCTGTGGTCGGACGTCGGGCGCACGCTGCTGGTCGGGCTGGCTCCGCTGGCGGCGCTGCTCGGCATCCCGGTCCTGCCGGTCCTGTACGCGATCACGGTTCCGGTCGGCGTCCTGTACGCGGTCTTCGAGGGGGCGTGCCTGTCCTGCGTGCCCTCTCTGGTCGGACGGGACCGGATCGGCGAGGCGAACTCGCTGCTGGGGGTCGGGAACGCCCTGGGCTACCTGATCGGACCGGCGGTGGCCGGCGTGCTGGTCGCCGCGGTCGGCGGCGCGGCGGCGCTGGGGGTCGACGCGGCGAGCTTCGCCGCGTCGGCGCTCACGCTGGCCCTGCTGCGCAACCCGCTGCGGACGCCGGTCGAGCAGGAGCCGGCCCCGATGACCGAGCAGCTGCGGGCCGGGTTCCGCTACATCGCCTCCCAGCGGCTGCTGCGCTCCACCCTGATCTACTGGTCGGCGATCGCCTTCCTCACGGCGCCGGTCGTCATCTGCGCCACCTACTTCGTCCGGCAGGACCTCGGCTGGTCCCCGCGGATCATCGGGGTCGTCATCGCGACCTACGCCTTCGGCGCGATCATCGGCGCCGTGCTGGCCCCGCGCCTGAGCCGGACGCCCGGCACGGTGATGGTCGGCAGCACGATGGTGGCCAGCGTGGGGCTGCTGGTCCTGAGCGCCACCGCGCGCATGTCGCTGGCCTTCGGTATCGCCCTGGTGGTCGGTGTGGGGGAAGGCCTGTCCGCGACCCTCTACACCACGCTGCGGGCCCAGTTGGTCCCCGGCGAGCTGTTGGGCCGGGTCGCCGCGGCCGCGCAGGTCGCGATGCTCGGCCTGCGTCCGTTGTCCGTGTTCCTCGCGGGCGTCGCCCTGGAAGCGACGTCCGGCTCGGTGACCCTCGCGGCCATCGGGGTGTCGTGTCTGGTCGTCAGCGTCGTCTTCGCCGTCCGCAGTCCGATTCTCTTCGCCGCTGCTCCCGCTCTGCGATAAGGAAGTGAGACAGAACATGTCCGAGACCCAATACGCCGTCGTCGTCAACGACGAGGGGCAGTACTCCGTCTGGCGCGAAGATCGCGAGCTGCCGGCCGGCTGGAACCGGGACGGGAACGTCGGGACCAAAGACGAGTGCCTGGACCACATCGCGACGGTCTGGACCGACATGCGGCCCCGCAGCGTCCGAGGCTGAGTGAGGCAGGTGTCGATGCTCAGACGGCTCAACGCCGGCGGCGGAAGCAGCCGACTCCTCTGCCTGCCCTACGCCGGCGGGGGCGGGTCGGTCTACGAGGCCTGGGCCGGGGAGCTGCCCGCCGGCGTGGAGCTGTGGGTCCCCGACTACCCGGCGCGCGAGCACCGGATGCTGGAGGAGCCGATCGAGGACCTGCGGGTGCTGGTCGCCGCTTTGGCCGAGGCCGTCGCCGACAGCGCGCTGCCGACCGGCTTGTTCGGCCACAGCCTCGGTGCGCTCGTCGCCTTCGAACTCGCCCGCCTGCTGCAAGAGCGCCGGACTCCGGTCCGCTGCCTGGTGGTCTCGGGGATGTCGGCGCCGCAGCTGTCGGCCGGCCGTCCGGCGCCGACCGACGCCGAGATCCTTGCCGACCTGCGCCGGCACGGCGTGGCGCCGCCGGCGGTGTTCTCCCAGCCCGACTTGCTGGAACTCCTGATGCCGGGGCTGCGCGCCGACTACACGATGGCGACGGAATACCGCTATCGCGACGGCCCCCGGTTGTCGGCCCGGATCCACGCCCTGGGCGGGACCGATGACGTCGAAGTGCCCTTCGACGGTCTCGCCGCCTGGGCGGAGCAGTCGCGGACCGGCTGCCGGACCCGGACGTGGGAGGGCGGACACATGTATTTGTTGAGCTGCGCTCAGGAACTCGCCGACTACGTCGGTGCATGTCATGTGCGGTCGTTGACGGCAGGTGCGGACGTGCCGGCCGCCGTCGGCGCGGGTGGGCTGTTTCCCGGCGCCGCGAGTAGGCGAGAGTAGCAGGATGATGAGAAACATTGAGACACGTGCCATCGAGGTTCCGGGCGGGACACTGTTCACGGCGAACTGCGGGGAACGGACGAAGCCCGCGGTCGTCATGATCCACTCCGGCCTCGGCCACGCACAGATGTGGTACCCGCTGATGCGCGCGGTCGGCGACGAAGTCTTCTGTATCGCCTACGACTGCCGGTGCTGCGGACGGTCGACGACGACGCTCGACGGCGTGTTCTCCGACACCGCGGACCTGGCCGACGTGCTCGACGGCCACGGGCTCGAATCCGCCGTCCTTCTGGCGGCCTCCCGAGGCGGCCGGATCGCGATCGACTTCGCCCTGGCGCACCCGGAACGCGTCGACGGCCTGTTCCTGGCGGCTCCGGACATCTCAGGGTTCGACGCTCCGGTCGCCGACCACGAGCGGCCGCTGATGGAGACCGTGGAGGCCGCCGAGGACGCGTGGTCCGTCGAGGAGATCATCGCCGGCGAGCTGCGGCTGTTCGTCGACGGACCGACCCGCGGCCCGTCCGACAGCCGCGAGGCGCTCTACGCCGAGGTGACCGAGATGTTGCGGCTCAACTACACGCAGCAGGAGGACACCCCCAAGTTCCTGGACGTCGTTCCGGCCGCCGGCCGGCTGGCCGAGCTGCGCGGCCCGATCCGGGTCCTGGTGGGCGACGCCGACACCACCGGCATGCAGGCGATGGCCGCCGCGATCGACACCGCCTGCGAGCAGGCCACGCTGCTGCGCGTCCCGGACGCCGCGCACATGCTGCCGATGGAACATCCCGCGCTGTTCGAGGACGAATTCCGGTCCTGGGCCCGCACCGTGACCGCGAGCAAGGCGCCAGACAACGGCTGACGCCGCCGCTCGCGGGCCGGCGTTCCCAATCCCAACCCCGACGGGGAGTCACCGTGATCCGCATCGCCAGACTCAATGCTTCTCGGCTCATCCGATCCGGCCCGTTCCGCAGACGGGCGAACATCGTGCTGTCGATCGTGGTCTCGGTGGCGATGATGGGACTGCTGGCCGCCGGCGCCGGGGCGATCCCGCCGCTCGGTTCGGCGCTGGATCCGGGCGCCGGCGTGTGGGACTCCGCGGCTGACGGCCGGCCGGTCAAAACGGAGACGATCCGCCTCGACGGGATGCACGCGGCGGCCACCGTTTCCTTCGACACCGCCGGCGTGCCCACGATGCACGCCGGCTCCGAGGAGGACCTGTTCCTCGTCGAGGGATATGTGCAGGCCCGCTTCCGGCTCTCGCAGATGGACCTGGAGCGCCGGACGGCCGAGGGCCGGCTGGCCGAGCTCGCCGGCTCTCCGGCCGTCGACTCGGACACGTTCGAGCTGCAGACCGGACTGCTGCGCACCGCACAGGCGAACTGGAGCGCCACGCCGCCGGACAGCGAGCAGGGGAAGGCACTGACCGCCTTCTCGCAGGGGGTGAACGACCGGCTTGCCGAGGTCCGCCGGGACGGCGACTGGCCGACGATCTTCGCCCTGACCGGCGTGCACCCGAGGGACTGGACACCGGTGGACAGCCTGGCGGTTCAGGGGGTGCTCACACAGGTCCTCAGCTACACAACGCTGCCGCTGAAGCTCGACAAGCTCAACTCCTCGCTGGGGCCGGAGCTGACGAAGGCGTGGTTCCCCGTACAGTCGCCGACCGCTCAGCGGCCCTACGACACCGGCCCGTATCAGAACCTGGGGATCGCGCCGCTGCCGGCTGATGCCGATGCCGCGGCGACGCCGACGTCTGCTTCATCTGGTTCGGCTGGTTCCCCCGCTTCTCCGGCTTCTCCCGCTTCCACATCAGCCGCCTCGATCGACGGACTGCTGGCGCAGTACGCGCGGCTGTCAGACGATTCCCAGATCCACAGCTACCCGGACAGCAACGCATGGGCGGCGAACGGGCCGGAGGTGGCCGACGGCCGTGCGATGCTCGCCGGCGACCCGCACCTGCAGCTGTCCCTGCCCTCGTACTGGTTCCAGGTGGCCTTGTCGGCGCCGTCGATGACGGTGTCCGGCGCGAGCCTGGTCGGGCTGCCCGGCGTCGTCATCGGCCGCAACGCGGCGATCTCGTGGTCGATGACCGCCGTGCAGAACCAGTCCACGTACTTCTATTCCGAGAAGACCAGCCCCGACCATCCCGGCCAGTACTTCTGGCAGGGGGCGTGGCGGGATATGCAGCGGGTGCACTACACGATCCCGGTGCGCGGGGCGTCCACGGTCTCGCTGGACGTGGACCTGACTGTGCACGGACCGGTGCTCTCCCACGACAACGGCCAGACCATCTCGGTGAACTGGACGGGCGACTACCCTTCGCAGTCGCTCGCGGCGATGCTCGCCGTCGACAAGGCGCAGAGCTGGAACCAGTTCCATGAGGCGCTGCGCGGGTGGCACGCGCCGACGCTCAACTTCGCCTACGCCGACGGCCAGGGCGACATCGGCATCGTCGCGGCGGGCTACTTCCCGCTCGTCAAGACCGGCCAGCCGTGGCTGCCGCTGCCCGGGACCGGCGAGGACGACGTCGCGGGCGCGATTCCGTACGACGCCCAGCCGCAGGTCTACGACCCGCCGGACCATGTCGTGGTGAGCACCAACCAAAGACCGGTGTCCGCGGACTATCCGTACTACATCGGCACCAGCTTCTACTTCGACTACGGCTACCGGACCGCGCAGATCCACAGCAACCTCGACGGTCGCAGCAACCTGACAGCCGCTGACTTCACCGCCCAGCAGACCGACGTCACCGACTACCTCTCGACGCTGATCGTGCCGAAGCTCGCCGCCGCGCTGAAGGACGCACCCCTGGACGCGCGCCAGCGCCAGGCATTCCAGGCGCTGACGTCGTGGGACCACCAGATGACGACGCCGTCGGTGGGCGCCAGCGTGTGGTCCACGTTCTGGAAGGACTACCTGTCAGCGGTCTTCCAGCCCTGGTGGGACGCGAAGAAGGTGCCGACCGGCGACGACGGCGCCCCCGAGGTCGGCACCGACGTGCCCAGCCTCATGGAGGACCTGCAGGCCTGGACCCTCGGCGACCAAGACAACCCGGCCTTCAGTCCGCCGGGCCGCACCGGCACCGCGACCACCGTCATGCGCACGGCCTTCGCCCAGGCGGTCACCGACCTGCGCAAGCAGCTCGGCGGCGACCCGAAGACCTGGACCTGGGGCCGGCTGCACACCCGCGAGATCCCGGCCCTGAGCAAGGCGCCGGGCCTGGGCTACGGCCCGTTCCCGGCCGGCGGCGACGGCTGGACGGTGGACGCCGCCGACGGCGGCATGAACTCGGCCTTCGGGCCCAGCTGGCGCATGGTCGTGGACTGGACGGGCCCCCAGCAGGCCACAGCCGCCGCGATCTATCCCGGCGGCCAGAGCGAGAACCCCCTGTCGCCCTGGTATCAGAACCTCGTCTCGGACTGGTGGAACGGACGCCTGCGCCCGATGCCCTGGCCGGACGACCCGGCACCGCGCAGCGGCGTGGTGTGGACGCTGCGAGCGGGAGGGTGAAGCGGTGAGCGATATGGAGGTACGGACGGAGACCGGCTTGGCCGCGGGTGACGCGGGTGACGCGAGTGACGCGGGGTTGGTGTCGGCGGGGGAGGGCGGCGGCGGCCAGGCTGCCGCGCGGCTCGCCGGCCAGCTGGCTGCTCAGCCCGCCGCCGAGCCCGAAGGGTGGCCCGCGCAGCCGGCTACTGAGCCCGTAGCGCAGCTCGCTGCTCAGCCCGGCGCGCGGCCTGCCGCCCAGCCGGCCGCCGAGTCCGGAGGGCAGTCGTCCGTGCAGCTTCCCGCGCGGGTGAGGTGGGCCACCACCGGCGCGGCGGCGCTTCTCGTGGCACTGGGCACGGCGGCGCAGTGGTGGTTCGTGCCCTTCTTCACCGGCATCGCTTTCGGGGCCCTGGGCTCGTTCCGCGGCGTGCGACCCCGAACCGGCGTGTGGTGCGCGGCTGCAGCGGGATCGCTCGGCTGGACGGTGCCTCTCGTATGGCGGGCGATCGCCGGCCAGCCGGTGGTCGCCACGGCCCGGGTCGCGTCGGCGCTCGCCGGACTCCCGCCCACAGGGTGGGTCGTCATCATCCTGACCCTGCTGGTCGCCGCCCTGCAGGGGATTCTCGGCGCGTGGCTCGCACGGTCGGTGTCGGGACCGTTCTTCCGGCGCCGGGCACGAGTCCTGGCACGGTAAAGGGCGCCGTCACTCGACCGGTGCGATGCGCTACGCTGCCGGGCGCGAGCATCGACAGATCGCCTGTGCAAGCGGGAATCGGCTACCTGGGCAGCGGCCCGCTCTCCCCGTCGCCCGAGGCATGTAGTTTGTGAGTCAGTTCTGACGCCACTTCCGTGACCTTGGCGGCGACCGTCTTCGTCGCGGTACTGGCGTGATCGCGTAGGTTTTCGCGTGCGTCGACCACGGTCGGCTGTCGGCTCAGCTCGTGGGCCTTTTGTTTCATCTGTTCGTACCTTTGGCGACCGGCATGCGTACCGGCGACATAGCCCACGGCCATACCGGTGGCGAAGGTCAGTTTTCGCTTCATGATGTCCTCCTTCTAATACTGGGAGATGACACGGCCCGACGAATGCCCGTGGCTTCCAACCGCTGGGCGGTCGTCTTGGCCACGGCGAACACGGCGGCTTCCAGGCCGGCGCCGACCAGCAGTTCCGGCCACGAGGCGCTTGTGTCGTCGGCGTCAGGCAGGGAGTCCCGGTCGGTGAGCACCAGCCAGAGTCGCCGCGTCACGAGACTCGCCACCGCGCCTGCAGCCAGGCTCAAGCCGAAGCCCGCCGGCTTGTAGACGATCTTCGCGGTGAGCGGCTTCATCGACGGCCTCGCTTGTTTCCCGCCTGGTGAACTGCCAGAAGTGCGGTCAGTCCGGCGGCGAGCACGGCTCCCGCGGACAGCCGACGCTGCGTGGACGTGGTCATGGAACGTGTGCGGCGGAACAGGTTGTCCACCCCGCCCAAGACTCGGCCGGGTATCGACACGAGTTCGCCTTTCGTGCGGCTGAGAGCGTTCTTGGCCGCGTCCCCGGCTCGGGCCTTGACCTGTGCCTTGGCCGTGAGGGCTGCCAACGTCTGGGCGAGGTCGGCTCGCGTGGCGGCGATGTCGGTTTTCAGCTCGGCCGCATGGGCCGGCTCAGGCTGTGAAGTCATGACTTACGCCCCTCGTGGACAGCGTCCTGGGCCAGGCGCAGATCCGTCCGCACCGACTCGGACGCCTCGGTCGGTACCGGCGGCGTCGCCGTGGCCAGCCGTCGCCTGCCCAGCAGAGCCGCCCCGCCGGCCAGAACGAAGGCTCCGGCCATCGGCACCGCGACAGCCAGCCACAGCGGCCAGACGTTGGCCAGTGCCACGACCACCAGTGCCCAGGCCAGGAGCAGTCCGATCCGGGCCAAGAGCATCGCCGAGGCCATCAGCCCCGCGGCGAAGCCCATCTGCCTGACCTTGGTCTGCATCTCCAGCCTGGCGAGCGTGATCTCGTCGTGCACCAACCGCGAGATTTGCGCTGCGGCGTCGTTCATGAGCTCGGCCGTCGACGGCTGAGCGGGCGACATGATTCTCTCGGTTGCCATGCTCTCTCCTTCCGGCGTGCCCCTCATGACCAGACCTTGAGGCGGCAAACATCGAGGTCGGCTCCGGGTCGGCGCCCGACTTTGTGAAGGTGATCACAAAGTCGGGTGATCGACCGCGGATCGGCTGTTTTCCCCGGACAATCCGGGGCACTACGGTGTGCATGATCAAAGTCGGCTACACGATGATGACCGAACAGGCAGGCCCTCGACAGCTCGTCGAGGACGTGGTCCGGGCCGAGGGTGTCGGCTTCGACTTCTCGGTGGCCTCCGACCACTACTTCCCGTGGCTGGATGAGCAGGGTCACGCTCCCTATGTCTGGAGCGTTTTGGGCGCCGCCGCTCAGGCGACGTCCACGATCCCGCTGATGACGTACGTGACGTGCCCGACCTTCCGCTACCACCCGGTGGTGGTGGCGCAGAAGGCAGCCACGATGCAGCTGTTGTCCGAGGGGCGCTTCCGTCTCGGTCTGGGCTCGGGGGAGAACCTGAACGAGCACGTCGTCGGACGCGGCTGGCCGGCGGTGAGCGTGCGTCAGGAGATGCTGACGGAGGCGGTCCAGATCATCCGGCGGTTGTTCGACGGCGGCTACGTGACCCACCACGGCGAGCACTTCCAGGTCGAGGCCGCCAAGCTGTGGGACCGCCCCGACACCCCGCCGCCGATCGGCCTGGCGGTCTCCGGGCGCGACTCGTGCGAGCTGGCCGGCCGGCTGGCCGACGTGATGATCGCGGTGGAGCCGAAGTCCAAGCTGGTGTCGATGTTCGAGGCCGAAGGCGGACGGGGCAAGCCGAAGGTCGGCCAGATCCCCGTGTGCTACGACACCGACCGCGAACGCGCCGTGTCCCGCGCCCTGGAGCAGTTCCGCTGGTTCGGCGGCGGCTGGAAGGTGAACTCCGAGATCCCCGGGACCGCCGGGTTCGACGCGGCCAGCCAGTTCGTGCGCCCCGAGGACGTGGCAGCGTCAATCCCCTGCGGATACTCCGTCGACGACTTCGTCGAGGCCGTGCGGCCGTACGCCGAGGCCGGCTTCACCGAGGTGGCGCTGGTGCAGGTCGGCGGTGACGCCCAACAACCCTTCCTGGACTGGGCCGAGAAGGCGTTGCTCCCGGCTCTGCGCGAGCTGTGAGGTCGCCGTGACATCGACATCGACTGCGAAGAACAGCGGCGTCGCCGCGCTCCTCGATCTCGACGGAACCCTCGTCGACACCAACTACCACCATGCCATCGCCTGGTACCGCGCGTTCCGCGACCACGGGATCGTTCTACCGGTCTGGCGTCTGCACCGACACATCGGCATGGGCGGCGAACAACTCGTGTCGGCCGTCGCCGGTGACGGGGTCGAGAAGCGACTCGGTGATGAGGTACGCAGCGGCCACGGACGCCACTTCGAACAGCTCATCGGCGAGGTCGAGCTGATGGCTGATGCACGTGACCTCGTCAAGGTGCTGCATGACCGCGGTTTCTCGGTGGTGCTGGCCAGTTCGGCGAGCCAGGAAGACCTGGAGCGTTTCCGCTCGATGCTTGACGTGGACGACCTGCTGGACGGTGCCACGTCCAGTGCCGACGTCGAAGCAGCGAAGCCGGAGCCGGACATCATCCGTGCCGCCCTGGAGAAGGTCCCCGACGCCGAGCGGGCAGTGATGATCGGCGATTCGACCTGGGACTGTGAAGCCGCCCGCCGCGCCGGCGTCGCATCGGTGGCACTTCTGACCGGCGGATTCTCCGAGCCGGAACTGCGTGAGGCGGGTGCCGCCGCGGTGTTCCCCTCGCTTGGCGAGCTGATCGATCACCTCGATGCGACGCCTTTGGTCGACCAGGAAGGCTGAAAGTCAGACGCTGGCGCCAAGTAGGTCCCTGGGGCATGGTCCGCGGCCGCTGGGGCGTACAAGATCTCCGATCGCCAGACGGAGTGGCGCGCGCGAATGGAGCTGGAGCCCGAGGGTAAACGCATCAGCTTGCCGTTCTGCGAAGGAAGGTCATTGATGCCGAGTCTTGAATGCTCAACCAGTGCGATCGGCGGCTTGGCCGTCGTCACGGCTGTCGGAGACGTTGATTTCGCCTCGGCCGAGAAGCTGTGGGAGTCGCTGGTTTCGCAGCTGACACTGTCGTCAGCGGTGGTGCTGGACTGCACCGGTATCAGCTTCATGGATTCCAGCGGACTTCGGTCCCTGGTACGCGCCAGGCAGCACGCCATCGAGCAGCAGGCCGCTTTCGGACTTGTCGGCCTCAACGTCTTGGTCGAACGAGTCTTTGATCTGACCGGCTTGAACGACTTGCTTCCGCGATTCGGCGACATCGATGCGGCCCGCGCCGCGTTGACGGTGCAGTCCGTCAGCTGATGAGAAAGGCGCTGGCTGTTTCGCGGGAGTTGCGGTGGTTACAAGGACGGCTCTGCCACCGAAGCTAGGGAGAGACAGCCATGACTGTAGGCGACAAGGCGAAGCACGCAGCCCAGAACCTGAAGGGCAAGGCCAAGGAGACGACAGGCACGGTCACCGGCAACGACGAAGTGCGGGCCGAAGGCCAGGCCGACCAGGACGAGGCGCGTGCCAAGCAGACAGCGGACAAGGCCAAGGACACCGTGCAGAACGCCAGCCAGCAGGCCAAGGGCAAGGCACGGGAGGTGGCGGGCGCCGTCACCGATGACGAGGGCCAGCAGGCAAAGGGTAAGGCTGAGCAGGTGGCTGCCAAGGCCAAGCAGCACCTCAACAAGTAAGTAGACGTAGGCAGCTCCGGGTTCCCGCCCGGAGCTGCCTTTCGCCCGCCGCACGGAGGAGACGCCGTGGATGGGATCGTGCAGCTGACAGAGGACCACAAGCAGGTCAACCATCTTCTAACCCCGCGGCCCGGGCACAGGCATCCTCCCCGCCGATACTGCGAGTCCTCGGCCTGGAGCCGGTCCAGTGCCTCGGCGGCGTCGTAGTTCTCCGGGTCGATGATGCTGTCGGGTTCTCTGTCGCTCATGCGCGACGTGTGACCGGCGGCGGCCGGATCAAACCCGGCGGCCGTGCACTGGCTCCCGGGCCGTCGGCGCCGAGCCGTTGCCGCAGCTTGCCCAGGATCTGGGCCAGGAGTCGGGACACCTGCATCTGCGAGACGCCGAGTTCGGCGCCGATCTCCGACTGGGACATGTTCCGGAAGAAGCGCATCAGCAGAATCCTCTTCTCCCTGGCCGTCAGTCGTTTCAGCAGCGGCTTGAGCGCCTCGCGGTCGATGACCCGGTCGATGCCGGGATCCTCGCGGCCGAGCAGGTCGCCCAGCGTGGCGCTGTCGCCTTCCGTGTGGAGCACGGGCACTTCCAGCGAGGTCGTGTTGTAGGCGGCGACCGCTTCGTAGGCCTCGACGATCTCCTCCAGCGGCAGATCGAGGAAGCGGGCGACGTCCTCCGCTCTGGGCGCTGTGCCGAGCTGGTGTGTCAGCTCCTGCTGCGCCGTGCGCACAGCGGCGGACAGCTCCTGCATCCGGCGCGGCACGTGCAGATCCCACGTCGCGTCCCGGAAGTGCCGCTTGATCTCGCCGGCGATGATCGGGGTGGCGTAGGTGAGGAAGGTCGTGCCGTAGTCGGGATCGAAGTTGTCGACGGCCTTGACCAAGCCGAGATAGGCGACCTGTTCCAAGTCCTGCGCCAGTTCGCCGCGCCGTCGGAAGCGGTGCGCGACGTAGCGCGCGTACGACATGTACTCCTCGATGACGTACTCGCGCAGCGCGTCGTACTCGGAATCGTCGTCGCGCATCCTGCGCAGACGGAACAACGCGTTGCGCGCTTCAGCGCGTTCTCGGAGGCGTGCGCTTTCGCACTCCTCAACGAGAGTCTGCATCCCTACCTCCCGCCGGCGTGTTGTTTCCGGATGTCCACGCGGACGGTCGAGCCCCGGACACCCCAGGTGAAGCTGTCGACCAGCGCGGTGAGGATGGCCCATCCGAAGTCGTCGTCGTCCGGTCGGACGGAGACGTCGGCGGTCCTGCTCAGGGTGATGCGCAGACCAGGCCCGGTGATGACGAACGTGGCCGACAGATCATCCTGTTCTGCGCCCCGGCTGACCGCGACGCAGTTGCGCAGGAGGAACCCGGTGGCCTCGTCGACGGCCAGCCACAGGTCGACGACCTCCTCCAGCGTGCAGTCCAGCAGGGGCGCGAGCTGTCCGCAGGCGGCGCGAAGGATGGGGACGTACTCGGGACGGGCCGGCACGTGGATCGTGACGACGAAGGTCTGCGCGGACATCGGTCTGCCGGTCGCCGCCGCGGGGTTCGCGTTGCGCTCGCCAGCCGCGGCGCTCATGGGAAGCCGGCGCTCCAAGCACCCATCTGCTACTCACCTGCCTTGTCGATACGACGTCGTGCGCATCAGCTTGCTGACGAACACCACGGCCAGCGCTCCGGCGGCCGAGGCGGCCATCCCGGTCGTGCGTGTCGTGCGTGTCGTGCGCGTCGTGCGGGGGTGCCGCACCCGTTTGTGGGCGGCGGTCCTGCCGTGCGCGGCGGCCCTGTGCGGGTGGGCATTGTGTCGGGGATTCTGCCCGCTCGTCTCGGCCGGCATGAGTCCATCATTGACAACCTGCGTCATGTGACATCACTCCTCTGCACGTCTTCGCACGCTGCTGCCCGGGTTGGCGCGGGGCAAACGGTGAAAACGCCGCGGATTCCCCCATGTGGACCACCGGTCGGCGCCGGCCGAGGCGGCGTTGGCGGGTCCACGGTTCCGGCTGCGTCGTTTGGCCAGGGCATCGGCGGGCACACGTGCGCTCTCACGAGAGGAGATCGCCCATGCCACGCGGCCAGTGGAGCGAGAAGCGCGAGCGTCAGTACGAGCACATCAAGGAAGGCCTGCAGAATCGCGGCAGGTCCGAGGACACCGCCGAGGAGATCGCCGCGCGTACCGTGAACAAGGAACGGGCTCTCGACACGGCGAGTCCAAGGAGGCCAGCCGGCTGTCGAAGCAGGACATTTCCTCCGGGCAGCGCGGTGGACAGCGCTCGCACAAGGGATCGGGCGGTCGTACCTACGACCAGCTCTACGAGGAAGCCAAGCACCGGAACATCAAGGGCCGTTCGAAGATGAACAAGAGCGAGCTGCTGAAGGCGGTCGGCGGACGCTGAGGCCGGCGTGCGGCCGCTGCGCACCCGAACCCCGTGCCCTGCTGGTCGGCGCGGGGTTCGGGTGCGGCCGGAGGCGGGTCTCTCGGAGCTCGACCGGGCATCCCGCGGCGCCGTCGATTGGGCTGTTCAGGGGATGGCCTCGCATGACGACGACGGGGGCGGAGCACCGAAACCTGGTCAGCCCGAAACCGGCCCCATGCAGCCGAGGGCCGTTAATCCGTGGGTTCGCGCAGACGGCTCGTCGCCTGACCGGGCTGGTCCCGGAACCCTCGCCGGAGGTTTCGGGGGTGTGGTTGGTCGCGAAAAGGGCACGGGGTCCGGCGGGCGGCCCGCCGGACCGTCCTTTCGGGGGTGCGTGTGAGGAGCAGGAGATGACAAATCACGAGGGGAACGTAATAGCCGAGTTGACCGCCGATCACCGCGAGGTCGAGAAGCTGTTCGAGGAGTACGCCGCGCTGGACGCGGGAAACGGCGATGAGCGGCGGCGCGTGGCCGACGAGTTCACGATCGAGCTGGTGCGCCATTCGGTAGCCGAGGAGCAGCACCTGTACCCGGCTGTGCGCGCGCGGGTGCCCGGAGGACAGGCGATGGCGGATAAGGAGCAGGCCGAAAGTGCGCGGGTGGAGAAGCTGCTCAAGCAGATCGAGACCGCCGACAGCGCCTATCCCGGCTTCGACACCCTGGTCCAGGACCTGATCGGGGAGGTGTCCGCGCACGTGGAGGACGAAGAGGACCACCTGTTTCCCGAGCTGGTCGACACGTTTACCCAAGAAGAGCTGTTCACGCTCGGGGACGAAGTCCGCGCTACCAAGAAGATCGCTCCGACACGCCCGCATCCCGAGGCCGGCGACAGCGAGCTCGTCATCGCGGGTGCGGGCCTGGTTGACCGGATCCGTGACGTGTTCACCGGCCGCGGTGGCTCTTGAACCGGCCAGGAGGTGGTTGGACGACGCAGGGTCCGGCCCCGGCGATTCGTCAGTCGGCCAGCCGGTGTCCGGGGTAAGATCGCAGAAGATTCAACGTCCCAGACCCCGGCGCTGCGAACCAGCGCGCCGCCCGTCCGGCTGAGGTGACCGACGGGCCTCGCGCCCGACTTGAAGGCGCTGAGAGTTCGTGGACGTTTCTCCTGCGGCACGGTATCCGTACCGGGACTCTCGTCACCGTGCGTGGCTGAAGCCCTGATCCTGCCGCTTCAGTGGCTGGTGCATCGGACTCCGGACTGCGATTCTGCGCAGAATTACTTTCGACGAGATCTGCGTATTTCAGTGTGCGCGCCCTCGGTCGATCCATCGATGCCGGATGTCAGAGTACGGGCCTGTGCGAGGTCCGCTGAAAAGGCGCGTTTTCCCAACGGCTGCCTAGTTCGCAGGGCCCTTAGTGGTGCGCCCGAACTTCCCGCGGCCAGGCCCGGCGCCCTTGCCCGATACTTTGAAATCGGCTAAATTCGGGATAAACGGGTAATATCGCTCTCAAGGGAAAATCATGAACAACACCAAGCTCGCTGCCGCCGTCGGAGTCGGCTACGTCCTGGGGCGTTGGCACAAAGCGCGATGGGCGATGGCCTTGGCCGGCATGGCGGCCGGCAAGAAACTGAGCAGCAATCCCGGCGTTCTCCTCGGTCAGCTTCTGGAGTCCTCGCCCCAACTGCGCGACCTGGCCGGCGATGTCAGCGGAGGACTCGCCGAAGCCGGCAAGAAGGCGGCCATGGCAGCAGCGAGCAGCCGCATAGAGGCGCTGACCGAGCAGCTTCACCAGCGCACTGAGGCCGCGCGCGACTCCGGCGACGAGCCGGAGGAGTCGGAGGACGCCGAAGACGAACCCGAGGAGACGGAAGAGGACGAGCAGGAACGGCAGGAAAAGCCGCGCGCGTCCAAATCCTCCCGGTCGACACGTGGCGGGACCTCGCCGTCCCGTAGGCGTTCCACTTCGGCGGCATCGAAGCCGGCTTCGGCAGCGAAGTCGACCGCGAGCACGTCTTCGAGCAGCGGAACGACAGCGCGCAAGCGTGCCGCTTCGTCCACGCGTCCGGCCTCCAAGGCCAGCACGACGTCGAAGTCCGCCGCCGGCAAGGCGCCCGCGAAGAAGGCGCCCGCGAAGAAGGCGCCCGCGAAGAAGGCGCCTGCGAAGAAGGCAGCCGCGTCGTCCTCGTCGACCCGCAAGACGGCCAAGTCCTCCACCCGTAAGACCAGCGGTACGCGCGGGTCGGCCCGCAAGTAGGGGTGAGAGCGATGGCCAAGCAAACCAAGGAGAAGGAAGCCGGCGGCGGTCTGCTCGACGACCTGCCGACCGACGAGCTCAAGGATCAGACGCGCGAGCTCATGGCGGCCCTGGGCGAACGGGCCATGACGATGGTCACCGATAAGGTCGGCGACCTGACGGGCCGGCTCGTCGACTACGTCGAGAACGGGGGCAGCAGCGCGGACGACGGGGCGGAAGACGGCGATTCCAAGGGCGGCTCCAAGGGCCACGGTCTGCCGATGGGCAAGCTGCTGGGCATCGGCGCGACCGGAGTGAAGAACATGGTCATGAACAAGATCGGCGGTGGCGGCGGCAAGGGCGGCGGCAAGATCACGACCATCCTCGAACAGATCGAGGTCGGCGTCCCGGTCCGCGTGGCCTACGACGAGTGGACCCAGTTCCAGAGCTTCCCGAAGTTCACCAAGCGCATCGAGTCGGTGGACCAGGAATCCGACGAGAAGGTCAGCTGGAAGGCCGGCATCTACTTCTCGCACCGCAAATGGGAGTCGACGATCATCGAGCAGGTCCCTGACGAGCGCATCGTGTGGCGGTCCCAGGGCGACAAGGGCTACATCGACGGCACCGTGACGTTCCACGAGATCACACCCGACCTCACGAAGATCCTCCTGGTGCTCGAGTATCACCCCCAGGGCCTGTTCGAGAAGACCGGCAACGCATTCCGGTCCCAGCGCCGCCGGGCACGGCTGGAACTCCAGCAGTTCGACCGCCACATCATGCGCGAGACCATCCTCGACCAGGACGACGTCGAGGGCTGGCGCGGCGAGATCCGCGACGGCGAGGTCGTGCGCTCCCATGAGGACGCGCTGAACGAGGAGGGCGAGGAGGGCGACGAGGGAGACGAGGACGAGTACGAGGACCAAGACGAGGAAGAGGAACCGGACGAAGACGAGGATCTCGAAGACGAGTACGACGAGGACGACGAGGACGACGATTACGCCGATGAAGATGAAGACGAGGAGCCCCCGGACGACGACGAAGACGATGACGACGATGAGGACGGGGATGAAGAAGCGGCCGATGCCCCCGAGGACGAGTACGACGACGACTCGGACATAGAGCCGGACGAGGACGAGGACGAGGACGAGGACGAGTACGAAGACGAAGACGAAGCCGAGGACGAAGCCGAGGACGACGACGAAGACGAGCCCGAGCCCGCGCCGGCCCGCAGACGGCGCCGGACTCCCGCGGCGAGGAGGTGAGAACAGTGACGATCGCCCCGAGTTCCCAAGGCTACGTATCCCGCCCCTCCCCGAGCGGCCTGGTGGACGTGATCGACCTGATCCTGGACAAGGGCCTGGTCATCGACATCTACGTCCGCGTCTCGCTGGTGGGGATCGAACTGCTGACGATCGACGCGCGCATCGTGATCGCCAGCGTCGACACCTATCTGCGCTTCGCGGAGGCCGTGAACCGGCTGGACCTGAAGCAGGACCAGACCAAGGGGCTGCCGGACCTGATGGGCGACATGGAGGAAGGCGGCGCCCGGCGCAAGACCAAGGGCGCCCTGGAAGGTGCCAAGGACACCGTTGGCGGAATGGTCGACAAGGTACGTGGCCGCGACGACGACGAGGAAGACGAAGAGGAGGAGGAACCGGAGGAGCGCCCACGGCGGAAGTCCCGCACCGCCACCAAGCGCAGGGAGCGTGAACGGTGAACGTTGCCACCACATCGACACCACAGAGCGAGCGAGCCTGCTACGTGTACGGCGTCGTCCCCGAAAGCACCACGGCGCCGAAACAAGCCCGGGGAGTCGGCGACCCGCCGGCACCGGTCACCCTCGTCCGGCACCACCGGGTCGCCGCGCTGGTCAGCGAGATCGACCCAGGCAGGCCTCTGGGCACCCCCGACGACCTGCGGGCCCACGCGCGGATCCTGAACTCCGTCGCGGCAGAGCGCACACCGGTCCTGCCCTTCCGCTTCGGCGGGGTCGTCCGCGACGAAGCGGCCGTCGCCGA
The DNA here is from genome assembly GCF_041260665.1 of Catenulispora sp. GP43. Lineage (NCBI taxonomy): Bacteria > Bacillati > Actinomycetota > Actinomycetes > Catenulisporales > Catenulisporaceae > Catenulispora > Catenulispora sp. GP43. The sequence goes on along the minus strand of NZ_JBGCCT010000010.1, from coordinate 132,365 downwards.
CGAGCTGCTCAGCCCGCTGGAGGAGAAGTTCGCCGCGGCCCTGGCAGAGCTCGACGACCACACACAGTTCACAGTGCGCGGTGAGTACCAGGAGGACCACATCCTCGGAGAGATCCTCGCCGACCGCCCGGACATAGATCGCCTCCGCGAGCAGACCATGGACCAGTCCGCGGATGCCGGCTACTACCAGCGGATCCAGCTGGGCGAGATGATCGCGCAGGAGATCGACGCGCGCCGGCGGACGGATACCCAGGTCCTGCTGGACCGCCTCGGCCCGCTGGCAGCGGCCGTCGCGCCGGGAGCGCCGGCGGCAGAGCAGGCCGTCGACGTTTCCTTCCTCGTCCACCGTGCCAAGCGTTCGGCGTTCGAGGCCGCGGCGGAGGAACTCGCGAAGGGGTGGGCCGGCCGGATCGACGTGCGCCTGCTCGGGCCGCTGGCGCCCTACGACTTCGTGGCCGGCATCGTCGAACAGGCCGAGGAAGTGCTCTAGCCATGGGCCTTTTCACCGGGCTGCTGACCTTCCCCCTGGCCCCGGTGCGGGGAGTGGTGTGGGTGGCCGAACAGATCTCCGAGCAGGCCCGGCGTGAGCTCGAGGACCCGACCGCCATCCGGCGGCAGCTGACGGAAGTGGAGGCCGCGCGGGTCAGCGGGGCGTTGACCGACCAGGAAGCCGACGAGCAGGAGGCGGAACTGGTGCGGCGTCTGTGGGAGGTCCGGCAGGCCGGCGCAGGACGGAAGGTGTGAGCGGCGATGCCCGAACACGAACCCCGCAGCAGGTCATCCCGGAGCAGGGAGACGACAAAATCAGGGACGCGTGAATCCACCGGCACGCGCCGCGCCTCCTCGGCCCGAAAGCCCGCGAGTCGCACCCGTCGGCCAAGCTCTGATGAGGACGATGGCAAGGCCGCTCCGCGAACGCGGCGTAAGGCCGCTGGGCCGCTGGACTCCCGCAAGGCCGCCGCACTCGCCGCGCGCCACGTCCGAGAGATGGCCGGGCACGAACCGGAGGGATTGACGCTGCTGGAGCGTACCGATGACGGATGGCGGGTCGGAATCGAGGTCCTGGAGTCGGCCCGGATCCCGGACTCGACGGACATCCTGGCCGTCTACGAAGTCGTCCTGGACAAGGAGGGCGAACTCGTTTCCTACCGCCGCGAACGCCGCTACCACCGCGGTAGGGCGCAGGAGGAACAGTCGTGAGCGAGCAGATCGGTTGGAGCGGCGGCAACCGCGTGCCGTCCCACGCGGGAACGCCGGCCGCTCCCCAGCCGGCGAACCTCGCGGACCTGCTCGAGCGCGTGCTGGACAAGGGCATCGTCATCGCCGGCGACATCCGGATCAACCTCCTCGACATCGAGTTGCTCACCATCCGGATCAGGCTGCTGATCGCCTCGGTCGACAAGGCCCGGGAGATGGGGATCGACTGGTGGGAGCACGACCCCAGCCTGTCCTCCGGCCAACGGGACCTGGAACTGGAGAACAAACGGCTGCGCGAGCGTCTCGGCGAACTGGAGGCCGGCAGCGGCCACACCTCCGAAACCGCGAAAACACCCAGCCGGACCCGCAAAGCCACCGGCGGCCGCACAACTCGCACCCGGACTGAGTCATGACCGCGCCGTCCAACACCTGGCTCTACGGCCTCGTCCCCGCCGGCCGGCCGGTTCCTCCAGGACTGTCCGGCGTCGCGGACGAACCTGTGCGTGTCATCGCCGGCCCGGGCATCGCCGCGGTGGCCGGATCAGTGCCGCGCGCGGACTTCGAGGAGGAACCGCTGCACGCACATCTCGAGGACGCCGCCTGGCTGGAGCGAGCGGCGCGCGCCCACCACCAGGTCGTCGCGACCCTGGCTCGCTCGGGACCCACTCTGCCGATGCGCTTCGCCACCATCTACCGTGACGATCAGCGTGCTGCCACGATGCTCGACAGCCGGCGCGACGAACTCCTCGCGGCGCTGCGTCGGATCACCGGTCGCACCGAGTGGGGCGTCAAGGTCTTCCTGGTCCGTCCATCGAATGCCGCGTACGACACCGGTGCGAACGACCGCGCCTCCGGCGAGCCGCGTCCCGGGACCGCCTATCTGCTTCGCCGCAAGGCCCAACGAGAAGATCAGCAGCAGATCATGGGCCGTGCCCTGGACGATGCCGAGGACATCCACGCGGCGTTGTCCGCGTCGGCGGCCGAATCCACGCGGCACCCGGTACAGAGCATGGAGGCATCGGGGCGGGGTGAGCCGATGCTGCTCAACGGCGCCTACCTCATCGACGATGGTCACAGCTCCGCCTTCGGCCGGACGCTCGACGAACTCACTGCGGGCCATCCCGAACTTCGCGTCGAGGCGACCGGGCCATGGCCGTCGTATTCCTTCAGCGGCGTCGGTGCCGAGCCGGAGGGGGGCTGAGAAGCCGTGCCCACACCAGCGACAGCAGCGGCGTCCCTTCCGAGTCCTTCGCCACCGCCGTGGGTGGAGCAGGTCCCCTTGGTCGACCTCCTGGACCGGCTGCTGGCCGGCGGGGTGGTCGTGGCCGGGGAGATCACCTTGTCGATAGCCGAGGTGGATCTGGTCCGGATCAGTCTGCGAGCACTGGTGGCCTCCGTGCGCACCGCCATGGAGACCGCGGACGGGAGTCTGCCGTGAGCCCGCCCCGTGAGCCCGTCGTCGCCGGCCACCATGTCGTTCTGGACCCCGATAACGTGGGGCGCGATCTGGCCTGCCTGATCCTCACGGTGGTGGAACTCATCCGGCAACTGATGGAACGCCAAGCGCTCCGCCGCGTTGACCAGGGAGACCTCACGGACGACCAGATCGAAGCCATCGGCGTGACCCTGATGGTGCTGGAGGAGCGGATGGACGAACTGCGCGAGCATTTCGGCCTCGAGCCGGAGGACCTGAACATCGACCTGGGGCCCCTGGGGCCGCTGCTCGGTACTGACCGGTGAGGCGGTGACACAGCGTAGCGGTTTGGGAAAATCGTCGGCGGCGCGAATGGGGGTCCGTTTTGTGGGCATTCGGCACGATAGTCAAGGAATGACCACTGGAGGACGCCATGAGCGCCGAAAAGAAGATCAAGCACACCACCAAGGCTGCCAAGGGCAAGACGAAGGAAACCGTCGGCAAGGTTGTCGGCAACGAGCGCCTCGTCGTCAAGGGCAAGGCTGAGCAGGCGGCGGCCGATACGGCCCAGGCGGGCCAGAAACTGAAGGACGCTGTCAAGCACTGACGCCCGAAAGAGCAGCTGAAGATATAGCCGCCGCACCAGGACCGCGCCTTGGCTCGGGCTGGTGCGGCGGCGTGTTCGTAGTGGGGGTTCGCACTGTGCCACGACCCGGTCTGTCAGTTCGTGGGCGTTGCCCGGTCCGGGAAGCGGTGGGCGCACAGTGCGAGGGCGAACGCGTCGACGAAGCCGTTCGGCTCGCCCCCGGCGGTGTCCGCTGTGTCCGCGACGACGAGTCCGTGCCGGGACCGGGGCTGGCCGCTTTGTGCGTCGGGTGCCAGGTCCTCGCCGGTGAGGGCGGCCACGAGCTGGACGCCGGAGTCGAGAGCGCCGATGGGCTTGCCGTGGCGGTAGGCCTCGTCGATGAAACGGCGGACGTCGGGGTCTTGGGCGAGCGCCTGCATCGATGCCTCGCCGCCGGGCACCAGCACGGCGTCGTAGAGGACCGATGCGGTGGTGGGCAGGGCCTTGTCCACGGCGATGCCGCCGTCGCCGTTCTGGTTCTGCAACGTCCCGCCTCGCGGGCCCACGATCTCGGCGGTGACACCGCGATCGGAGAGTGCGGTGATGAGAGCCGTGGCCTGGTCCGCGTCGAGGCCGTCGGCGCCGAGCACCGCGACCTTCCGGGTGGCCGGGTCTGCGGGGAGCAGGTTGTCCTGGCTGAGCGCGGGTGAGATCCGTCCGTGGTTCGCGGTCGCGGGCTCCTTCGGCGCTTCCATGCCCAGGCCTGCCGCGACCCTGCCGGCCAGTTCGTGGTCGACGCGAGTCAGGTTCCCGATCATGCGCTCGCGGATCTCGGCGGTCTCGACCTTGCCGAGTTCGAAGCGGAAGGCCTCGACGATGTGCTGCTTCTCCCAGTCGGCCATGCTGTTCCAGAACAGCGTGGCCTGGCTGTAGTGGTCGGAGAAGCTGTCGCTGCGCTTGCGGATGGCGTCGCCGTCCACGCGTTGTTGGTAGTGCTGGAAGACGCCGGGCTGCCGGTCGAGGCCGGCCTGGTGCGGATTGTTGTGGTTCAGGGAGTTGGGCGCGTAGCTGACGCCTTGGTGGATCACCTGCTGGCCGTAGCCGTCGCGGTGGTTGGTGTGGACGTCGGCGACGGGGCGGTTGACCGGCAGATGGGAGAAGTTGGGACCGCCCAGGCGGATCAGCTGCGTGTCCAGGTAGGAGAAGTTGCGGCCCTGCAGCAGGGGGTCGTTGGAGAAGTCGATGCCGGGGACGATGTTGGCGGTGTGGAAGGCGGCTTGTTCGGTCTCGGCGAAGAAGTTCTCCGGGTTGCGGTCCAAGACCATCCGGCCGATCACCCGGACCGGCACCTCCTCCTCGGGAATCAGCTTGGTGGCGTCCAGGATGTCGAAGTCGAAGGACATCTCATCCTGTTCGGGTACCAGCTGCACCCCGAGCTCCCATTCCGGGTAGTTCCCGGCCTCGATGGCCTCCCACAGGTCGCGGCGGTGGAAGTCGGGATCGCGGCCGGCCGTCAGCTGCGCCTCGTCCCAGACCTGGGAGGCGACCCCGAGCTTGGGACGCCAGTGGAACTTCACGAACGTGCCCCGGCCCTCGGCGGTCACGAAGCGGAACGTGTGCACGCCGAATCTCTGCATCATCCGCAGGCTGCGCGGGATCGCGCGGTCCGACATGGCCCACATCAGCATGTGTGTGGACTCCGGCTGCAGCGAGCAGAAGTCCCAGAACGTGTCGTGCGCGGTGCCGCCGGTGGGCATTTCGTTGTGTGGCTCGGGCTTCACCGCGTGCACGAAGTCCGGGAACTTGATCGCGTCCTGGATGAAGAACACCGGCATGTTGTTGCCGACCAGGTCGTAGTTTCCTTCGCGGGTATAGAACTTCGTGGCGAACCCACGCACGTCCCGCACCGTGTCGGCCGAGCCGCGGGGGCCCTGCACCGTGGAGAAGCGCACGAACACCGGCGTACGAAGACCGGCTTCGGACAGGAAGTCCGCGCAGGTCAGATCGGCCAGCGACTCGAAGGCCTCGAAGTAGCCGTAGGCCGCCGACCCGCGGGCGTGCACCACGCGCTCGGGGATGCGTTCGTGGTCGAAGTGGGTGAGCTTCTCCGGGCCTGGAAGTCCTCCAGCAGCGTCGGACCGCGCTCGCCGACCCGCAGCGAGTTGTCGGTGTCGTCGATCCGCACGCCCTGGTCGGTGGTGAGCAGGTCTTCGGCGGGGTGGGCTCGGGAGTTCTCGAGGTGTTCGTTCTTGAGGTCTCCACGCTCTACTCCGCTGCCTGCGGTCGCCGGGCCGACTGCCATGGGGTCGCTCCTTCGGTGGTGCTTCGCATCTCGTCGTCGGGGCCGGGTGCCCTGGATCAATCGGCACAAACGGTCGGTCGGCGTGCGCGGTGCCTCGCTGCGATCGGCCCTGGTGCCTCGGAGGCACGCCGGTGACCGGCCCGCGCAGCCTCCTCGGAGGCGCCCCGGTCAAAACGACCCTCGCTCGCTCTTCGTGAGCGTTTGCTGCCGCGATCATGGGGCACACGGCGGCTTGACCCCACATGAAGGGGCCTGAAGGGGAAGGGCGAATCATGACTTTCCTGATTGTGCCGCCGGGCGTGTACCGGCCTCGGACCGACACCGAGTTGCTCGCCGATGCGCTGCGGCGGGAGCCGATGACGCGCGGCGGTCGCCTCCTGGACCTCGGAACCGGCAGCGGGGCGGTCGCCGTCGCCGCGCGGCGCGGTGTCCGGATCACCGCGGTCGACATCTCGCGGCGGGCCGTGGCGACGGCCTGGCTGAACGGAATGCTCCACCGCCGGCTCATCCGTGTCCGAAAGGGCGACTTGCTGGAAGCGGTACGGGGAGACCTGTTCGATGTCGTGGTGTCGAACCCGCCCTACGTGCCATCGCCGGACCTGCCCACACGAGGACCAGCCCGCGCTTGGGACGCGGGTCCCAGCGGGCGGCTGTGGCTGGACCGCATCTGCGCGGAGGCACCAGGGGTACTCAAGCCCGCCGGTGTTCTCCTCCTTGTTCATTCCTCGCTGGCCGACGTGGCCGAGACGGTGCGTCGCCTGACACGAGCCGGTCTCGCTGTGGAGACCCTCAGCCGGACCCGCCAGGAGTTCGGACCCATCACGCGTTCGCGCGCCCGATGGCTGGAACGTCGTGGGCTGCTCACTGAAGGCGAACGTCACGAAGAGATGGTGGTGATTCGCGGTGTCCGCGTCTGAACCGATCAGAGTGGTGATGGCGGAGCGAGCCGGTCCGATCCTCGTCGAAGGCCCCGTCGCCGTCCGCTTGGGCGACGGCCGGGTCGTCGTCAGCTACCGCCCGATGGTGGCTTTGTGTGCATGTCGGCGCAGCCGTAGCTACCCGTTCTGTGACACCAGTCATCGCTGTCATCGTCCAGTCGAACACTCGCAGTAGGGGAGGTCTCCATGGGTGTCAGAACGCTGGCTCCGATTCGGTTGCCCGAGCCCCGGGGACCGGTGACAGAGGCCCTGGTGACGCTGCTGGGGGCTGGCCCCGAAGCCGATGTGAAACTACCTCCAGCAACGGGAGACTGGCTGGACGAAGACCTGCAGCTCGCGCTCTACATCTGCTACGAGCTGCACTATCGAGGCTTCACCGACGTCCCCGCGGCCTGGCGTTGGGAATGGGACCCGGGTCTACTGGCGGCACGCGCACACCTGGAGAAGGTGTTCCTCGACGGGATCGAGGAGGAACTGCCCAACGTGCCTTCGGCCGATGAGCAGATCGAAGGCATGCTCATCGAGCCGCTTCACGGCACAGGCGTCTCCCACTATCTGCTACGCCAAGGCGAGCGCTGGCAGGCTCGTGAGTACCTCGTGCACCGGTCGCTGTACCACCTGAAGGAAGCCGACCCCCAGGCGTGGGTCATCCCGCGCCTGCACGGCGCGGCGCAAGCCGCGCTGGTCGCGGTGGAGTACGACGAGTACGGCGCCGGCCGGCCGGAAGCGGTGCACTCCCGCCTGTTCGGCGAGATGATGGCCGACTTCGGTCTCGACCCCGACTACGGCGCCTATGTCGACGCCGCCACCGGCCACAGCCTCGCCGTCGTGAACCTCATGTCCCTGTTCGGACTGCACAGCGTCCACCGCGGCGCGCTGGTCGGTCAGTTCGCCCGCGTGGAGATCACATCCTCCCCGGGTTCCCGGCGGCTGGCCGAGGCCTTCGCCGCCCTGGGCGCCGGCGCCGACGGCACGCGCTTCTACCGCGAGCACATCGAGGCCGACGCAGTGCACGAACAACTCATCCGGCACGGGGTCATCGACACCCTGATCCGCGACGAGCCGGAGTTGGAGGCGGACATCGCGTTCGGGCTCGCGGCGAGTGCCCTGGTCGACGACCGGCTGGGCACGCACCTGCTCGGCTGTTGGGAGCGATCGCAGAGTTCGCTGCGAAAACCGCTCTCGGACGCGCCTGCGAGGCGGATATGAAGACGGATGTCACCATCGACGAGATACTCAGCTTCGGCGTGGAGGAGGAGTTCGTGCTCGCCGATATGAGTACGCGCTTCACGGCGCCCCGAGCGGCCGAAGTGTTGGACAAGGCCCGCCCTCAGCTCGGCGAGCATGCCCAGCGCGAGTTCTACGCCACACAGGTGGAGTTCACCACCGAGCCCTGCATGAGCGCCGAGCAGTTGCGATCCGAGTTGGTGCGGGCACGACAGATCGGTGCTGCAGCCTCGGCGGCCGCAGGATGCCTACTTGTGGCCGCGGCCAGCGCAGTGCTTACCCGTCGCCCGCTGCCGATCACTGCTGACGCACGGTACGAACTCATCGCGGAACGCTACACCGCCGGGATAAGCAGCGAGATAAGCGGATGTCACGTGCACGTGGGCACTTTGCCGCGCGAGGAGGCGATCCTGCTGGGAAATCACCTACGGCCGTGGCTGCCTGTCCTTCAGGCACTCTGCGTGAACTCACCGTTCGCCGCCCAACAGGACCGGCACTGCTCGAGCTGGCGCTATTTCGACGTCAAGGCCCTGCCGACCGTGGAACCGGCCCCGATGCTCGACGAGGCGGCCTACGAGCGGATGGCTGACAGCCTGACCACGGACGGCCCGCTCCTGGACCGCAAGATGATCTACTGGTATTCCCGGCCGTCCGAGCACTGCCCCACGCTGGAGATCCGCATCGCCGACGCCAACCCGGACCTCGACCTTGTTCTGCTGTACGCGGTGCTCCTGCGCGGCTTGGCCACAACCCTTCTGGCCGAGGCGCGCGACGGGCGGCCATGGCCGGACATGCACGGCTCCCGCTTGGAGAAGTTCCACCGCTGGGTCGCGATGGATGGACTCCGCGCCTGGGCCCACGATCCGGACACGGGTGCGCTCCTACCTTCGGGGACCCTGCTGAGCCGGCTGGTGCACCGCAGCCGGCCCGGTCTTGCCGCCGCCGGAGACGAGCAACTCGCAGACCGGCTGCTACGCCGGTTTTGGGAACGCGGCACGGTGGCCGACCGGCAACGCGCAGTCTACGGACGGCGCGGCCGCTGGACCGATGTCGTCGACTCGCTGGTGGTGCGATGACGGAGCCGCGCTGGACGGATGCCTGAGCATGTGTTCAGCGGGGTTCTTCGGGTGTTCCAGGCCGGTCCAGGACGTTCGGCCAGGTCGGCGTCCAGATCCCAGCATTTCCTCACTGAGCTCGCCGCTGCGGCCAGTCGGCGGCGCTCTTCATCGGGGGACCGGACCGTTTCAGTCCGAGTTCGGTGAGCTTAGCTCCGCCTTGCCGCTCGTGCTGACCAGGAGTTCGGAGTCGTGGGCCTGGACACGGTAGCCGGCCTGCTCCAACACTGCCGTCACCGCGGCGGCCATGATGGCCTTGATGCCCTGGCCATAGCCGTAGGGCACGTCACCCCGCCCGTTGTGTCCGAGGTTGATCGCCGGGCGCAGCAGGGTGTAGTCGGGGCACCAGTGGACCCGCACCGCCCCGGGCATCGGTTCGATCGTCAGCCCTCGGCTGTCGTGGATCCAGAAACCGGCACGTTCCAGTACCTCGTACACATCCTGAAGGAGCGGCCGATCCACTGCTTGTGCGACCCTTTCGTGCCATGTGCCCTGTGGGCGTCTACCGAGCCGGTTCACGGTCGACCTGCTCGGGTGATGTGAGGGCGGACTGCCCGCGCGACGTAACAGATGCCGATAACCCGAGACCGGGAAAGCAAACATCACCCGTTTGTCACAGGCGAAGTACCGGGAAGGGCGCCGCCACGGAACACGTATGGACGTCGCGCCGTGCACGCCTTGTGGCTTGTCGCCGTGGTCGTGTGGCCTGGTTCGGGACTGATGGCTGATATGCAGTGCGGGCTGCGCCTGTGGCGTCAGGTGTCAGTCATGGCCGCGCGTACGGAGGCGGAGTCCACGATCTGCTCCATCCGGACGATCTGCGAGTCGCGCACGATGAAGGAGTGCGCGACGCGGGCGACCATGTCCTTGCCGGTGGCCTTGTTGCGGGCGGTGTAGCGGGCGAGGACGACGACGCGTTCGCCGTCGACGACGTAGGTGTCGTCGTGGGTGGTCCAGCCGTCCCACTCGGCGGCCAACCGTTCGAACACGCCGCTGATCGTGCCCTCGGGGGTGCGGTAGGTGCCGGCCAGCGGGAATCCGGCGGCCTCGGTCCATTCCACGTCCGGGGCGACCACCTGGCGCCACAGCTCCATGTCGCCGGTGGCCGAGGCCAGATATTGCAACCGTACGGTCTGTGCCGGCGTCCGGGCTGGAACGTCGGTCGGCATCAGAACATCCCGTTGTCGTTCGCGGAGGTCTTCGGCACCTCCTGGATGACGTCCCAGTGCTCGACGACCTTGCCGTCCTCGAGGCGGAAGAAGTCGGCCAGGGCGCGCCCGGGGTTGTCCGTGCCGGGTTCCAGGTCGAGGTGGGAGTGGGTGGCGACCAGGTCGCCCTCGGCGATCACACGCTTGATGTCGAGCTGCAGGTTCGGGTACTCGCCTCGGAGCCAGGTCACGAATCCGATGAAGGCCTCCGGTCCGTCCTGGGCGTCGGGGTTGTGCTGGACGTATCGGGGCCCGAAGTGGTCGGTGATCGCCTTCTGCGGGTTTCCGCCGAACGCTGTCTGGTAGTAGTCGACGACGACTTGCTTGTTGCGCTCGAGGTCCGGCATGAAACACTCCATTCTGGTGCGAACAGGCCACCAAAAGTGGTGTCACTACAACTCTAGGCCTTCATCGTGATCGCGCAAGGTGACTATCCTGAGGGCCCATGAGCTCCCATACGGTGGACTGGAGTGCGCTGCGGGCACCGGGTGCCGAGGCGCGCCCGGTTGCCGGGCGCAGAGAGCGCCGCAAGCTGGCGACCCGCCAACTGCTGGTCGACACCGCCGTCGAGATGTTCCTGGAACGCGGGTTCGACGCCGTGACCGTCGTGGAGATCGCCCGCGTGTGCGGGGTGTCGCCGACCACCGTGTTCAACCATTTCCCGACCAAGGAATCCCTGGTCCTGGACCTACCCGCCGACCGGCTCGCCGAGCTGCGGGCCGGGCTGGCCGATCCGGGCACCACACCGGTCGAGGCCATGGTACGGATCCTGGCCGGCGAGCTGGACAACCTGATCGCCTGGCTCGAAGCGCAGGACGACCAGGTGTGGGCCGCCGCGGCCGTGCAGCGCTTCGAGGCCATGGTCCGCGACACCCCGGCGCTGCGGGCGCACCACCGCAACATGCTCGCCCGGATGACCGACACGGCCTGCGAGGCGCTGGCCGCGAGGGTCGGGCTGACCCCGGCCGATCCCGAGCCGCAGATCGCTGCGACCGCGCTGGTGGGCCTGTGGAGCGTCCAGGTCAACTCCTCCTGCGCACACCTGAACGGGCAGCGGAACCCGGCGCAGGTGCGCGACGAAGTCACGGCCGAGGTCCGCCGCGCGGCGCAGCTGCTTGCCACCGGCCTGGCCGCCTTCGCGACCTGATCAGCTCGTCGGCGGTACCTCCGGCGATGACGCAGGAAGCGGCGGCCCGGTCAGGTTGCGCCGAGTACATTTGCGGAAAGCCTCGACGAGCCGATTGCGGTCGCCTGTGCGAGTTGCAAGGACGACGTGGCTCGGTTCGATATCGGGCAGCGGGACGGTCGTGAGGTCCGGCCGGACGCCGCGGAACCCGGCGGCGACGATGGCGACGGCCTGCCCGGCGGCGATCAGTTCGAGCTTGTCCTCCAGGACTTCGATCGCCGGGCCGTCGGGTGCGTGGCTGCCGTCGGGGCGGGGGTCGATACGCCAGAAGGCGTTCCACGCCGGGTCCGGCAGCTTCGGGAGAGGCTCGTCAGCGATATCGGACAGCGCGGCCGACTCCTTGCCGGCGAGCCGATGGTCCAGGGGGACGAGCAGTTCGCGCGGCTCGTCGTACAGGACGGTGACATCCAACGCGTCGGTGGTCAGCGGGAAGCGGGCCACCACAGCGTCCACCCGGTGCTCCAGCAAAGCCTCGCGCGGCTCGTTCCAATTCAGGTCTATGACGTGCACCTCGGCATCGGGGTGGAGTCTGCGCAGTTCGCGCACTGCGGCCTCGACGTCGATGTGCCTGGTGTGGCCGATGGTAATGCGGCTCGGCGTGGCTGCCGCGCGCGCCGCCGCCTCGGCCTGAACCGCCGAGCGCAACAGCGCTCTGGCCCGGGGCAGGAACACCTCACCGGCCTCGGTCAGGCTGGTGCCCCGCGGGCTGCGGTCGAGCAGGCGCACGCCCAGTCGCTGCTCCAGAGCGCGGATCTGCTGGCTCAGGTACGGCTGGGAGACGAGCAACTCGGCTGCCGCACGGCCGAAATGCCGGGCCTCGGCGACCGCGACGAACAGCCGAACGGCTCGCAGACCCAGATCGTCCGCGGCGGCGAACGGTCTGTCAGACACCCTTCGACGGTAGCAGATGCTCCGCCGCAAGGCAGCTTTGATCTGCTGTCATAAGTGATACGCATTGCGTTCAGGAATACGTCTTGGACGGGCACACGTGTCGGCGCGCACTGTGGAGATGACAGCTACGAAGCCAGGAGCAATCATGATCGTCATCACCACACCGACCGGCCAGATCGGCCGCCAGGTCCTGGCCGACGTCCTCGACGGAGCCGATGCCCAGCCGGTACGCGTCATCGTGCGCGATCCGGCCCGGCTGCCCGAGCAGGTACGTCGGCGCGTCGAGGTCGTCGAAGGCTCACACGGCGACGCCGCGGTGCTCGACCGGGCGTTCAAGGACGCCGACGCGGTGTTCTGGCTGGTGCCGCCGGACGATGAGGCTGCCAGCGTCGAGGAGGCCTACGTCGGTTTCGCTCGCCCCGCCGTGGCGGCGTTCGAACGCCACGGGGTGCGCCGCGTCGTCGGTGTCTCGGCCCTTGGCCGCGGTACAGACGTCGCCGACAAGGCCGGCCACGTCACCGCGACCCTGGCGATGGACGATCTGATCGCGGGCAGCGGCGTCGCCTACCGCGCTCTGACGATGCCCTCGTTCATGGACAACCTGCTGTGGCAGGCCTCCCCGATCAAGAACAGCGGCATGTTCTTCGGACCGATCGACGCCGACCGCGGACTCCCGTCGGTCGCCACCCGTGACATCGCCGCGACCGCAGCCCGGTTGTTACTCGATGAGACATGGGACGGGGTGGCCGAGCAGCCGCTGCTCGGCCCCGAGGACCTGTCCTACAACGACATGGCGCGGATCATCTCCGAGGTGCTGGGCACCCCGGTGCGCTACCAGCGGATCCCGTTCGAGACGTTCACCGCGAACCTCGCCGGACGCGGCATGAGCCAAGCGATGGCCCAGGCCATGACGGACATGATGTCCGCCAAGAACGCGGGGCTCGACAACGCCGCGATCCGCACACCGCTGACCAGCACGCCGACGAGCTTCCGCCAGTGGTGCCAGGACACACTCAAGCCGGCCGTTCAGGCTCAGTAGGAGAGGAACCGGCCAATGCCCGCCACCGATACTCCGACCACGCTCTCCGAGGCCCAGGCCCAGCAGATCCTGGAAAGGTTCGCCGACGGCTTCAGCTTCCAGCGTCGCTCGCCGATCTTGCACACGCCCGGCGACTACGGACTCGACTACGAGCGCGTCAGCTTCCCGTCCCACGACGGAGTCCCGCTCGAAGGCTGGTACATCCCAGCCCCGGGCTCGGACAAGCTGATCATCGCGAACCATCCGATGGGCTTCAACCGCGCCGGCCTCCCCGCGCACCTGGAGCCGTGGCACACCGAGTGGGCCGCCAGCGGCAACGGGTTCGAGGTCGACTTTGTGCCCGACTACCGGATCCTGCACGACGCCGGCTACCACGTGCTCGCCTACGACCTGCGCAATCACGGCCACAGCGGCGGCGCGAACGGCGGGATCACCTCCAGCGGCATCTACGAGGCGCGCGACGTCGTCGGCTCGCTCGCTTTTGCCCGGGTCCGCCCCGAGACCCGCGACCTGACGATCGGCCTGTTCAGCCGATGCATGGGCGCGAGCTCCACGTTCGCGGCCATGACGCAGTTCCCGCACGCGTTCGACGGCGTGCGGGCGCTCGTCGCGCCGCAGCCGGTGACGGCCCGCACCATCGTGCAACGCCGCCTCGGTATGCTCGGGCTCGCCGACCGCATCGACGAGTTCGAGCAGAAGATCATCCGGCGGACCAGCATGGGCTTCGCCGAACGCGACGCGCCGAGCTGGGCGAAGAGCGTGCGCGTACCGACATTCCTCTATCAGGTGCGCGACGACGTACTCACAGAGCCCAGCGACGTCCAGACGATGTTCGACAACATCCCCGTCGCAGACAAGAGGCTCACCTGGATCGAGGGCACCACGGCCAGGTTCGACGGATACCTGGAGTTCCAGCGTCGCCCGGCTCCGATGCTCGACTGGTTCGACAAGCACATGGCATAGCAGGGAGCAGAGATGGTTACACTGGCCGGTGCTCGCGCAGCCGCCGGCCCGTGGTGGGAACTCGGCGGTGCTCGGCCGCCGAGACGTCTAGGTACCGCCGAGCGCGGCCAACCAGCGTGCCTGGATCGAGCACCTGCCCTACGGTGTGCTCGGTGTGATCGGCCCGTGGAACTTCCCCTTGGCCACACCCGGCGGCCATCGTGATCCACGCGATGGCCATGACCTCGATGCTCCGCATTGCCGTTTGGCGGCCGCGGCGACAGCGGCTTCGGTCGCAAGCACGGCGAAGAGGCCCGCACCGGTGTCCCGTCGGCGCCGTTCGCCAGCTTCAACCGGCCCGCAGACGCTGTGACCGCGGCGCTCAACGCCGCTCGCGACCGCATCCTCGCCGAAGACGCTTCATAGACCTCGATCGGGAAGGAGCTTCCCATGCCCGCATACAGCATCACAGAGGTCGAAACCATCGACCGGGAGGCGGCGAGGGAATACGTCCGGCTGGCGCGCGCGGCTGTCGGCCACTTCGGCGGCCGCTATCTCGTCCTGGCCGCGTCGCCGACCGCCGCGGAGGGGGAGTGGTCCGGCAACCGGAGGCTTGTCGTCATCGAGTTCGCCGATATGGCCACGCTCAGAACCTGGTACGACTCTGTGGAATACGCCCCGGCCCGTGCCCTGGCGAGCAAGGCTCTGCGCCGCCGATTGCTGTTCGTCGAAGGCTACGACGCTCAGCAGCAAACCGGCGAGTAGCCGGTCCAGGCGGGGCACAGCTGGCCACACCTATCTGGATCCGCTGAGCTCGGTGGTTCTCGCCGCATGTCCACTTGGCGAGGCTGCGACCACCGCGTGCTCGTCGTCGACCTTCTTGGAAACGCCATCCGCGATGATCTGGAGCTGGTCAATGTGACTGGTGAACTGTGCTTCAAAGCCGCCGATTCGAACTGATCCGGGCGCCGGACAGTTGGATGGCGATGGACCGCCAGCATCGCGGCGACCGCGGCGATTCCGGCGGGGCGCTTACGATGCCTGAAACGTGGTTGGCGTCAAACGCGATGTTCCTCAACTTGGGACAAGCTGTCGTAACCGGCACCAATGGCTGCCGAGACGTTATCGGTCATACCGGCTGCAGAATCCTGACATAGTCCCCGGTGGCCTGGGCCAGCAGGCGCAGCGCGCTCTCCGACGGTGAGCCGGGTGCGGCGGTGGCTAGGACGTAGTCCGCGACGTCGCAGGCCCGCACCTGGTGGTCGGCCCACAGGATGGCGAGCTCCCACAGCCTATCCCGGCCAGGGATAGGCAAGGCCGAGGCTGGTTGCCTCGGCGGGACCACCGCAGAGTTGCTCCCGGAACAACCGTCCGTCCCGTCAAGGAAATGGAACCACCGTGCTCAACACCCGCAGGAATATACGAAACCTCGTGGCCGCCGCGGTTGCCGCGACCGCCGTGTCGGTCATCGTCTCCGGTTCGGCGATGGCCTCTAGTCCGCCGGTGTCCTCGGTGCGCATCGCCGACCACTTCAACCTGGCCGCCGGCCAGATGCCGGAGAACATCACCCTGGACCGCGGCGGCGCGGTGGACCTGTCGTTCTCCGCCGCCCGGCAGATCGCCCGGATCGGCCGGGACGGAAAGGTCAGTGTCCTGGCCACGCTCCCCGGACCGGCCGACGGTGGCGTCAACACCCCGGTCCTGCACTTCGCCCTGTCCACCGGACTGGTCCGCACCGAGGACGGCACGTTCTACGTCCTGGAGGCTACCGGCACCGACGACCTGACGGGCCTTTGGCGGGTCCGACCCGGAGACACCCCGGAGCGGATCGCGGCCCTGCCCGGCAATGGGCTTCCCAACGGGCTGGCCAGGGACGAGACCACCGGCGACTTCTACGTCACCGACTCGGTCCTCGGCGTCATCTGGCGCATTCCGGCTGTCGGCGGCCCGGCAACAGTCTGGGCGTCCGGACCGGAGCTGGCGTCCACGGGCTTCCTCGGCGCCAACGGCCTGAAAGTCCACAACGGCGCGGTCTGGGCCTCCAACCTGGACAAGGGCACCATCGTCCGCTACCCGATCGGTGACCGCGGCCGCGCCGGCACCCCCCAGATCGCCGCCACCGGCCTCGGCGGAATCGATGACTTCGAGTTCATCGGTCACGACGACCGCCTGCTCGCCACCCTCAACCCGTCCAACGAAGTAGCGCTGGTGCGACCGGACGGCTCCCACACCATCGTGCTGACCGCCCAGGACGGCCTGTCGAACCCGACGTCGGTCGCCGTGCGCGGCAACACCTTCTACGTCGCTTCCGCCGCCTACGTCACCCAGAAGGACCCCAACCTCCTCACCGGCCGGATCAACCCGCGCCACTAACCGCCGACCAGCTGACGACCGACACCGGCCGGCGCGGTCCATTCTTTCACCCCGGACCGCGCCGCCCGACCCAGGAGAACAGGGGAGTCGTCCCCTGAGCGCTGATATCGACGCCGTCGCCTACGGTGTCAGCCGCTGTGCTGGTTCGCGGTGCTCACCGCTGCGGGGTCCGGGCCAGGTGTCGGATCCTGACCAGCGCCATCGATCAACGGGCCATGGCCTTGTGGCTTTCGGGGAGCCGCTCGTAGTCCCGGACGCGCCTGCGCTGCCGGACGATCCAGGCGTGAGTCTGCTCCACCACCCACCTGAGCGGCAGAACCACGAACCCTGACATGCCGTCGCTGTGTTCGACGATCTCCAGTCTTAGCCGCGGCTTCTCCGCGACCCAGTCGGCCGGCCGGCGTAGCCGCGTCAGCGGTGCCCGGGCACCGCCCCCGGTCCTGTACCCCGGCGGCGGTGACGGCGTAGTAGGTCATGCGCCAGACCCCGTTTGCCAGCTCGACATGGGCTTCGATGACCCTTTCGAACTGGTGATGCGCGGACGTAGGACGGGCGCGCCATGCGATACCCAACCCTGCTGACTCATTGAATACAGCCCGCTGAGAATCTCTGCCAGTGCCTCGCCGGTCGCGTGATTGGTGAGGGAAGTGTCTCGCCAGTTCGCTGTGTGCGAGGCGTTCGCCATGTCGTTCCACATGCCGGTGTAGGCAGCGAGTGCGTCGTTGCTCTCTGATGATGTGCTGGGCGAGGCCGACCAGTCGGCCGTCGCACGCCAGCTCGCTGGCATACGAGATCTGCCATCCTGAACCGGCTGGTCAGTGCGGCAGATCCGCCATGTGAAATCGAGCGTTGAGGAGGTCCGGCTTATCCCATCCGGCTGGTGAACTGGTTCATGTCGAAGTAGTCGCGCCAGGCTGCGATCTTGCCGTCGACCACCTCGAAGGTCCCCATGACCGGCAGTTCGAACGATTTGTCGGAGAGCCTGAAGACGTCCACCCGCTCCGTCATCACGATCGGTCCGTCGGCCGCGATGTTGACGACGTTGAACTCGATCTGCTCGATGCCGGGTGGGCCGGGGCGGATGAACGAGGCGATGGAGTCGGCGATGGCCTGTCGGCCGGTGATCGGCGCCAGTGGAATGTTGTGGTAAGTGGCATCCTCGGTGAAGAAAGCCGCCAGCTCGGCGGCCCCGGTGTTGTCCGACCACGCTGCGCAGAACCTGCGCACTACCTCGATCGGGCTCTCCATCGGGCTCCTCCTGTGGTTGATGTTGACAGTGCGCTGTGATACCCCGCAGACGGTGATGATGATCTTTTCGTGCCCGGCGCCCGCTTCGAGGCAGGCGTGCGCCTCTGTGCGGGCGGGCTCACCTAAATGGATGAGGGGCCGGCGACCGCTACCCAGGGTGTCCATTGAACAGGCTCTTCACGCTTAGGGCAGCTCCCGGCAAGCGGCATCCGTCGTTACGATGCAAACTGGGGCATTGGCGGTCCAATAAGCGGATCTCTCACTTAGAGTGACGACGAAGGAGATAACAATGGCCGGCAAGGCTAGCATCGTGTTCGCTCACGGTCTGTGGGCCGACGGCTCGTGCTTCGCCAAGCTCATCCCCACGCTCCAGGCCGAGGGCCACGAAGTCCTCGCCTCGCAGCACGGGCTCGACTCACTCGAAGGCGACGTCGCATGCGTCACCCGCGCCATCAACCACGTGCCCGGCCCCGTCGTGCTCGTGGGTCACTCCTACGGTGGCACGCTGATCACCAAGGCCGGCACGCACGACCGCGTCGGCGCCCTGGTCTACATCTGTGCCCTCGCCCCCGACGAGGACGAGACCTCGCAGCAGCAACAGGACAAGTACGGGCCCACGCCGATCTTCGAGCACATCGAGGTCGCCGACAACCGCGTCTGGCTCAAGGAGTCGGGTATCGGCTACTTCTGCGGCGACCTGCCGCCGGAGGAGCAGAAGCTCGTCCTGGCGACCGGCGCCGTGCCGATCGCAGACATCTTCGACCAGCAGGTGCCCGGCACCGCGTGGCGCACGAAGCCGAGCTGGTACATCGTGGGCGACCAGGACCAGACCGTGAACCCGGACCTGGAGCGCGCCGCCGCCGAACGCATGAAGGCCAAGACCGTCAGCCTCGACAGCAGCCACGTCGCGATGCTTTCGCAGCCCAAGGCTGTACTCGACGTCATCCGCGACGCTGCCAGCTCGTTGGGCTAGCCCCGGGACTGCCTGAGCGCGCCGCCACCTTGTCCTCGGGCGAGGTGGCGGCTGTCGGTGCCGTTTTCGGTGTCGTCGGCGCATTCCGGTGTGGCAGTTCAGATACCGCTGCGTTCCAACGTCATTTTCCAGTCCATTCCCGCGTCGCGGATGTCTTCGTCTTCAGACGCCAACGCCGCCTGGATCAGCTGCTCCATCAGGTCATCGAACCGGGCATAGTAGAGGAGATCGAGAAGTCCCCAATATTCTCCGCTATCGGCCTCCGGATCCGCCAGAACAGCAGACATGTGTTCAGCGACCAGGGGCTTGAGCGCGTGCGGCCCGACGTGCAGCAGCACCCACCTATCGCGGACGCCACGCCAATGCGGGCCGGAGACGCGGCGCACCAACTCCGGGAAGAGCTCGATAGCCAGTTGGGGCCACATGTCCGCATTGCTGCGGACGAACGTGAAGGCCGAGCGCTCTTCCGCGTCGAGACCCTTCAACTTCTGCCGCAGTAGATCAATCAGCTTGCTGTGTTCGATCTGCTGGAGCCGCCGCTGAGCGGTGTCGAGCCTGGCGAGCGCGTCACGGTAGTCACGCCATGCCTTTTCTGCATCGGTCTTGGCCAACGGAATCCTCCCCTACCTTCAGTGGAACGCTAATGGGCCCTGGCTAGTGCGGTGACCGCGATCCTTTGCCGGGTAGGCCTAGAGGCAGTTCCGGCTCCTGACTGCGAGACTCGGCCTTAGCGGTAGCGTGCTGGCCATGAACGCCGCCGAGGTTCTCTTCTCCGCCCGCAAGTACGACGGCAGCCTGCATTGGCATTGCACCATGTTCCGGCTCGGGGAGGACGACCACGGCGTCTGGCTCGGCATGCCGGCCGGCACCGTCCACAGCAAGGGTGACGAGGGACCCGTCTATGACTCGAAAGAAGCCAGGGTCAAGCTCATCCCCCGCTATGCGTGGTGGACCGCGCTATTCCTGGACGCGCCCCAGCGGTTGGACGCTTACTGCGACGTCACCACGCCATCCCAGTGGCCGAACCCCGGCGAGGTCACCATGATCGACCTTGACCTCGACGTCTGCCGTGTCCGCGATGGGGGCGATATCTTCGTCGACGACGAGGACGAGTTCGCTGACCACCAGGTCCGATACTCCTATCCGCCCGACGTCATCGCGCAGGCCGCCGCGTCAGCCGACTGGCTCCAGACCGCGTTGCGTACCTGCGCGGAACCCTTCAGCAGCCACTTCCGCTTCTGGCTCGACAAGGTCAGTTGATGCGTTGCCCCGTGAGCGACTACCGGATCGCGGCCAGCCTCACGCTGCGGCGGCCAGGGGCCGTCCACCCCAGCGGATGCCTTTCTCGCTGCGTACTCGGGCGCGTTCCTTGCGTTGGGCGGCCAGAACGTCGGGATGGCGGTTGTTGGTGTTGCGCCAGCGCAGGTAGGCCTGGAGCTTGCGGGCCAGCACGGTGTGGTTCGGATGGTCCGAGTCGCCCATCACGAAGGCGCGTAGCGGCCCGAACTGGGCCTCGATGGGATTTGCCCAGGACGCGCTGGTCGGGGTCAGACACAGCTCGACCTGGTGACGACCGGCCCAGGTCCGGATCTTCGGGGTCTTGTTCGCCGACAGGTTGTCCATGATGACGAAGATCGGTTCGCCGTCGGGACGGGCTGCCCGGATCGACTTGAGTGCGGTCAGGGAGTGGTCGCCGCCCTTGCGGCGGCGGTTCACACCCCATAACAGGTCCTCGCCGAACGAGTAGCAGCCGTGGAAGTAGCGGACGCCGTGGGTGCGATGGTAGGTCGCAGGCAGCCGGTCCGGCTTGGCCCGCGGTGCCCAGGACGTGCCGTGAGTCGGGCGGATCGACAGTGGCCCGAACTGGTCGAACGCGAAACAGCGGTCCGGGAACGAGGTGGTGACCTCCTCGATCCGGTCGAGCTTGGCATCCTTGTCCGGGTCCTTGGACTCCTTCCATGTCCTCGTGCGTTGAAAGGAGATCTTGTGCTCGTGAAGGAGGCGTCGCAGCCGTTCCCGGCCGATTGCCACCGTTCGGGTGTTGTTGGCGCCGAGGTAGGCGGCGAGTTTGCGCACGCTCCAGTGGGTGAACGGACGTCCCAGCTTCTCCGGTCGGGTCCTGGCCGTCTCGATGATGAACGCGATGTCCTCCTCTGTGATCCGGCGGGGACGGCCTCCTGCCCACTTGGGGTCAAGCGCGGCCAGGCCCTTGTCGTTGAAGGCGTGAATCACGTCCCGGACGGTGTCCTCATGGGCTGCGACCAGCCGGGCGATCGTGACCGGCGTGGTCCCCGACACCGACGCCATGATGATCAGAGCCCGGCGGACCGTCACCGCATCATGCCGGCCACGCCGCACGATCTGCAGCAACCGCCGGCCCTCTTGATCGGTCAATCGCCGTGCTCGAACCGGCTCTGCCATCACGAACCCCACCCTCGGCAACGCTCCCACCACTACCGAGGATGAGGCCAGGCGGCTTTGATGTCACCGACCCGGCAATCCATCGCGGTCAACGCACTAGCAGTCAAAGCCGGCGATGAGATCCTCGTCCGAGGTGTCGGGATCTGCCGTGATGAGGTCCGCGAGCGCGAGCCACCGATCGGGGCGGCCGTCCAGGTGGGCCCGGACTCCAGTCGTCCGCCCGCTTGGGTGACGCGGCCAGCGGTCGGCCGTCACTGCCGGGTGACAGCGTGACTACAACATCCGGTCGGCATGTGCGGTGGCGTGTTCGTGGACTGCCGCCAGGAACTTTTGCCGGATGGCTGCGTCGTGGGCTTCGGCGTGCTCGTCATCGGTGGTGTGGCCGTCTACGTCGGTGTCGCCGCCGTTCGCGTATTCCGTGTACAGGGTCGCGCATCCGTCGATCCCGACCAGCAGGTCCTCCAGCAGGTCCAGTGCCGGCCGGGCTGGATCGAGCGGGGTGGCGCGCACCTCGGCGAGCATGCTTTCCAGCGCGTCCTCGTCTCCCGGGGCCATGCGGTCGGCGGTCTGCTGTACCTCGGCGACCATCTCGGCCAGGCCGATCGGGTCCGGTACGTCTCCTTCGGCGACCGCCATGGCGTCGCGGATCAGTTCGGTTACCGCCTCGTACGGGCTGCTGCCGTCCTCGATCATGTCCAGGACGATGGTGAGGGTGGCGACTGGCAGAACCTGGGCGTCGTCGGCTTCCACGATCGCCGCGGTGATGGACTGTCTCGCGGCTTCGGCGGCGATCGTGGCCGCGGCGTGCAGCCAGTGCGCGGCGGCCACGGCGGCGGCGGTGGGGTCCACGGCGGTGAACAGCTCATCGGAGCCCAGGGGGTTGTCGCGCAGCAGACGGTCGGCGGCGGCGACCTGGACGGGGGAGGCGTCGGCACGGGTGAGGACGACGGCCTGCCGGGAGCGGCCGGACAGGTCGCCGAGTTCGGCCTGTTCGATGGCGGTGACCTCGGCCTGTACTTCAGCGGTGATGGCTGCGGTCAGTTGATCGTCGCCGACGGCGTGCAGGGCGCGGCCGAGGCGGTGGGCGCCTTCCTCGACCGCGATGTAGGACTGTACGATCATGCCGCCCTCGGGGAGATTCGGCTGCGCCAACGCCGACAGCACCTTGGCGAAAGCGTCCCGCTCGCTTTGGCGGCGCCAGCCTTCGCTGTTGTCTCCCATGTCGTCGCCGGCCGCCGAGGCCGGGTGGGTGTAGGTGCGCCACAGGGCCTCCGACAAGCCAGTCAAGGCGCGCGCGACGGCGTAGCGCTGGTCGGCGGGGCTGGACGGCGGCAGAGTGGCCACGCTCGTGGCGGTGTCGCCGTCGCCGGTGGCCCAGGCCGCGATGAGGGTGCCGTGCTGTTCGTCGATCGCGTACCTGGTCACCATTGCCTCCGTCAGCTTGCCCGCTTGTCAGCCATGTTCGCATCCTGAGCCCGGACCCAGGGCGGCTGACGTGACCCGCGGAGCGCTTTTCAGCGCTGCCATATACTGACGGTAGTAACGATGCCTGACTAGTTGGAGCGACGGAGCCGAGGGCGGCATGGACGACGGACAACGGGTTGACCTAGGGGTGTCGCTGTTCATCCCGTACCGGTACACCGAGGACCGGCTCTTCCGGGCCCTGCAGGATGCCGGGTTCGACGACTGGACGCTCGCCCAGTGCCGGGTCTTCCAACGCGTCGCCCCGGACGGTTCGCGCCTCAAAGACCTCGCTGACCAGGCGCAGATGACCAAGCAAAGCGCCAGTGTGATGGTTGACCAGCTCGAACACCTGGGCTACGTCCGCCGGATCCCCGACCCGACGGACGGTCGGGCCCGGCTGATCGTGATCGAGGAACGCGGCCGGCGAGCGGTCGAGGTGGCCATGGCCACGCTCGACGAGATCTACGCGGAGTGGGAGACCTACCTCGGCACCCGCAACTTCACGCTGCTGCACCAGATCCTCGATCAACTCCGCGAGATCACCGACCCCTACGCTTCCGCCTGACCGGCACGCGGTGTCGGGTACGCGGTGTCGGGTCGCCCGTCACCACCCCATTGGCTCAGCCGCGGATCGCGATGGTCTCGCGGGCGAACTGGCGGTGGCCGATCAACTTGTAGGCCAGACGGGCCGGGGCCGGTACGACCTGCATGAACTTCTGCCGTTCGGCGTCACTGGCCTCCTCGGTGATGTGGCCGAGGATGACCAGGCGCCGCGTGAGCGGAATCGCGCTCATGCCGTGCTTGGCGAGCGCGTCCCATTCGCTTTGCGTCACCGTGACGGAGACGATCGGGAGCAGTTTCTGCTCCTCCTCGGCCAGGTGGGCGATCAGCGTCGGCATCGTCGCTTCGACGCGGGTCGCCATCCGCTCGCCCGCAGCGGCGTCAGCGCTCGCGGTCCACGCCGGCAGTTCCGCTTCGAGAGCCCTGACAGCATCGTCGACCTGCCTGTGCTGGGCGTCCATCCGGTCCATCAGCTCCGGGTCGAGCGCAGCTCGCTCACGCAGCAAGGGGAAGAGCAGTTCGTCCTCGCCAGTGTGGTGCGTGTGGAGGAAGTCCAACATCTCGCGGGCATGCGCGCCGATGACTTTGGATCGGGCCCGGTCATCGGCCGCGGAACGGAACAGCCGGGGCAGCTGACCGAACTCGCGCCGGAGGACGCGGTGGATCAGAACCATCTCGTGGGTGTCGACGCGGGGCCCGGAGGCGCTCATCGTGACTCCTCGATGGTTGCGACGTCCTGGACGGCCTCGGGGGAGGGGAACTCGGCGCGGTGGGCCTTCGCCCAATCGGTGAAGCTGTGCGCTGGGCGGCCGGTGACCGCGGCGACATCGCCTGTCGGCTCGGAGTTGTACGGCTCCAGGGTGGAGCGGAACAGCTCGGTGACGGCTTGCGCCTGCTCCTCGGGCATGCCGTAGGACACCATCTGCGCGACCATGCCGGCCGGGTCGGCTTCGACGTAGCGCAGGTCGCGCCACAGCACCTCGCCCAGGAGCGCCACCTGGTCGGCGGGGCTGAGCGGTTCGGGGCCGGTGAGCTCGTAGACGCGGTGGTTGTGGCCGTCCTGGGTGAGGCAGGCCGCGGCGACCGCGGCGATGTCCGCCGGGTCGACGACGGCGGCCCGTCCGGCGGCGAACGGCGCGTACACGACCTGATCGGCCGCGATCATTCCCGCCCAGTTGAGCGCGTTGGACATGAACGCGGTGGGACGCAGGAACGTCCATCCGATGCCGCTGTCACGGATCGCTTCCTCGCCGGCCCGGTGCAAGGCGGTGATCGGGTCGGCGCCGTCGTGCCCGACGTTCCGCACGGAAAGCTTGACGATCCGCTCCACGCCCGCTCGCTGCGCCGCAGCCACGAGCCGGTGATCGTGTTCGGCGATGTTGAGCCCGGGGGTTATCGAGAACAGCGCGCGCACACCGTCCAGAACGGGTGTCAGATTACTGCTGCCGACGTCAGCGACGACCTTCTGGGCGCCGGAGGGGAAGACCGCGCCTGGATCGCGGGTGAGGACCCGCAGGTGCCCGGCCTGGGCTGGGAGGAGCGCTTTGACGACTTCCGAGCCGACGGTGCCGGTGGCTCCGGTGATCAAAATCATGGGTTGTGGTCCTTTTCTCTCAGTCCTCTGGATGCGGGCAGCGCTTGCTTGCTTGGCACCCAACTGGTCAGTTTTCATGACTACCATAGTCATGCATCCGAACTGATGGCAACGGCGGGTCGAGCGCTGAACGCTGCTAGGCCTTCGATCCCCGACTTGACATGGTCAGCTAACCTGACTACATTCGTAAATGATCCTGACTATATTCTCATCAGAGAGGGAAGTATCGTGAAGTTTCTTGTCCTTGGAGCAACCGGGCGCACCGGTGTCCTGTTCGTCAAGAAGGCGCTCGACGAGGGACATCAGGTCACCGCCCTCGTCAGGCGGCCCGGCTCCTCCGTCGACCCGCGCGCCCACATCGTCACCGGTGACGTCACCGACGCCGCCGCGATCGCGAAGGCGGCCCAGGGCCACGACGCGATCATCAGCACGCTCGGGGTGAAGAAGGCCGGCGAGACCCCGACACTGATCACCGACACGGTCCGCGCGGTCATCGCGTCCGCCAAGACCTCCGGCGTCGACCGTTTCGTCCTGCTGTCTGCGTTCGGAGTCGGTGACTCCCTCGCCAAGGCATCATTTCTTGTGGGCCCTCTGTTCCGAACCGTGCTTCGGAAGACCTATGCGGACAAGGCCGCCTCGGAAGTGCTCCTGAAGGCCAGCGATCTGAAGTGGACGCTCGGATATCCCGGAGCGTTGAACAACGGCGACAGCATGCGCTACAGCAACGTCGCGCTTGAGGACGTCAAGAAGACGCCCATTTTCCCCTCGACCTCTCGTACGAACGTCGCCGACTTCCTCCTGCGCTGTGCCGTCGGAAACACCTTCATCCGTCAGATCGCAGTGGTCTTCGACGCCAAGTAGGTCACCGATGCAGGCTCAAGCATCCGGGACGAAGTCCCTCTCGCTCAGGCCCAAGCGTCTCTCCGCGTCGGACGACAACGATCTCGCCGTTGAACCCCATCCCGCCCCATACCCCGATTACCGCGCGACTCTAGCGATCACGCTGGAGGCGCTGTGGCAGCCGGGCCGGTCACCGCGACGGCGTCACCAGCCCGCTCTCGTACGCCACGATGACCAGCTGCGCGCGGTCATGCGCGTCGAGCTTCGCGAACAGCCGGGCCAGATGCGTCTTCACCGTGGCGCCGCTGATGTAGAGCCGGTCGGCGATCTCCGCGTTGGTCAGGCCGCGGCCGACGAGGGTCAGGACCTGGCGTTCGCGGTCGGTGATCCCGGCCAGCTGGGGGGTCGGACGCGGGGCGGGGTCGGGGCGGCCGGCGAACTCCTCGATCAGGCGCCGGGTGACGCTCGGGGCGATCAGCGCGTCGCCGGAGGCGACCACCCGGATCGCGCCGAGGATCTCCTCCAGGGCCATGTCCTTGACCAGGAAGCCGGAGGCGCCGGCGCGCAGTGCGCGGTAGATGTTGTCGTCCTCGTCGAAGGTCGTCAGGATGATGACCCGCGGACCGGTGGCGCCGGTGAGCAGCGCGGTCGCCTCGATCCCGTCCATGCCGGGCATCCGGATGTCCATCACGACCACGTCCGGCACCAGTTCGCGGGCCATCCGCACGGCCTGCGCCCCGGAGGCCGCCTCGCCGACCAGGGCGACGTCGGGCGTGACGTTGAGCAGCATGCGCAGCGCCGACAGGACCAGCGGCTGGTCGTCGGCCAGCAGAACCCTGATGGGGCGCTGCGGCTCCTCGTGGTCGGCCTCGTAGCGTTCGGCCTCGTAGTTTTCGACCTCGTAGTTGCTCACCGCGAACCGCCGTCCGTCATCTTCTCCACCGCCGCTTCCACCGGGCTCGCGGCGTAGAACGGCAGCCGCGCCGCGACCCGGAAGCCGCCGCCGTCCCGAGGTCCGGCGGCGAAGTCGCCGTGCAGCAGCCCGACCCGCTCGCGCATACCGAGCAGACCGTAGCCGACGCCGGGGACGCCGGGGACGGCGGCCGGACCCTGGCCGTCATCGACCACTGTCACAGTCAGGTCCTCCCGCCCGAACGCCAGCGTGACCACACACGACGCGGCGCGCGCGTGCCGGACCGCGTTCGTCAGCGCCTCCTGCACGATCCGGAACGCCGACACCTCGACCTCCGGCGGCAGCGGGTGGCGTTCCCCATCCCATAGGACCTCCGTCCGCAGGCCCGAGGCGATCGCCGCCTCGACGAGCCGGTCGAGGTCGCCGAGCCCGGGCGCGTCGTCATTTCCGCGCGGACCCGCGGCGTCGGTCTCGCGCAGCGCCCCGAGCATCCGCCGCAGCCCGGCCAGGGCCTCGCGGCTGGTGTCCTCGATGACGCCCAGCGCCTCCTTCGCCCCGGCGGGCTCGACGTCGATCACCCGCCGCGCCGCCCCGGACTGCAACGCGATGACGCTGATGCTGTGCGCGACCATGTCGTGCAGGTCGCGCGCGATCCGCAGCCGTTCGTCGAGCACCGCGCGCCCGGACTCCCACTCGAGCAGCGAGTCGCGGTAGTCCTGACGCTGGCGGAACGAATCCCCGACGGTCCACGCCGTGGCCATCACGAAGGTGATCCCCGAGACCACGCTGAGGATGTCGCTCCATCCGTCGTTGCTGGCTGACCTGGAGAGCAGGAGTCCGACAGTGAACACACTGACAGCGGCCAGGGCGCCGATCGCGGACGCCCGCCGCCCCCGCGTCACGGCCGCGCGCCCCACCAGGACGGACGTGGCCAGGTAGAACGGCCAGGGCCGGCCCTCGACCGACGCGAACGCGAAGGCCTCGGTGAGGATGACGGTCAGGATCGCCAGCGGATAGCGGCGGCCGAGCATGAGCGGCGCGGCCATGACGACGGCCAGCAGCAGGTTGACCCAGGGTCGGATCAGCACCAGGTGGCCCGCATCCGCCCTGGCGAACGGCGGGAGCACCAGTGCGTTGTTCATGGCCGTGAGCAGCAGCACCGCGAACGCCAAGACAGCGCCGGCGAGCATCGGCGCCGTCAGGATCACCGGCGAGCGCAGCAGGAGCGGGGGGCGCGGGCGGGGCATGGCTTGGGTCACGCCCCCGATCGTAGAAAACACGCCGGTCACCGGGCATCACCTCGGAGCAGTACACCGCCTGATGTACGCGGCGGCCCGGAAGTCGGGTGTGGAGCCGACGCGGCGCGGGGCCGGTGCGCGGGACCGTACTGGCCGTGATCGAAATCAAGAACCTCACCAAGCGCTTCGGCCCCGTCGCCGCGGTGGACGACCTGTCCTTCACCGCCGAACCGGGCCGCGTCACCGGCTTCCTCGGCCCCAACGGCGCCGGGAAGACCACCACCTTGCGGATCCTGCTCGGCCTGAACAAGCCGACCTCCGGGACCGCGACCATCGACGGCCGCGACTTCCGCACCCTGGGCATCGGGCTGCGGCACGTCGGGGCGCTGCTGAACGCCGACGACGTGCACAAGGGCCGCTCCGGCCGGGCCCACTTGAGCGCGCTCGCGCTGAGCAACGGACTGCCGCGCTCCCGCGTCGGCGCGGTACTGGCCGAGGTCGGGCTGGAGAGCGCCGCGCGGCGCCGGGTCGGCACCTACTCCCTGGGCATGAAGCAGCGGCTCGGCATCGCCGCCGCGCTGCTCGGCGACCCGCCGGTGCTCATCTTCGACGAGCCGCTCAACGGCCTGGACCCGGAGGGCGTGCTGTGGATCAGGGGTCTGTTCCGCCGGCTGGCCGCCGAGGGCCGCACGGTGCTGGTGTCCAGCCACATGCTCGCCGAGATGACCCACACCGCCGACGAGGTGGTGGTCGTCGGCCGGGGCCGGCTGGTCGCGACCGGGCCGCTGGCCGACTTCACGAAGCACGCCTCGCTGGAGGAGGCGTTCATGGAGCTCACCGCGGACCGGGTGGAGTTCTCCGCCGGCCCGGTCGAGGACGGGGGCCGGCGGTGAGGGCCCGCTTTCCGCGGCTCGTCGCCGCCGAGTGGGTGAAGTTCTGGTCGCTGCGGTCCACAGCGCTGGTGTTGGGATTGGGCATGGCAGGGGCCGTATACAACTCCTGGCACACCGGGCAGATCGACTACGCAGCGTTTCCCAAGTTCCCGAAGAGCATGCAGCAGACTTTCGGCGTCTATCACGCCGCTTTCAACCTGCCGTTGTGGCTGCTGTTGATGGCGTGGGCCGGCACGGTCGGCGCGCTCACCGTGGCCGGAGAACACGCCAGCGGACAGATCCGTACCACGCTGACGGCCGTCCCGGCCCGTGGTCGGGTGCTGCTGGCCAAGGCCGTGGTCGTCTCCGCCGTCATGGCAATGCTCGGCTGGCTCCAAGCCCTGATCGGTTATCACGTCGCGCAGTCGTCGATGGCCGGCCGCGGTTTCCACCTGAAGCTGTCCGACCAAGGTGTGGGGACCGCGATCCTCAGCTCGGGCCTGGTGCTCGGGGTGTCCGCGGCGGTCGGCGTGGCGATCGGGGCGCTGATCCGACACGTCGCGGCGTCGATCGTGACGGTCTTCGTCGTGCTCATGTTCCTGCCGCTCGTGTTCCACTCGATGGGCGGCGGAGGGAGTTCGGACATCAGCCAGTCGCTCGTCGCCTATGCCTGGTCGCGGCTGAGCCAGACCGATGGGCTCCAGCCGACGGTGTTCACCGATCTGCCGTCGCCGGCGCACGCGTGGACGGTGTTCGCGCTCTGGCCGCTGCTCACGATGTGCGCGGCCGTCGTGGTCATGCGCCGGAGGGACGTATGAACATGCTGCGATACCGACGCTTCGTCGCCGCCGAACGGCTGAAGCTGTTCTCGCTGCGCTCGACCCCGCTCCTGCTCGGGGCGATGGTCGCCATCGCGGTCGCCTCGGCGTGGAACGCGGGCACCAACGTGCCGAACGATCCGAGTATCTGGCCGCGCATCGACCCGATGGCGAAGGCCTTCGACCAGGACACCTGGCAGCTGCTGCTGGCGGTCGCGGCGGTCTTCGGGGCGCTGGGCCTGGCCGGCGAGCACACCAGCGGCCTGATTCGCACCACGTTCGCCGCGGCGCCGGACCGTCGGACGATGGTGTTGGCCAAGGCGACGGTCGTGACGGTGACGCTGCTGGTCACGGGGATCGTCTCCGCTGTCGCCGCGTTCGCCGTCAGCCAGGCGGAGCTGCGCAGCGTGCACGTGGGTGTGTCGATCGGGCACGCGGGGGCGTTCCGTGCCGTCACCGCCAGTGCCCTGATCTTCCCGGTCGCGGGATTGGTCGGGCTGGGTGTGGGGGCCGTGATCCGGCACGTCGGGGGCAGCGTCGGCGGCACGCTCGCCCTGCTCACCATGCTGCCGCAGATCCTCGGCAACCCCACGGCCCCGTGGGCCGCGCACCTGGTCAACGCTTTTCCTGTGACCGCGTGGCAGACCCTGGCCGACCACGGCTTCGGCCCGCCGTCGCAGACGCTCCCGCCGTCCGTCGCGGCCTCAGCCCTCGCGCTCGCCGCCTGGACGGTCGTCGGCCTCGGGGCGGCGGTGTTCGTGACCGACCGGCGGGACGTGTGAGGACTCCGGCCTCCGCACCCGGCTGAGCAGCTCCGGGGCCGCCACTGATCCGACGGCCCCGGGCGGAAGCTACTACGGCCCCGGTGGAAGGCTCGAGGCGAAGGGATACCCGGTGCAGGTCGGGACCATTGACAGCGCCCGCGACAGCGGGGCGCAGCAGCGCCTGTGGCATGAATCCGAGCGGTTGACCGGTGTGGCCTACCCCCTCTGAACGGCAGGCCGAAATCAGACAGCCCACTTTGTCAGGAGTCCGTAGGGGGATGAGGCCGAATCGTTCACCCGGGCGGCCCATCCGGCGGGCTCTCTGCGATCGGCCGCCTTAGTGGCCTTTGTAGCCTGGCGGGGAGTCAGGCTGCGGTACCGATCGAGACCGGAGGCGCCCGTGGACCCCGTGACCTCGGCGCTGGTCAGGCTGCTTGGCCGGCATGCCGCCGATCCGCCGCAGGGGCGGGTCGCCGACTACATTCCCGAGCTGGCCGTGGCGAACGCCGAGGCGTTCGCCATGAGCATGGTCAGCGTCCACGGCCACGTCTATGAGGCCGGCGACGTCGAGCAGAGCTTTACGATCCAGTCCGTCTCCAAGCCCTTCGTCTACGCGCTCGTCCTGGCCGACCTCGGCTTGGACGAGGTCTCGCGCCACATCGGGTTCGAGCCGAGCGGGGAGCCGTTCAACGCGATCAGTCTGGAGCCGGGGACCGGTCGCCCGGCGAACGCGCTGATCAACGCCGGGGCGATCGTCGCCACCTCGCTGATCGCCGGTACTCCTGAGGAGAGCTTCACCAGGATCCGTGAGGGCCTGTCCGCGTTCGCGGGCCGGACCTTGGAGGTGGACGAGCAGGTGTACCTCTCGGAGGCGGAGACCGGAGATCGCAACCGGGCCCTCGGCTATCTGACCCTGTCCCAAGGCGTTCTGGGCCGGTCGGCCCAGGAGGCGACCGACATCTACTTCCGGCAGTGCGCGCTGCGGGTGACCGCGACCGATGTCGCCATCATGGCGGCGACACTGGCCAACATGGGCGTCAACCCGGTCACCCGCAAGCCGGTGGTGGATGAGGCCGCGGTCCGCACGACGCTGTCCGTCATGGCGACCTGCGGGATGTACGACAACAGCGGGGAGTGGATGGTCCGGGTCGGACTGCCGGCCAAGAGCGGCGTCGGGGGCGGTATCGCCGCGGTCCTGCCCGGCGAGCTGGGCCTGGGCGTCTTCAGCCCGCCGTTGGACGCGCGGGGCAACAGCGTGCGGGGTATGGCGGCGCTGCAGGAGACGTCCGAGCGCCTGGGCCTGCACATGTTCACGCCGCCCGGCGTGCACCGGTCGCCGGTATCGGCTTCCTCAGTGGAGGAAGATCGGCTCATTCTCGCGTTGCGTGGCGAGCTGGACTTCGTGGCCGCCGAGGGCATCGGGCGCCACCTGCAGGAAATGGCCGCCACCTTCCCCCTCACGGCGGTGGACCTGGACGTCACGGACGTGACCGTGGTCCGCCCGATCGCCGCCGAGCTCCTGCAGGCCACCGGCCGCGACTTGCTGGCCCGCGGGATCAGGCTGATCCCCAGCGACCGGGAGAAGGTGCCGGAAGCCGAGGGCAGCCGGGACGGCGACAGCTCGAAGGACTGAGGTCGTGGACCAAGGCGCCGACGTCTCCGTCTCCGAATCCCCATCGGCGAGGTCCAACGCCGTAGAAGGGAGCCATATGAAAGTCCAACGCACGGTCAGCGTGAACCGCCCCCAGACCGCCGTGGTCGCCTACCTGGCGGACTTCGGCAACACCGTGTACTGGGATCCCGGCACGATCAGCTGTGAGCGCACGAATCAGGGTCCTGTCGACGTCGGTGCCACCTGGCGCAACGTGTCGAGCTTCAACGGCCGCACCAGCGAACTGGACTACCGCCTGGAACGGCTGGAGCCCGCCCGGCTGGTCTTCGTCGGCCGCAACAAGCAGGCCACCGCGACCGACGACCTGCGGTTCGCCGCGGACGGCGCCGCGACCACGATCACCTACAACGCGGAGATCCAGTTCAACGGTCTGCTCCGCGTGGCTGGGCCGTTCCTGCACGGCCGGTTCGAGAAACTGGCCGACGAGGTGCAGACGTCGCTGCAAGCGGTCCTGGAGACGTTGTGAGCTGAGCGCCGACAAGCCTCAACCCTCAATGGCCGCCGGAAGGTCTGGTCGAAGCCGAGGTCGCCGATCCGCCCGGCGTTGCCGAGGAACCGCTCCCGCCACAGCCGCAGGGTCTGGGCATAGTGGGGGCCGAAGGCGATGTGGGCCGCCGGGGAAGATGTACTTGGTGATCCGGGTCTGGGTGCCGGCGGTCGCCAGCATGCGGTCGTGGGGCATCGTGATCGCCTGCAGCCCGACCCGCCCGCCGGGAACCAGCAGCCGCGCCAGTGTCTGGAAGTACTCGGGCCGGTGTTCGCGTCCGACGGCCTCGATCATCTCCACGCTGAGCACGGCGTCGTACTCGCCGTGCAGGTCGCGATAGTCCAGGAGTTCGACCTGGACACGCCTGACGGTCGCGCCCCGGGCCGCGGTGCGCAGCGCGACACCGCGACGTCTGCAGCAGCTGCCGGCGTCGCGGATCGGGCCACACGCTTGGGTTGCCCGCCGAGCACCAGGGCTCGACTCGCGTGCGGGTCAGGCGGCGAGGAGCTTGTAGCGGGTGCCGCTGCTGCCCTGGACCCAGCTGTCGGACAGGGCAGCAGCGAGGGCGTGCTGTGCCTGCCAGCCGGTGCAGTGTCCGGGTACCAGCAGGTCGGGTGCCAGTTCGGTGAGTGCCTGGACGGTGGGGGCGATGCTCGGGGCGAAATAGGCGCCGCCGAGGTGTAGGCCGCCGAGCAGTGCGTGGAGTCGGGGTACGCCGGTGAGTCGTTGGGCGTGGCGGATGATGTTCACGGCGCCCGCGTGGCCGCAGCCGGTCACGACGACCAGTCCCTTTCCCCGTACGTTGATGATGAGGGCTTGGTCGTCGATGACGAGGGGGTCGGGTTCCCACTCGGTGCCGGTCCAGCGCTGGTGGGCCGGGGGCATGCCGTGTTCGAAGGCGGTGGTGCGGTCGACTTCTCCGGTGATGAGGATGGAGCCGTCGACGAGCAGGGATGGCTGGCGGCGTTCGATCACTTCGAAGCCCTCGCCGGTCAGGGCCCGTTTGCTCAGCGTCGGCAGGTCGAAGTCGGCGCCGGGTGCGGTGAGGCGGCGGCGGGTCCAGACCTGCGGGTGGACCACCATCGGCAGGGCTCTGGTTCCCCGGCGGGCAGCGAGCCCGGCCAGGCCGCCGGCGTGGTCGAAGTGTCCGTGGCTGAGCACGACGGCGTGGACGGCGAGTGGGTCCAGGCCGAGCCGGTCGGCGTTGGTGACCATGGCGTCCGGGGACAGGCCGGTGTCGAAGAGCACGGATGTCGTCGTGTCGCCGCGGCGGACGGTGACCAGCGCGGAGAAACCGTGCTCGGCCATGAGCCCGACCCGGGTGGCGCCCGATTCGAACTGCGGTGCCTGGGCGGTTCCGGCCTGGAACGGCGCCCGGGCGATCCCGTCTTCCCCGGGCAGCAGTGCGTCGTAGACGTTGTCGACCAGCGTGGTGATCACCACCTCGTCGACCGGCGCCAGATCGATCGGGTCGACGGCGCCGCCGGTGACCGTGTGCGGCATCGCGGCCGCCACGGTCTGCGGACCGCCCGAGTCCATACACAAGTCGCTACTCCTCGGGGGCGCGGTCGACGAACTCGATGAGACCAGTGTGCACGTCGTAGACCACACCGGACACGCGAATGCTCGGCGGCAGGGTGTGCCGGGCGATGGCGCGGGAGTCCACGCAACCGAGTACCCGCAGGATGTCGTTGGTGGGGAAGGAGAGACCGATGTGAGCACCCGTGGCGGCGAACGCGGCGTTCTTCCGGACCAGCTCGCCATCAGTGATGATCACGTCTGCAAAGGATACTCCTGCCGGTGTGACCAGGCCTTCACCTGAACAGGTGAAGGGACTCCCGTGTCGCCCGGCTCGCCGCCCGACCGAGACCGGGGTTGACTGGGTGGGGTCGCGGCGCTCGCCGCGCGGAATCCGCGGAGGACCGGAATGCCTACGATCAGCACCACCGACGGCGTCGAGATCTTCTACAAGGACTGGGGCTCGGGAAAGCCGATCGTGTTCAGCCACGGCTGGCCGCTGTCGTCCGACGACTGGGACGCCCAGATGATGTTCTTCCTGGGGCACGGCTACCGCGTCATCGCCCACGACCGGCGCGGGCACGGCCGGTCCGCGCAGGTCGCCGACGGCCACGACATGGACCACTACGCGGACGATCTGGCCGCCCTGACCGCACACCTCGACCTGCGCGAGGCGGTGCACGTCGGGCACTCGACCGGCGGCGGCGAGGTGGCGCACTACATCGCCAGGCACGGCGAGGCACGGGTGGCCAAGGGTGTGCTGATCAGCTCCGTTCCGCCGCTGATGCTGCAGACCGAGGCGAACCCGGGAGGCCTGCCCAAGAGCGTTTTCGACGGGTTCCAGGAACAGACCGCGCAGCACCGGTCGACGTTCTACCGCTGGCTGGCGTCCGAGCCGTTCTACGGCTTCAACCGGGACGGCGTCGAGCCGGATCAGGCGATCATCGACAACTGGTGGCGCCAAGGCATGATGGGTGGCGCGAAGGCGCACTACGACGGCATCGTCGCGTTTTCGCAGACCGACTTCACCGAGGACCTCAAGAAGATCACGGTCCCGGTCCTGGTGATGCACGGCGACGACGACCAGATCGTGCCCTATGCGGACTCGGCGCCGCTGTCGGCCGCGCTGCTCAAGAGCGGGACGCTGAAGACGTACAAGGGTTTCCCGCACGGCATGCCGACCACGCAGGCCGAGACCATCAACGCTGATCTGCTCGCCTTCATCCAGAGCTGATCAGCAGCCCGGATGCCGCCCTGCGCCGCCACCGAAGAGACGGCGCAGGGCGGCGCCTCGACGTCCACCCGCACGTGAACACGGAGCCGTGTTCGCCTAGGGGGTAGCCCTGCGCCGACCCAAGCTTCGCCTGTGTGGGGAGCACGCGGCGATGATGGCCTTCTGCCTCCGCCGCTGCTCCCCGGAGCCGCCCCCGCTTCTGCGACCGTCTTCATATCGACGCCTGCGTTCAGCGATGTCGTGACGGCCGGGTGCCGGAAGTCGTAGACCGCCGAACTAACTGCGGAGCCGAGGCTGTCCCGGGCCGGTCGCAGGGCTCTTGCTTAATGTCACACGTTCCATATGATATGGCACTGCGCCACTCTCGATCGTCTCCTGAGATCGGCGTCCTGAGATCTGTGTCCTGAGATCTGTGTCCTGCGATCTGTGTCCTGCAGAGAGGAACCCGTGTGTCATCACGTCGAATTGGCAGCCGTAGCCGGCTTGCCGCGGCCCTGCTCGCCATGGCGGTCGCCGCGCTTGGCGCGGGTACCGCGCGGGCCGCGTCCGGTCCGTCGTCGCCGGCTCCCGACCCGCATCCGGCCGCCTTGGGGTGGACCGATGTGAACGGCAAGTGGGTCCAGATCAATGCGGTGCATCCGCACTCCATGCCGGACGCGCAACACGCCCCGGTGCGCACCGCCACTGGTGGTCCGACGCCCAAGCCCGGTGCGGTGGAGCCCAACAACTACAACTTCCAGGAGTACTACCACGGCGGTCAGGACTCGGTCGGGGTGACGACCGGGCCGCCGCGGGTCTATCTCGTCTACTGGGGCTCGCAGTGGGGAAGTCCGGCGGCTGGGGCGAACGGCGACGTCACTCTGCCTGGTGACCCCGTCAGTGCCGCGCCGTACCAGCAGGACTTCTTCAAGGGACTGGGGACGGACGGCGACGGTTGGAGCGCGGTGCTGACCCAGTACTGCGAGGGCATCGCGGCCAACGCGACCAGCTGCCCGGCCGGCGCCTCGCACGTCGCCTACCCGCAGCCCGGGCAGACGCTGGCCGGCGTGTGGGTCGACAACGCGGCGCCCTCGCCGCACGCCGCGAACGAGCCGCAGATCGCCACGGAGGTCGCGGCGGCCGCGCAGCACTTCGGGAACACCACGCCGGAGTCCAACCGGAACGTGCAGTACGTCATCAACACGCCGGAGGGCACGGATCCGGACAGCTGGCAGGAACTGGGCTACTGCGCCTGGCACACCTATGAGCGTTCGACGTACGGCACCATCGCCTACACCCTGATGCCGTACCTGGTGGACAACAAGTACTGCGGCACGAACTGGATCAACCCGGGACCGCGCGGCATCCTCGACGGCTACGGCATCATCGGCGGCCACGAGTACGCCGAAACGCTCACCGACACCAACGCTATCGGCGGCTGGACCGACCCGACCGGCCAGGAGGACGCCGACAAGTGCGCCTGGATCCCGGAGGGGACCAACGGCGGCCTGTTCAACCTGCAACTGGCCACCGGGTCGTTCCCGGTGCAGACCACGTGGTCGAACAACGACCATCTGTGCATGGGCAGTGATCCCGTCTACACCAACAAGCCTCTGCTGCTGTCAACGCCCTGCGACCAGACCGCCAGACCGGGATCGCCGGTTCTGCTGCCGGTGATCGCCACCGACACCGCCTCCTCACCGATCACGTACCGGGCCTCAGGCCTGCCGGCCGGCCTGTCCCAGGACCCCGCGACCGGCGTGATCACCGGCTCCACCCAGGCCACCGGCTACCAGCACGTCACCCTCACCGCCGCGGACGTGGCCGGAAACTCCGACTCGGTGAGCTTCTGGTGGGGCTTCTACGGCTACGGCCAGACCGGCTGCATCGGCATCGAGCAGCTGCTCGACGGCGGCTTCGAGAACGGCTCGGCGACTGTCGACGGCACCGCGATGACCGCCAACTGGAACCCGTCGGCGTACAACATCATCACCCCTTCCACCCTGCACCAGGCGCACAGCGGCAGCTGGTATGCGTGGCTGGGCCAGGACACCGCGGCGGACGACTCCATCGTGCAGTGGGTCGAGACGACGCCGGGCACCACCGGCGCCACGTTCTCCTTCTGGTTGAACGTCGACAGCGCCAACCCGGCGGCCACCGGGCAGGACACGCTGGAGCTCCAGCTGTGGGACCAGTTCTCGCGGAAGGAGATCGGCGTGGTGAAGACCTGGACGAACCTCGACCGAACCAACGGCTACCAGCAGCAGGTCGTCGATCTGACGCCCTGGGTGAACGAGGGGCTCGGTTTCGGCTCCACGGTCGGTGTGAAGCTGGTTTCGCACGAGGCGGGAAGCGTGGCGCAGACGGCGTTCCTGGTCGACGACGCCTCGTTCAAGCTGAACTGAGCCGAGCCGGCGAGCTGAGCCGGTGAACTGATACGAAGCCGCGCGGAGGGGCTGCTCACGGGGGCAGCCCCTCCGCGCGGCTTCAGGTTCCCGAGCCACCCGTCCAAACAGCAAGACCCTTGACAGTGCAATATGACATCACTAGCTTCCCTTTCTAGCACGGTGAATCCTGTTGATCGATGGATGAACATGTCGAAAATGTTCGCCTCCTGATCGCTTGTTCGACGTGCTGCCGAGAGGCGATCCACGGTGGATTTCCGCCGTCTTCACCGCGAAACGGCAGGCCGGCCGTGGCTTAGGGGACATCGCGTGCTCGGTCGACGCCAAACACGTTCGACCAACGTGCCGCCGCCTCGGCTACGTGCACCGCCACCGAGTTCGCATCCTGCGTCCCGCCGCGCACCTCTCCCACGAATGAGGCCCCTCATGCCACGAACCCACACCTCGGCCAGGCGAAGAGCTCTCCGACCCCTGCCGATGGCGGCTGCCCTGCTCGTGCTCGCGGTGGGATCGGCCCCGGCGGCCACGGCCTCCGGGCCGCGTTCGGCCGTGGCCACCCCGCCCCTGGGCAACGGCCTCGCGCTCACCCCGCCGATGGGGTGGAACGCCTGGAACAGCCTGGGCACCCAGGTCACCGAGCAGGATGTGCTGCAGACCATCGACTTCATGTCCGCCAGTGGGATGGCGGCGGCCGGGTACAAAACCGTGACCATCGACGACGGCTGGTCGCTGCTGCACCGCACCGGACAGACGACGGATCAGGCGAAGACCTCCTACGGCGCGCTGCAGCTCTACGACGCGGCCGGCAACCCGGTCAGCGGTCTGGACGGCACCGGCAACGACCCGACCTCCGGGGACCTGATCCCCGACCCGCGGAACTTCGCGCCCCAGACCGTCAACGGCCAGACCCTGAACGGCATCGCCTACCTGGCCTGGTACGCCCACAGCAAGGGCATGAAGCTCGGCCTGTACACCTCCGTGTCCTACCTCACCTGCCAGGGCCACCCCGGCAGTCTCGGGCACGAGGCCACCGACGCGGCCGACTTCGTGTCCTGGGGCGTGGACTACGTCAAGGACGACTCCTGTCCCGACTGGTCCGGTCCGAACGTCCCTGTCAGCCCCAGCGACAACACCCACGGGGAGGGCAAGGAGCTCTCCCAGTCCATCTACACCCGGGCGCAGACCTTCCAGCGGGCGCTGGACGCGGCGTCGACGGCGCAGGGCAAGCCCAAGGTGACGTTCAGCGTCTCGGCCCAGCCGGCCCACATCGGTGCCGCCGCCCTGCTGCCGCACACCGATCCGGCCTGGAGCGACTCGGTGATCCAGGCCTATGCGGCGGCGAACCCCGGCGCGTACTCCTACCAGGCCCCCGGATTCGCCCCGGTCGGGCTGTGGTGCGGACAGGTGGCCAACCTGTGTCGGATCGGCGGCGACCGCAGCAGCGACCTGAACGGCGTCTTCCAACAACTCGGCCAGTCCCTGCAATTCGCCGCCAACATCAGGCCGGGCAGCTGGAACGACATGGACATGATGTTCACCGGCTGGATCGACCCCTACCATGCGCCCGGCACGTCCGGGGTCCAACCCTCTTTCACCGACACCGAGTCGCGCACCGAGATGTCGATCCTGTCGATGATGGCCTCACCGCTGATCTCCGGAGCCGACCTGCGCACCGCCGCCCAGAGCGTGCACACCTCCGGCGCCACCACCTGGTCCTCCGGCATCAACGCCGCCAGCCTGGCGATCTATGAGAACACCGGCGTCATCGCCGTCGACCAGGACCCGCTGGGCAAGCCGGCCTCCCTGGTCCAGGGCAGCCCCGGCAACGGCACCTCGCCGGTGATCCTCAAGCGGCAGCTCGCCAATGGTGACACCGCCGTCGCGCTCATCAATCAGGACCCGAACAACTCCCAAACCATCAGCACCACCCTCAGTGCCCTGGGACTGTCCGGCAGCGCTTACAACTCCACCGACCTGTGGAACAAGACCACTTCAACCATCAGCGGCTCTCTGGGTGCGACCGTCGCCCCCCACGGCGTCGCGCTGTACCGCATATCCGCGACGACGGCACCTCCCACGAGCGCCACATATGAGGCCGAGTCACCGACGAACACACTCAGCGGCGGAGCCGACATCCAGGGATGCCCGCAGTGCTCCGGTGGCGCGAAGGTCGGGTACGTCGGCAACGGTGGACTACTGCAGTTCAACAACGTCAATGTCGCCACTGCGGGGACCTACAACCTCACCATCGCCTACTGCGACGGTTCTGCCGCTGGAAGGTCGGCAACCATCTCCGTCAACGGCACAACCGCCGCGACACTGGCGTTCACCCCGACCCCCGGCAACTGGTACAGCCCGCTGACGACCAAGGTCTCCCTGAACCTGCGGGCGGGCGACAACACCATCATCCTGTCCAACCCGACCGGCTGGGCACCGGACTTCGACAGGATCACGGTGAGCTCCCAGTAGTGCTCGGCCGGGATTCGTCGAGGACCCCTGTCGCGAGTTGGCGGGCGTACGCGGCGTCGAGGCCGTCGGGGCGGAAGAGGATGCGGTACATCAGGGGCGCGACGACGCGGTCCATGACGGTCTCGACGGCGGGTGTCTGCTCGCCGCGTTCGGTGGCGCGGGTGAGGATGACGTCGATCTGTTCGGCGGCGTAGGCGGAGCAGCGGCCGGCGTTGCCGCCGTCCGGGTCGCCGAGCAGGGCGTCGCGGACGTAGGCGCGGCCGGAGGGGGAGGACATCTCGTCGAGGAACTGCTCGGCCCAGGCCGTCAGGTCGGAGCGGAGTGTGCCGTGATCGCCGGGTGTGGTGTCGGGTCGTAGCCGCTCGACCGCGACGTCCGACAGCAGTTCCTGCAGGTCCCCCCACCGCCGGTAGACCGTCGACGGGGTCACCCCGGCGCGCTGGGCGATCATCGGCACCGTCAGGGCGTCCCGGCCCACCTCGGCGGACAGCTCGCGTACGGCGGCGTGCACCCCGGCCTGGACGCGTGCGCTGCGTCCGCCGGGGCGAACCATTTCTCGGCTCATGGATCCACTTTAAAGCGAAATCATTGCTTCTAGTGACTGCTCGTAGGCATGGCCGACCCGTAGGAGGACGCTCTCCTCGAGCGGTCGCCCGAGAAGTTGCATGCCGATCGGCAGCCCCGCCGTGTCCTGGCCGACCGGTACGGAGAGCGACGGTATTCCGGTGATGTTGGCGGGGGACGACAGACGTACGTAGGCGTCGGAGACGCCCTCGACGGTGCCGTCGGCCCAGGTGATCGTCTCCTGGCCGGCCTTGACGGCGGTCGCCGGGACGGTGGGGGCGGCGATCACGTCGACCTGCTCCAGCAGGTGGGCCCATTCCTGCCGCATGAGGGTGCGGGAACGCTGAGCGCGCAGGTAGTCCCCGGCGGGCATGAGTTCGCCGGCCTCGAGGAGGATTCGGACATCGGCCTGGTAGAGCTCGGGGACGGTGCGCAGGGTGCCCTCGTGGTACGCCGTGGCCTCGGGCACCATCAGAGCCCACTGGGTTGCCTGGATATAGCGCGTCATGGGGATCTGCACGTCGACGAGGCGTGCGCCGAGAGCTCGCAACTGGTCGACGGCTTGCCGGACGGCAGCTTCGACCTCGGGGTCGACGTGGTCGAAGTAGTAGTCGCGGGGCACGCCGACCCGGAGCCCCGTCAGGTCCGGGCCGGCGGTCGGCCGGTAGTCCACGGCGGGTGCGGTCAGGGAGGCGGCGTCCCGGGGGTCGTGTCCGGCCAGGGCGGTCAGGACGAGGGCCGCGTCCTCGACGGTTCGGGTGATCGGGCCGACGTGGTCCAGTGACCAGGACAGGGAGGTGACGCCGTGGCGGGGGACGAGGCCGTAGGTCGGTTTGAGGCCCACCACCCCGTTGAGTGCGGAGGGCACCCTGATGGACCCGCCGGTGTCGGTACCCAGGGCGAACGTGGCCATGCCGGCGGCGACGGCGACGGCGGATCCGCCGCTGGAGCCGCCCGCGACCCGGTCGGGGTCCCACGCGTTGTGGGTCTGCGGGGTGGTCAGTCCGTAGGCGAACTCGTGCGTGTGCGTCTTGCCCAGCAGGACGGCACCGGCTTGCGCCAGGCGCGTGGCGACCGTGCTGTCGGTCTGCGCCCGGTGGTCGGCGCGGACTCGGGAGCCGGCCGTCGTCGCCGCGCCCGCGACGTCGATCAGATCTTTGACACCCATGGGGATGCCGTGCAGCGGACCGCGATAGCGGCCGGCCGTGATCTCGTGTTCTGCTTCACGCGCGGCCTTGCGGGCGCGCTCGGCGGTGATGGTGACGTAGGCCTGAAGCTGCGGCTCCATCTGCGCGATGCGCTGAAGAGCCGAGTCCACCAGCTCGACGGGGGACAGCTGCCGTTCCCGGATCGCGTCGGCGGCTGCGGCCAGGGACAGTTCATACGGCTGCATCGTGGATCTCCATTCCCGCGCGGTAGGCGGTGGCGGGCGGGGTGTCGCCGAAGTCCAGCTCGCG
Source organism: Catenulispora sp. GP43 (assembly GCF_041260665.1). NCBI lineage: Bacteria > Bacillati > Actinomycetota > Actinomycetes > Catenulisporales > Catenulisporaceae > Catenulispora > Catenulispora sp. GP43. Next base: position 90,477 of record NZ_JBGCCT010000010.1, on the reverse strand, counting down.
CAGCACCTCCACGACGGAGCTGATGTGGTTGGCGACGGCCGCGACCGCCGCGTGGCGATCGGCGGGCAGGTGGAGCCCGGCGCGGGCGGCCCAGCGGGCCGCCTCCGGCGGGGTGAGTTCTGCGGCAGACACGGACTTTCCCTCTCCTGGCGCTGAAGGGGCGAAGTGCCCTCCAGGTAAAAGCTAAGCATTTGCGTTAGTCCCAGCTTAGGATCTACGATGGCTTAAAGCAAACTCATAGCGTTTAGCCGGAGGAGCTCCACCCCCATGGCACCTGTCCGCGCTGACCGTCACCGTCGTCCTCAGCGCCTACTCCCTGACTTTGCTGCTGGCCCTGCTCACACCGGAGCGCTCTCCGACCACCTGGGACGACGCCCGGTACTGGCGGGCGTTCTGCAAGGAGCGGCCACCAGCGCGGCCACCAGCGCTGCGGGCGCGGCCCTGCTCGACCTGGAGGACCTCCAACGTCCGGGCCGATCCGCGCTGACCAACAGCATCGCCCCGGTGACGGGCATGGCCGCCGGCGGCCTGGTCTTACTTCACGCTCACCGCCACCGCCGCGCTGACTGTGTGGACACTGCGACACACGACCCCGCACACCGTGGCCACCGGGGGAACCCTGGCCGTCGTCCCCGCTTCGGCCTTGACGCTGAGCGGTCTGCACGGAGCCGGCCTGCCTGCCGTCTACGGCGGCGCGGCCCTGGCCGGGAGCGTGCCCAGGAGCAGGACTGTCCGCCACGTGTCCAACGACCTCCCGTAAAACGACCTCCCGTAACAAGACCGAACAAGATCGAAGGAAACGACCGATCATGAGTACCGCACCCGTCGCCGACCCGGCCGCCGCCCCCTCCTGGACCGTGGGTGATGTCACCGTCCACCGCGTCGACGAGGTCCTGCTGCCGCCCGCCACCGGACCGTGGCTGCTGCCCGACGCCACCCCGGACCTCGTCGCGGCGCAGGACTGGCTGCGCCCCCACTTCGCCGACGACGAGGGCACCCTGCGCCTGCACAGCCACAGCTTCGCCTTCGAACTTGGCGGGCTGCGCGTCCTGGTGGACACGGGCATCGGCAACGGCAAGGAGCGTGCCAACCCCGCGTGGCACAACCTGGACACCGGCTACCTCCGGCGCCTGACCGCCGCCGGATTCGCCCCGGACTCGATCGACCTGGTGATCCTCACCCACCTGCACGCCGACCACGTCGGCTGGAACACGCGGAACGTGAACGGGACATGGGTGCCCACCTTTCCCCGCGCCCGCTACCTGACCTCCCGCGACGAGCGGAAGTTCTGGGCCGGATACGACATGGAGCCGGCGCGCGAGCAGATGTTCCGCGACTCCGTGATCCCGGTGGAGGAAGCGGGCCTGCTCGACCTCGTCGACGTACCCGCCGGGGGCACCGACATCGCCCCGGGGCTGCGACTCCTCCCCACCCCCGGTCACACCCCCGGCCACGTCGCCGTCGAGCTGACCAGCCACGGCCGAACGGCCCTGATCACCGGCGACTGCGTCCACCACCCCGTCCAACTCGCCGACCCCGCCGTCGGCGCCTGTGTCGACATCGACCCGCGCCAGTCCGAGGCCTCGCGCCGCACCCTGCTCGCCGCACTCGCCGGAACGGACACCCTCGTCCTGGGCACCCACTTCGCACCGCCCACGGCCGGCCACATCGTTCGCCACGAGGGCGGCTACCGCTTCTCGCCCGTCTTCGCAGGACCACGTTGATCGAGGGCGAGGCCGGGATCGGTGAGTCCTCAATCCTGGGCGCGGCGGAGCGGCTGGCCGCCGGGCCGCACTATTCGTCGATCGCGAATCCCAGCAGCACCCCGGCCGAGACACTGATCATTCCCGGGGTCAGTACCCCGTCGCCGTCGTTGCCCACGAGTTGGCCGTGGCTGCGGAAGGTCCGCATGCCTTCGGAGTCCACATCGGTGAGGTGAAGCACCTTGCCGACGCGGACCCCGGCAGCGTCGGCATAGACCTCGGCTTTCTCCTTAGCCGCTGCCACCGCTGCTTTGCGGGCCTGGGTGCGCAGATCCCGCTTGGCCGTGACGTCGAACTGGACGTCGTCGACCTCGTTCACGCCGGCGGCCACCAGATCGACGAGGATCGGCTCGACCAGGTCGAGATTCCGCAGTTCGACCACGAAGGACGAGCCGCATTCGTAGCCCTTGAGCTCGCGGTTCCGGCCGGCGTAGTCCCACAGCGACGTAATCCTCAGGTTGGAGGCGGACACCGCTCCGTCGGGAATCCTGTGCCCGCGCAACACCTCCCGGACCTGGTTGACCGCTGTCCTGGTGGAGGCGAATGCCTCGGCCGGCGTCGGCCGCATCTCCTTGATCCCGATGCGCAGCCGAGCCAGATCCGGAGCGACATCGATGGTGGCGGCACCAAAGACCGACATGCCCCAGGGGGCGGCTATGACATCCGATTGATTCATAACGGTCATCCAACCAGGTGTCGGCGGTGGCCAATGAGCCATTCCTTGTTCGCGATCCACAGTGACCCGAGGGCCTGCCTCCACAACCCCTCTGACACGCTTGCTTCGCAGGAAGAGGCCGAAAGCCTTTTTCGGCGCTGGGACGAACAATGGCGCCGCTGCGGATACGGGTACTGGGTCGTCCGATACCAGGGTTGCGCCCGGCAACTGGGGTTCTGTGGGGTCATGCCCATGGAACTGAACGGCAGGAGAGTCCTCAACCTCTTCTACCGATTCGATGCCTCGGCTTGGGGCCAGGGTCTGGCCAGCGAGGCCGCTACCGCAGTCGCTACCTGGGCGGCTCTGCGAGTTCCCGATCTACCGCTTGTCGCCCGGGTCCGGCCGGCGAACATCGCATCCCAACGAGTGGCACTCCGCGCCGGCTTGGCTCGAGCGGAGCACCTTGACGTAACCGGCTTCGACGGCTTCGACTGGATCTTCGCAGCCAACCCATCTGACTGAACAGACCTCGAACATGGTGGCCTTGTGCAGGTAGGACAGGACCTGATCGCGTCGATCCGCGAGGAGATCGACCGGCTGCACCGCGGGCGGACCGACCTCGCTGGCCAGAGCGAGGACGTGACCAGCCGGCTGCGTCCCCGCTTCACCCACGCCGGCCTCGAGCTGCGCCACTGCACAAGCGGCCGGGCCGACGCCGATGTGGACCCACACCGCGTCACGCAGATCCTGGTCAACCTGCTGCGCAACGCCCTGGCCGCCACGCCGTCCGGCGGCACGGTCACCGTCACCACCAGCCGGGCCGGCCCATCAGGGTCCTGATCGCCGACGATCAGCGCCTGGTCCGCTCCGGCCTGCGCGCCATCATCGAGTCCGAGCCGGGTATGGAGGTCGTGGGGGAGGCCGCCGACGGCGCCGAGGCGGTCCGCCGGCTGCGCCCGGACATCGCGCTCATGGACATCCGCATGTCCCGGCTGGACGGCGTCGCCGCCACACGCTCCCTGTGTTCGGGCCCCGGACCGCACCCCACCAGGATCCTGATGCTCACGACTTTCCACCTCGACGACTACGTGGCACAGGCCCTGCGCGCCGGAGCCTCGGGATTCCTGCTCAAAGACGCCACCGCCGACCAACTCCTCGAAGCGGTCCGCGTGGTGGCCGCAGGCGACGCCATCCTGGCGCCCGCTGTCACCCGGCGCATGCTTGAGCGCATGGCGACCGACCACGCGGACGCCTCCGACGGAGCGGACGGCGCCGACCTGCGAGCACGGCTGTCCGTGCGCGAGGTGGACGTGCTGCTGTTGGTCGCCCGCGGACTGTCGAACGCCGAGATCGGCGCCGCGCTGCACCTGGCCGAATCCATGGTGAAGACCCATGTGCAGAACATCCTGGCCAAGCTGGGCCTGCGCGATCGGCTGCAGGCCGCGGTCGCCGTGTACGAGTCGGGACTGGTTCGTCCGCGAGGACGGTAGCGACCCATCGCGGTGAGCACTTCCGGGCTCGAGGCGGCCAAGCTGCAGGGGCCAGGGGTCTGCGAAAGCAGGCGCCAAGACGGCCTCATCCTGGGCCGGGCCACCGCGCTCGGCTCACCCGCACACCGCGCGCCGCAGTTCTGCCAGCTCTTGGCGCATCAGGGCACTGAAATCCGCTGTGGGGGCGTCGATCCAGTCGTCATAGGCGGCGGTGAAGACGGCGACCGCCGCCTTGCCGGCGAAGGTCGCCGTCCTCGGTGGTACTCCGCGCTCCAGAAGCCCGGCTGCGATGGCCGCCGTGAGTGATGCCGTTTTGATCAGGTCTCGTTCTTGCAGGTCGATCGAGGACGCGATCAGTTCGCGCCGGGCCGCGGCGTACTCGCCGTACTGCGCCAGGTCGCTCAGGCCGGCGCTGGTCAGGGCCTCGACGGCGGCGGCCAAGGGTTCCGAGGCCGGGTCGGCCGCGGCCAGGTGCTTCAGGACCGATGCTTCGAAGGCTGCGGCGTCGGCGAACAGGACTTCGCGTTTGTCGGGGAAGTGGTTGAAGAACGTGCGTTTGGTCAGGCCGGCGCGCTCGGCGATGTCGGCGACGGTGACGTCGGCATAGCCGCGTTCGGCGAACAGCGCTCCGGCTGCCTGCTGGAGTCGTCGCTGCGCGTTCGGTTCCCACCGGGCCATGGCCACCACTGTACTCCGTGTCTGCACTCGGTGAAGTCACTGTTTGCACTTGGTGCAATCACCTGCCACAGTGGAGTGACTACACCAAGTGCAATCATCGGCGCGACAGGAGCCCGTCCCATGACCGCTTCCGCGAACACCCCCGCGAACACCCCCGCGAACACCGCCGCCTGGATCCCGGCCAAGCACGCCCGCCTGGAAGTGGGGCCGGCGCCCTACACCCGCCCCGGCCCCGACCAGCTCGTCGTACGCAACCGGGCCGTCGCGATCAACCCCCTGGACTGGATCATCCAGGTCGAGGGCAGCCTGCCCTACGGCTGGCTGCGCTACCCGACGGTGCTCGGTGCGGACGTCGCCGGCGAGGTCGTCGAAGTGGGGACGGACGTCACCCGTTTCCGCGTCGGCGACCGGGTGCTCGGCCACGCTGTGGGAACCGACAAGGACAGCAACAACGCCGCCGAGGGTGCCTTCCAGCACTACACCGCCGTCTCGGAGAAGCTGGCCTGCCCGGTGCCGGATGCGATGCCGTTCGAGGACGCCGTCGTCCTCCCGCTGGCCGTTTCCACCGCCGCGTGCGGCCTGTTCCAGACCAGCCACCTGGGCCTGCGGCACCCGTCGTCGCACCCTGAGGCGACCGGCCAGACCGTCCTGGTGTGGGGCGGCTCCACCAGCGTCGGCGGCAACGCCGTCCAGTTGGCGGTCGCGGCCGGCTACGAGGTCGTCACCACCGCCTCGCCACGCAACGTCGACTACGTCCGAGCACTGGGCGCGAGCCTGGTCTTCGACTACAACAGCCCGACCGTGGTGCCGGACATCATCGAGGCCTTCCAAGGACGCACCCTGGCCGGCGCGATCGCCTTCGGCGCCACCTCCGCCGCGTCCTGCGTCCGTATCGTGCGCAAGTGCCGCGGCAAGAAGTTCGTGGCACTGGCCACCCCGCCGGTGTCCTTCGAGCGCCTGGGCGACCCCGACCGCGGCCGGTTCGCCCACCCGCGGCTGCTCGCACGCCTCATCGGCGCCAACATCGCGCTGCAGTTCGCGGCGCGAACGCGCGGGATCGGGCTGAAGTACATCTTCGGCACGACGCTCAAAGCCAACGAGGTCGGCACCGCGATCTACCGCGACTTCCTGCCGGCGGCCCTGGCTGAGGGCCGGTATCTGGCCGCCCCGAAACCGATGGTGGTCGGCAAGAGTCTGGACGACATCCAACGCGCCATGGACGTCCAGCGCGGCGGCGTCTCGGCGGCGAAGGTCGTCGTCGCCCTGCCCTGAGCCCAGGGCGTCCACCCCGCAGCAGACACTCACCAGCAGACACTCACCAGCAGACAGGAACAACGCATGCCCCGGCTACATCTGACCATCGCCGCAACCGCGGTGACGGCGATCCTCGCCGCTGCCGTGCCCGCGCAGGCCGCAAGCACCTACCGCATCGAACACCCGCGCGTCGTCGCACACCTCGACGCCGAGGCCTATCAGCAACCGGAGAACATCGCTCTGGAGCCCGACGGAAGCGCCGACGTCACCTTCGCCTTCGCCGGACAGGTCGCCCGCATCGACCGGGCCGGGAGGACCACCGTCCTCGCCCAGATCCCCATCCCCGCCGGCGGCGACGTCCCCGGGCTCGGCACCAGGATCGGCATCGCCGGCATTGTCCGAACCGAGGACGGCACCCTGTACGTCACCGTCTCCACCGGCCTGGCAGACAGCACCGGCGTCTACCGGATCGGACCGGGCCGGCACGACGCGGTCCGCATCGCCGCCCTGCCGGCCGGGGCCTTCCTCAACGGCATGGCCCTGGACGACCGCGAACACCGGCTGCTGGTCACCGACTCGGTCCTGGCCACCATCTGGTCGGTCCCGTTGACCGGCGGCCCCGCGACCGCGTGGCTGACCGCCGACGCCCTGGCCCCGCACGGATCCTTCGGCGCCAACGGCATCAAAGTCCACAACGGCGCCGTCTGGGCCACCAACACCCACGACGCGACCTTGCTGCGCATCCCCATCACCCCCGGCGGGCGACCCGGGCCGATCCGTGTCATCGCCACCGGCCTGACCAGCGCCGACGACCTCGCCTTCGCCGGCCGCGGGGACACAGCCCTGATCGCCCTGGAACGCCTGAACGAGATCGTCTCCGTGGCTCCGAACGGACGTTCCACACCACTCATGAACGGCCAGGACGGACTGGCCAACCCGACGGCGCTCGCCGTGCGCGGCGACACTGTCTACGTCGACGACGCCGCCTACTTCGGCGGGCAGCCGAACCTGCTGACCGCACGGTTGGAGCACTGACGGCCGACCGGTCCGCGACCGGTCCGCGAACGGTCCACGACTGTACGGTGGACAGCGGTCTGTCACTGTGCGAACGTCGAGTCGTTCTCGACACGCGCGCGTGAGACCGGCGAGGGAGACATCGTGACCATCGGGTGGGAGTCGACGATGCTGTTGCGAGTCGCGGACCAGGCGCATGTCAGATCCGCGCCGTCCGGCGACGGCCGCGAGGTCCAGGGGCTGATCGAGTGCCCGTACTGTCGCCGGGTCACCGACTGGCTGATCGCCGCGTCGGGGGCGCAGATCGACGTCGCCTGCCGCTGCGGGAACCGGTGGCGGATCCAGGCGAGCCTGAACCAGGTGGTCGCCCTGGCCGAGAGCCAGCCGATGGACCCGCGCTGGACCTGCCTGGACGACGCACGGCAGGCGCTGGGATTCACGCGGCACGTCGACACGGCCAGAGGCCTGCGACGACGCGGGCGTCATCAGCACCGGTAGTCGGGTAGAGCGTTTCGACTGCGAGGATCGCGGTCGGTGAGGCGTCAGCCGGTCTTGGCCCTGTCGGCCGTCTTGAGCGTCTTGACTGCTTTAGCTGTCTCAACCGTCTCAACCGTGGCCCCGATCAAGTCGCGGAGCCAGCGCTGGGCCTGGTCGTCGTCCAGGCGGGGGTGCCAGGACATGGCGTACGCCATCGGGCCGATCTCTTCCGGCGCCGGGATGACGGTGGTCGTCCCGGGCGTCGCGTGTTGGAGCGCGAAGCCGCGCGGGAGGGTCGCCACCAGCGAGGTTCCCGCTACCGCGGCGGCGGCGGCGGTGTGGTAGGGCACTGTCACGGCGGCGCGCCTGGGCCGGCCGAGCGTTTCCAGCCTGCGGTCGACGTGCCCCTGGCGGCCGTCGGCGACGTCGACGACGATGTGGGTGCAGTCGAGGTAGTCCGCCAGCGACACGGCGGCGGACCCCGCCAGCGGGTGGTCGTCGGCGACCAGGCACGCGTAGCCCTCCTCGAAGAGCACCTGGGAGCGCAGCGGCGGGGGCGCGGTCCCGCCGTGGACCAGAAGATCGACCATGCCGTGTTCGGCGTCGGAGAACACCGTGTGGTGCCAGCGGGAGAACAGCACGGTCGATCCCGGGGACTGGGCGAAGACCTGCGTGGTCGGCGAGTCCGCCGGCGCGGGGCTGGCGGCGGCGTTGCTGATCGCCGCGCGCGATCAGGGCCTTGCCATGCCGGCCGCCGGTGTCCTGTTCTCCCCGTACGCGGACCTGACGCTGTCCGGCGACAGCATGAAGACCAAGGCCGAGCTCGAGCCGTCGTTCACCGCCGAGGCGATCGCGCGGCGGGCCGCGGACTACGCCGGCGGCGCGGACCCGGCCGACCCGTTGATCAGCCCGGTGTTCGCCGACCTGCGCGGCCTGCCGCCGCTGCTGATCCAGGTCGGGACCCACGAACTGCTGCTGGACGACGCGGTTCGGCTCGCCGCGCGCGCCGCGGCGGCGGACGTTCCGGTCGCGCTGGAGGTGACCGCGGGCGTCCCGCACCTGTTTCAGGCGTTCGCCGCGATGCTGGAGGAGGGTGATGCCGCGCTGGTGCGTGTCACACAGTTCCTCACCACGGCGTTCGCGCGGGCCGGCGCGTGATGACTGCTCGACCAGCGTCCGACCGTGAACGTGAACGGCCGTCATGCTCACCGCCGGTGAGGATCCGGCCGGTCTGCGACGAGGGCCGCGCCCATGCCGCCGCCCTGATCATCGACGGCGTCCCGACCACGCGCGTGCCTTCGCGGCGGTGACCGCGAGCATCCGCGCGGTACGTACGGCGGGCTGAGTTCGTAGTCTGAACGCAGACCTACCTTGCACACGATTTCCAGGAATATCAATATGCGAATACTTTTCAGCGGCGTTCCCGCCTATGGCCATCTGCTGCCGCTGGTCCCGTTGGCTGAAGCCGCTCTGGCCGAGGGTCACGCCGTCGCGGTGCTGACCGCGGCTGAGATGGCCGAGATGGTCTCCAGCGAGTTCCCGGCAGGCGTCGAGCATCTCGCGGCGGGGGCGATGCCCCTGGTGTTCTCGCTGGCGACCGCCGAGCGCACCGGGCAGGACGTGTTCCAGCCGACGCCGTTCCTCGTCGGCGAGATCTTCGGCGGCGACCGCCTGGACCTGGCCGCCGACGAGGCCCTCGACCGGGCCCGCCGATGGGCTCCCGATCTCATCATGGCGGACGCCTTCGACGCCGTCGGCCCGCTGCTGGCCGCGGCGCTGGACGTGCCCTGGCACCAGGTCGGCCTGGGCCCCGCCCTGCCGGCTCCGCTGACCGATGAGATCGCCCGCGCGGCAGCCCGGCGGTACGCCGACCGGTCGCTCACTCCCACGGCTGCGAGCACTTACATCGACCCCTGCCCTGAGCTGCTCCAGGACCCGGACTGGAGCAGCACGCCGCCTCGGCTGGCTGTACGTCCGCAGGCCCACCGCCGCGCGACGACCGATGATCCGCCGGCCCTGCCGGCCACCGATCTCCCGCGCGTGCTGATCACCTTCGGGACGATCTTCTCCGACCCGGACGTGCTCGCCGCCTGCGTGGACGCGGTCCGCAAACACCCGGTGCGTATCGTCGCGACCACCGGCATGTCACTGCGCGAACCCGGCGCGGCGTCAGCGTCCCCCGCGGTCGCCGACGACGACCAGGTCACGTTCGTCCCGTTCACACCGCTGGACCAGTTGCTCGAAGAAGCCGACGTCGTGGTGGGCGCCGGCGGGTCGGGCACCCTGCTGGCCGCGCTCGGCCGCGGCCTGCCCCTGGTCCTGTGGCCGCAGGGTGCCGACCAGCACATCAACGCCGCCCGCGCCGCCGCCTCCGGGGCGGCGGTCGTCGTCGAGTCCGCAGACCAGATTGCTGACGCCCTCGCGGATGTCCTCGCCGATGTCCTCGCCGACGGACCACACAGGGCCGCCGCACAGCGGGCGGCTGCCCAGATAGCCGCCATGCCTCGCCCGCTTGACGTGCTCCGCGTCATCGCCGGCTGAGAAGCACAGCGCCGTGGCGCACCGGAAAGGGTTCCGGCGCACCACGGCGTGGGCGCGATGGTTGCTCAGACGGTGGCCTTGAGGGTCACCTCGATGTTGCCGCGCGTGGAGTTCGAGTACGGGCACACCTTGTGCGTGGCCTGGACCAGCTGGTCGGCGGTGGCCTGGTCCAGCCCCGGCAGGTGAGCGGTGAGCCCGACGGCCAGGCTGAAGCGGCCGTCCTCGATGGCCAGCAGGCTGACCTCGGCGGTGACGGTCGAGTCGCCGACCGGGGTCTTCTGGTCGGCCGCGATCAGCCGCAGGCCGTTGTGGAAGCAGGCCGCGTAGCCGGAGGCGAACAGCTGCTCCGGGTTGGTCTTCTCACCGCCCGGGCCGCCCATCTCCTTGGGGACCGACAGGGCCGCCTCGAAGATGCCGTCGGTGGTGCGGACATGACCGTTGCGGCCGTCGCCGGTCGAGGTCGCCTCGGTGGTGTAGAGGGTGGACGTGGACATGGTGTTGTTCTCCTTGTAATCGGTGCGAAGAGGGTTTTTTAGATGCGCGGTGTCACGGCCGGGGCCGTGACGGTCTCCGCGGTGTCGGTGTGCGCCGCATGGGCGAGGAGTCGCAAGGCAGCCTGGGAATCCGATCCCGGCTCGGCCGTGACCACGACGAGCCGGACGCCGGCCGCGCGCGGCACGGGCATCGAATGCTGGAGCACGTCCATCGCCCCGACCAGCGGGTGGTGCATCCGGTACTCGGCCAGGTCCCAGGCCCGCACCCGGTGTTCGGCCCACAGCGCGGCGAACTGTGCACTGCCCATCGTCAGCTCGCCGATCAGCGACGCGAGCCGCGGATCGTCCGGATCCTCGCCGACTGCGGCTCGCAGTTTGCCCACGACATCGCGGGCTTTGCGCGGCCAGTCGGCGTCGTACAGCTCGCGGGTATGCGCGTCCAGGAACACCAGCCGGGCTGTGTTCGGCCGCTCGACGGTCTGGTCCGGACTGTCGAAGTCCAAGTGCCCGGCGAACAGCGCATGTCCGCTGCGGTTCCAGGCCAGGACGTCGGAGCGCCGGCCGAGCAGGATCGCAGGGGCCTCCCCGAACGTCGCCATCAGCTGCCGCATAGCCGCGGTGACCTGCTCGGCGGGCCGGCGGCGCGCGCCGCGCCGCCGTCCGCCGCCGGACAAGCCGTGCAGATGGCGCCGCTCGGCCTCGTCCAGGCCCAGGGCGGTGGCCAGGGCGTCGAGTACCTGCGGTGAGGCGCCCCGCGAGGCCCCGCGCTCCAGCCGGGTGTAGTAGGCGGCACTGACCCCGGCCAGCTGTGCCACCTCTTCGCGGCGCAGCCCCGGCACCCGCCGCTGGTCGCCGTAGTCCGGCAGGCCGAGGTCGGCGGGAGTCAGCTGGGCGCGCCGGGTGGACAGGAACTCGCCCAGTGCCGAGGTGCCGGGGGTGGTGGCGTTCATGTCCTCAAGTATGTGCAGGCCGCCACGCACGTGCCTGTCCCTGCCTGGGTCAGGCAGCGGCCCGACTTCGGAGCCTGAATTCGGTCGTATCAGGACGCGGGGATCGGCTTGCCGAGCATGACGGCGACCGCGGCGTTGCTGAGGTTCTGGTACGCGGCCCCGGTCTTCGGGTCGGCGACGCCGAAGATCGTGGTGGTGATGATCTCGACCGTGCGCTTGCCGGAGGCGTCGGCATACGTCTGGCTGGAGTAGCCGGGCGCCTGGCCGTCGTGGCCCCACACGGTGCCGCTGGGGAACACGACCTTGCGCAGGCCCAGGCCGTAGCCGTTGCCGTCGGGCTGCGCGGGGTCCTCCGGAACCGTCGTGCGCATCTCCTGCAGCTGCGCCGCCGGTAGCAGCCTGCCGGACATCAGCGCGGAGTCGAAGCGAGACCAGTCCCGGGCGGTGGAGACGATGCCGCCGGCCGCCCACAGATCGCTGGGGTTGATGGCCGTGACGTCGGTGTAGTCGCCCCGGGCCGGGCCGGCGAAGGCGGTTCCGGCCGGGACTCCCGGCGGAAGGAACGGTGCCAGGTGCGCGGCATCCGGCTCGTAACCGGCGGTGAGTCCCGAGCCCGGGTGCTGTGCGCTGGCCAGGTAGGTGTCGTGCAGGCCCAGGGGGCGCGCGATGCGCAGCTGGATCAGGTCGGCGAGGCTGTGGCCGGTGGCTTTCTGCAGGATCAGGCCGAGGGCGATGTAGTTGGTGTTGCTGTAGGAGAACTGCGCACCCGGGGCGAACAGCGCGGGGTGCGAGACTCCGGCGGCGAGCAATTCGGCCGGGGTCCAGTTTTGTGGGTTCTGGCCGAGGAAGGAGGCCAGGACGGCCGGGTCGTCGAGGTAGTTGTACAGGCCGCTGGTGTGGTTCAGCAGCATCCTGACAGTGATCGCCGAGCCGTCGGGCACCTGGCCGGGCAGCCACTTCGCCACCGGATCGGTCAGCGCGAGCTTGTGCTCGGCGACCAGTTGCAGGACCAGCGTGGCGACCATGGTCTTGGTGTTGGAGCCCATGCGGACTTGGTCGTCGGCGTCGAGCCGGCCGTCGGCGCGGGTCCAGGAGGCCTGGCGGGAGATCTCGATCGGCGCGCCGTGGCCGGTGTCGACGCGGACGATGACGCCGGGCGCGCCGTCGGCGATGACCTGTTCGGCCAGCCGGGACAGGGCCGCGGTCTGGGCCGCGGTCTGGGCCGCAGTTTGGCCTGCGGTCTGGCCCGCCCTCTCCGCCGCGCTGGTGGCTCGGTCGGCGGCGATCCCGGCATGCCCCGACGTCGCGGCACCGGCGGTGGCCGCGCCGGCGACCATGGTCCCGGTGAGAGCGGCGGTCAGGATGAGCGCCGAGGCGCCACGGCGGCGCCTCGTGCTGGTCTGAGTGTGTTCGGGCATTGCCAGGGTCCCTTCGGGGATGCTGTCTGCGGACGTCATCCAGCCTTCCGGTCCCGCCGGCGGAAAACACGGGGGCTGAACACCCGAACAGGGGTGGACCTAGGCCCACTGTGCGATCGCGGCCGGTCGGTCATCCTCGGTCCATGACTGTTCTTCGACCAGCGGACGTCGCCGCACGCTTCCGGCTGTTGGGCGGGTCGTTCGTGCTGTTGCTGGGGATGGCCGCCGGAGTCGGGCTGCTCGCGCTGTGGATCAGCGTGGTGGCCTCGGCCGCGTGCCTGGTGGGCGTTCCGCTGACGGTGCTGGCGACGGTTCCGGTTCGCCGGCTGGCCGACTGGCACCGGGATTGGGCGGCCCGGCTGCTCGGCGAGCCGGTCGGCCGGCCCTATACGCCGGTTCCCGACGTGGGCTGGCTGGAGCGGTTCCAGGTGATCGTGCGTGATCCGGCGAGTTGGCGGGACTGGGCCTGGCTGGTCGCCAACACAGTGCTCGGATGGTTCACCTACGGGCTGTCGGCCATTCTCTTCCTGGCGGGCGTCTTCTACCTGATCTTCCCGTTGCTGTACGCCGTGACCCCGGCCGACGTCTTCCACACGCCGCTCGGCTTCCCCATCGACACCCTGGCCGGCTCGTTCGTCCTGGTCCCGCTGAGCCTGGTGTGCTTCCTGACCTGGTACGTCACTGCCGTACCGTTGGCGCACGCCGAGGCCCGGCTGATCCGCCGGCTGCTGGCGCCCACCGGCCGGGCCGAACTCCGGGCCCGGGTCCGGCACCTGGCCGACACCCGGGCCGAGACGGTCGACACCCAGGCCGCGGAGCTGCGACGGATTGAGCGCGACCTGCACGACGGGGCCCAGGCCCGCCTGGTGTCCCTGGGCATGAGCCTGGGCCTGGCCGAGTCGACCTTCGCCGACGATCCGCACTCCGCGCTGCGCCTGGTGGCCGAGGCCCGCGAGTCGACCTCCACCGCGCTGGACGAACTCCGCGACCTGGTGCGCGGCATCCATCCGCCGGTCCTGGCCGACCGCGGCCTGGACGGCGCGATCCAGGCGCTGGTCCTGGCCAACCCGGTCCCGACCAGCGTCGAGATCGACCTGCCGGGCCGGCTGTCGGCGCCGGTGGAGTCCGCGGCCTACTTCGCGATCGCCGAGGCCCTGGCCAACGCGATCAAGCACGCCCAGGCCCGGCGGATCGCGATCGCGGTGGAATTCACCGCCGGCCGTGCCGTAGGCGAGGGGCTGCTGCGGATGTCCGTGTGCGACGACGGCCGGGGCGGCGCCAGGATCGAAGGCGGCAGCGGCCTGCACGGCGTCCGGCGTCGGCTGGCCGCCTTCGACGGCGAGCTGGTCGTGGACAGCCCGCACGGCGGGCCGACCGAGGTGAGGATGTCGCTGCCGTGCGCATCGTCGTAGCCGAAGACCTGGCGCTGCTCCGGGACGGCCTGATCCGGCTGTTCCAGGCGCACGGCTGCGAGGTCGTCGAAGCAGTCGACGACGGACCGGGTTTGCTCAGGGCCCTGATGAGCCGGCGGCCGGACGTCGCGGTGGTCGACGTGCGGCTGCCGCCGACCTTCACCGACGAGGGCCTCAAGGCCGCGATCGACGCCCGCGCCCGGCATCCCGGCCTGCCCGTTCTGGTCCTGTCGCAGTACGTCGAACCGCTGTACGCCCGCGAGCTGATGTCCGACCGCGCCGGCGGCGTCGGCTACCTGCTGAAGAACCGGGTGATGGACGTCCGGCAGTTCGTCGCCGACGTCCGCCACGTCGCCGCCGGCGGCACCGTGATGGATCCGAAGGTCATCGAGGCGCTGCTCACCTACCGCTCGGGCGATCCGCCTTTGCGCACCCTGACCCCACGCGAGCGCGAGGTGCTCTCCCTGATGGCCCAGGGCCGGTCGAACGCCGCCATCGCGGCGCGGATGGGCGTCACGGACAAGGCGGTGAGCAAGCACAGCAACAGCATTTTCGCGAAACTCGGGCTCGAGCTGTCCGACGAGGACAACCGCAGGGTGCTGGCCGTCCTGGCCTATCTGGAAGGCGCCGAACCAGGGCTTTGACAGCGGCGGACGTGCCCCGGCCGCGGCGCGGGAGGATGAGGATGCCGACGGGCGTGGGTCGCAGCGCGGTTGATTGGCGAATGGCGGATTCTGCTAAAGGACGGCCGGATCCGAATCCACCGGCTGTAGTTCCAGCTCCAGGCTGTGCACGTGCTCGTCGCTGCGGTCGCTGTTGAGCCCGACCGAGATGGAGCCCTCGTCGGTGACAGCGAAGGAGACCTGGACCGTACCGCCCGCCACCGTCCATGAGTGGCCGCCGCGGCCGGTCGCGTCCATCAGGTCCCTGATCGCGCGCAGCGCCATGACCAGCTCCGGGTCGCCGGCGCCGTGGTCGTGCTGGGACCGGCCGTAGTGTTCTGGAACCAGGGAGACGTGCACGGTGTGCATCCGGTGCCGGGCACGCCGCCCGCCGATCCGCAGGTGCGCACCGATCACCGGTACGCGCAGATCGACCTTGCCGCCGACCGTGGTGTCCATCATGGCGTGCAAAGTGAGCGCGGCCGATGCCGCGATCAGGTCACCGGGACGCGGTTCCTCGGCGCCCTGGACCTCGCAGATGGAGGCCTTGATGACCTCGACCAGGGTGCGGATGGTGACGCTCTCGCTGGTGACTTCCACGGTGGTTCCTCGGCATAGTCGGTGACAAGAGAGCCGGCAAGGTTCCGTTCTCAGGGGGCTCAGTTTCCGCGGTCTCTACTGCTCGCGCTGGAATCCCCGGAACGCGTTCAGCAGCTGCTCGCGCGCCTGGCCGGACAACGCCTCGGACGGAAGTTCGCCGAGCGTGTCGATGGTCTGCCGGAACTGCGCCAGGTAGGTCTCGCACCCGTCGCACTCGGCGAGGTGCGCGATGAACCGCGCCTCGTCCGCCTCGGGGAGGGCGCCCTCAAGGAAGTCCGTGACCAGCTCGACGAACTCGTCGCAGTCCATCCTCGGGCACCTTTCACGCTGTTTCCGCCAGTCCTCATTGGACCATGTCCCGGGGTTCGAGTGCGAGGCCGGCCGGGATGGAGCCTGCGCGGCAGGGGTTGTGCGCGGTCTGGGAGGTCGGGCGCCGGTCGGGCCGGATCCCGGTGGGGCGCTGCGGCTTGGGCGTCGCGGCCAGGTCATCGTGGGTCCCCGGCTTGGGCGACGGAGTCGAAATACCGCTCCAGGCGTGTGCGGACGACCGCTCTGGCCCGGTGCAGAATGACCCGCTGGTTGCCGGGGGAGATGTTCAGCATGCTGCAGACTTCGTCGGAGGCGTAGCCCTCCACGTCTCGCAACGTCACCACGATGCGGTGGCGTTCGGGGAGGGCGGCCAGGGCTTCGCCGACGACTCTGCGCACTTCTCCCTGTAACGCCTCGCTTTCCGGCAACGCCCAGGTCTGCGGTTTCTGCCCCGGGTTCCAGTGTCCGGGATAGGGGTCCGAGGCGGGTCGGAACCGCGACGGATCGACCGCGGCGCCCTCGTCCTCGGGCAACAGGCTGCTGAACGGCAGCGTCCGGGACTCCTTCACCCCGCGGCCCTTGGCGATGTTCACCAGGATCCTGAACACCCAGGTCTTCAGGGCCGCTCGGCCCTCGAACCGGTCGATGCCCCGGATGACGCCCAGCCAGGCCTCCTGCACGACCTCCTCGGCCGAGTCGTTGGTCGACACGAACGAGCGCGCCAGCCGCAGCATCGACGACGACCAGGCATCCAGCACGAGCCGGAAGGCGTCCTCGTCGCCGGCGCGCAGCCGGTCGGCGAGTTCGGCGTCCGGCGGTAGCACCAGGGGCGTTTCCCCCACGATGACTCCTTGCGGTGCGATTGCTATCTGGCTCATGAAACCCTAGCCCCGTCCTGGTCGCGGACTTCGTCAGTTCCTGGAGTCGTAATGACTTTCGTACTGATCGCGTCATCGTCTGTGGGGCGTTCAGTGCCAGAGGACCGCGGGGCGTTACAGCGTCGGCGCCGGCCTCAGCCGGACGGGACTGTCGGCCGCGCGCCGATGGCTCCGATGACTTTGAGCAACTGAAGATCCCGGAACGCGGGCGAGTCCGGTTCGGCGGTGAACAACACCACCTGTTGGTCGCGGCCCGGAACGCTGAGAATGTCGTAGTCCAGCTCGATCGGCCCGACCTGAGGGTGTTCGAAAACCTGGCGCGCGTGGTGGTCGACGCGGATGTCCAGGGAGGTCCACAGCCGCTCGAAAGCCTCGCTGCCGGCCAGGAGATCGGCGATGAGCGCCCGAAGCTCCACGTCGTCGGGATACCGGGTGGTGGCCATCCGCAGGTAGCTGACGGTGGTCAGGATGAAACGCTCGTGGTCGGCGATGCCGTATGTACCGCCGCCCTGGTCCGGATGCAGGAAGATGCGGCGCAGGACGTTGCGGTCGGCGCTCTGCAACACGGAGAAGTCCTCGAACAATGCGGCGGCCAGCGGATTCCACGCGATGATCTGGCACGTGTTGTCCATGACCAGTGCCGGGGTGTCGGTGAGGCGGTTCAGCAGCGCGGCGGTGGCGTCGTCGACCTGGCGCGAGGGCAGACGGCCGCGGTCGTCCTCGACCTCCCCGGCGAGCGAGAACAAATGCGTGCGTTCCTGGTCGGACAACCGCAAAGCCCGGGCGATGGCCTGCAGCACCGCTCGAGACGGATGGCGCCCGCGGGCCTGCTCCAGCCGGCTGTAGTGGTCCGTCGAGATGTGGGCCAGCTGCGCGACTTCTTCGCGCCGCAGCCCCGGCGTCCGACGGCGCGGCCCGCGGGGCAGTCCCACGTCCTCCGGTTCGACGTGTTCCCGCCTGTTGCGCAGGAACTCCGCCAAAGCGTGCTTGTCCATGGGCCCACGGTACGGCGCCGAGCCTCGTCCGCGAGCTCCGGAGCCACGGACCGGTAGTCCCTGGATACCCGTCAGGAGTGCGTGAACGCTGGGTCGAAAGACCTCTTTGGAAAGGCAAGGGCTTCGACAATGCGTGTTTTCCTGACCGGCGCCAGCGGCTACCTCGGCGCTGTGCTCACCGAGCATTTGATCGGCGGCGGCCACCAAGTGAGCGCGCTGGTGCGCTCGGACGCGGCGCGTGAGAAAGTGACCCGGCTGGGTGCCGATCCTGTGTTCGGAAGCCTCGCCGACCTGGAGACTCTGCGTGCGGCGGCGGCGGAAGCTGACGGTGTCGTGCACGCCGCTGTGGACTTCGCCCACCCCGCCATGCACGAGATCGAGCAGCCCGCGCTGGCCGCCATGCTCGACGCGACGAGGCCGGGGCGGCCCTTCGTCTACACGAGCACTGGGCTGGTCTACCCCGACACGCACGGTACTCAGGTCGACGAGGACGCCCCGGTCGAGCCCGAGCGGTCGCCGCAGCCGTTCAAGGTGCTGGGGGAGCGCCAGGTACTGGCGGCCGAGGGACCCGTGGTGACCGTCGTGCGTGCCTCCTTGATCTACGGGCGCGGCGGCTCGGGGTTGATACAGGGCATGATCGCCAGCGCGCGCGAGCATGGGGTCGCGGCGTACGTCGGCACCGGGGCCAACGCATGGAGCTCCGTGCACGTCGACGACCTGGCCCGGCTCTATGGCGCGGCACTTGTGGCCGCCGAGCCCCGGCTTGTCGTGAACGCCTCGGCAGGAGTACAGACCAGCATGCGGGACATCGCCGAAGCCGTTGCGGAGCTCACCGGTGCTCAGGCGATGTCGATCACGCTGGAGCAGGCGCGGGAAGCGATGGGGCCCTTCGCGGATGTGCTGACTCGTTCTGCGCCGCTGAACTCGGAGCGGGCCGGCCGGCTGCTGGGGTGGACACCGGTCGAGGCCACCCTCTTGGACGAGCTGCGCAAGGGCTCTTACACACGGAGCTGACACGGAGAAGGAGCGAGGCCTGTAACGCCTGGCTCGCAACGGGGACTGAGACGGGCCGGATGCGACGTCCGCCGCATCCGGGCGACCCGACAAGGAGTGTCACTCATCATGACCAAGACTTTCCGCCGCACGAGCCTTTCGGTGGCGGCTCTGGCCGCCGGCAGCGCCGCCGTCGCACTCACCGCGGTTCCGGCCAACGCGGCCACTACGTCGCCTGCCGCCACGGCGGGCGCCACCACCGTGCCGGCTGCGCTCGCGGCGCACAACGCCGACAGCTCCGACGCGGTGTTCGTGCAAACCGACAACACCGCGGGCAACCAGGTGGCCGCCTACCGGCGCGCCGCCGACGGCACGCTCACCCTGGCCCACACGTACGACACCGGCGGCCTGGGCGGCGTGCTGAGCGGCAGCGCCGTCGACCACACCGCTTCGCAGGGCGCGCTCACCTACGACGCCGAGCACCACCTGCTCTACGCGGTGAACGCGGGCAGCAACACGGTTTCGGTGTTCGCGGTCCACGGCGCCGCCCTGACACTGCGGCAGGTCGTCTCCTCCGGCGGCACCTTCCCGGTCAGCGTCACCGTGCACCGGGACACCGTCTACGTGCTCAACGCCGAGAACGGCG
This sequence comes from Catenulispora sp. GP43, assembly GCF_041260665.1. NCBI lineage: Bacteria > Bacillati > Actinomycetota > Actinomycetes > Catenulisporales > Catenulisporaceae > Catenulispora > Catenulispora sp. GP43. Next base: position 71,248 of record NZ_JBGCCT010000010.1, on the reverse strand, counting down.
CGAGCGTCCAGGGCTACCGGGTAGCCGGCGGCCGTCTGGAGATCAAGAAGGACTGGAACCGTCAGCTCGGCCTCGACGCGAGCGGCACACCGCAGTTCACCCACACCCCGGGCCAGGTCGGCTTCACCGGCGACGGCAGGCAGCTGGTGGTGACGACCAAGGCTGCGAGCAACGACGTGCTCGTCTACCGTCTCGGCCCCGACGGCTCCCCGTCCGCGTCCCCGACCGTCAACGCCTTCCCCGGCACCGTGCCGTTCGCCTTCGTCGCCACCGGCCGCCACGAGATCGCCCTGGTCCAGGCCGGCACCAGCACCGTGGTGAGCTACCGGGTCGACACCGACGGCACGCTGACCCAGCAGTCCGCCTACGCCACCGGCCAGGCCGCCACCTGCTGGATCGCCCGAGACGGCGACCTGCTGTTCGCCTCCAACGCCGGCAGCGCCACCGAGACCGGCGTCCGCATCGGCGCGCACGGCGCGCTCACCGGCCTCGGCAACACCGGCACCGACAAGGGCACTGTCGACGCGGCGGCCGTCGGCCACAACCTGTATGTACAGGCCGGCGGTACCGGCGTCGTGGACGAATACTCGATCGCGGCCGACGGCTCGCTGACCGAGATCGGTGCGGTCACGGTCGCCGGCGGCGTCGGCGGGGAGGGAATCGCAACGAACTGACCTGCGAGGTCGCGGGAAACCGTACGACCTCCCGGCTGATGCCGGATGACGACCGGGGACCTACGGGCTGAGCGACGGTCCGTGGGCCCCCGGCCGGGTAACCGGCATCCACGAGCCCAATCCCTGGTCCACGACCCGAGCCGCGCGGCGTACCTCGGCGCTCACCAGGCCGAACAGCTCCTCACCCGAGCGTGCGGACATCAGATGCCGGCGCAGCGCCGCGTATTGCGCGGGCCACAATCCCACCAGCGCGTGCGCCGCGACTTGCGCTTCCACGGCGTGGCCCGCCGGTCCGGCGAGTGCGGAAAGCACGCGCGCGGCCTCGGCGGTCAAACGATCGGCGGCCTCGCGTTGGTGTGCGCGCAGCGACGGCGTCGAGCCCAGCAGTGCGCCGAACCGCGCGATCTGCCGGACCGCTTCGCCGTAGTCCGGCTGCGCGGCCATCCAGCCCGTCAGTGCTCTGAGTTCACGGTTTAGGACCCCCAGTACCGCCTCGACCAGAGGTGTTCCGGGTGTGGACAGCGCTGCGGCCACCTCCTCGGGCAGCGTCTCGAACCGGTCCAGGATCAGGGATTCCTTGGTCGGGAAGTAGTTGAAGACCGTCTTCTCCGACACCCCGCACGCGGCGGCGATCGCGCTGACCCGCACGGCGTCGAAGCCCTCTGCCAGGAACATCTCGGTCGCGGTGTCCGACAGCTGCTGCCGCAGCAGGCGCTTCTTGCGCTCGCGCAGTCCTTCGGCCTCGGGTGCTGCCGCGCCGTCCGCTCTGGTGCCGAACGACGACCAGTCCACGGTGCCTGCCTCCATGGCGACAGTGTAGCCGGAAAGCTTCAGTTGCTAAAAAAATACTGTGACTGTAAGTTTTGGGGGAGAGAGTTCCAGGCCGACATCTCCAGGAAGTAGGAGGACGCCGTGAGCGAGATCAGGATCGTCGAGCACTACGCGCAACCCGTCGAGACCGTCTGGCGCGCCCTGACCGACCCGGAAGTGGTCCCGCGCTGGACCGCCACCGGTGCCGGCGGCAGGCCGGTCGGCTTCGACACGGTTCCCGGAACCCGTTTCCAGTTCGTCGGCAAGCCGAAGCCCGGCTGGGACGGCATCGTCAACTGTGTGGTGCTGGAGGCGGCCGAGCCCGAGCTGCTGCGGTTCTCCTGGCAGGACAACGAGGGCGGTGCCGTCACCGAGGTCTGCTACCGACTCGCGGCGGACCCCGGCGGCGGCACCGCCCTCGTGTACGAACACACCGGTTTCACCGGCCCTGGCGGCTATGCCATGGCCAAGCTGCTGGGCCACGTCCGCCGCAAGATGCTGCGCGTCGGGCTGCCGCCGGTGCTCGCCGAGCTGGCCTGAGGCGACGACTGGGTCAGCCGCCTTCTGGCTTGACCGCGGTGTCGACGAAGTCCTCGATGGCTCCGAGCGTCGCGCCCATCTGGTCGATGGGCGTTTCCGGTGATCAGGGCTGGATGTTCTCCAGGTCTTCCAGAAGAGAGGGGTGCTGCGGCTTCCAGCCGAGGCTCTGCTGGGTGTGGGTGCTGGAGGCGGGCTGGTCGGTCGCGAAGATCGGGCCGAGGGGGCCGTAGGTTTCGGTCGGCACCGCCTGGACCGGCAGGCCGAGTCGTCGGCCGATGACGGCGGCGATGTCGTGGACCTGGTCGCCTTCGTCGGCCACGGCGTGCCAGGAGGTTCCGCCCGGTGCCTGTTCGAGGGCGAGCCGGAACAGGGCGGCTGCGTCGAGTGCGTGCACGGCCGGCCAGCGCTGGGTGCCGTCGCCGGGGTAGCCGGACACCCCGCTGCGGCGTGCGATGTCGGTCAGCAGGCCGGCGAAGCCGCCGGTTCCGTTGTTGTGGACCGTGCGCGGCAGGCGGACGGCCGTGCTGCGGACCCCCTGGGAGGCCAGGTCCAGGATCGCCGTGACGGTTCGGCCTCGGCCGCCGACCGGGCCCTCGGTCGGTGCCGGGTCGGCTTCGGTGGAGGCGCGGCCCGGTGTGTGGGGCGTGCCCGCGACGGTGACCAGGGGGCGGTCGCTGCCGACGAGTTCCTCGCCCAGCGCTGTGAGGGCGGCCGTCTCCTCGGCGATCGACCGTGCCAGGGCCTGAGGGCTGCTGAAGTCGTTGCCGAAGGCCAGGTGGATGACGCCTTCGGCGCGCGCCGCGCCGGCGCGCAGGACGTCCAGGTCGGTGAGGTTTCCTCGGATCGGCTCGGCGCCGGCTTTCTCGGCGGCGGCCGCGGACGCGTCGGACCGGGCCAGCGCGAGGACGGTGTGGCCGTTCGCGAGCAGTTCGGCGACGACGGCCGAGCCGATCAGGCCGGTGCCTCCGGTGATGAAGACCTGCATGGGGCACTCCTCGAATCAGTGATGGGACCTTTGTCTCATCACTGTAGCACCAGTGATGAGACAAAGGTCCCATCGCCTATGATGGACCCATGGCTCGATGGGAACCGGGGGCGCGCGAACGTCTCGTAGTGGCTGCCGTCGACCTGTTCACCGAGCGGGGATACGACGCCACGACCGTCGCGCAGATCGCTGAGCGCGCCGGGGTTACTAAGAGCACGTTCTTCCGCTACTTCCCGGACAAGCGCGACCTGTTGGCGGCCGGTCAGGAGACTCTGAGCCGGCTGTTGGTCGAAGGGATCGCCGAGGCTCCCGAAGGGGCCAGCCCGCTCACAGCGGTCGCCGCCGGGCTCGAGCGTGTGTCGGGCGCGATGGGCCCGGTGAACCGCGAGCTCGCCCCTCGCCTGAAGGCCGCCGTGGCCGCGAGCGCCGAGCTGCAGGAGCGCGAGGCTCTCAAAGGAGCCAGTCTCGCGGCCGCGGCGACGCAGGCACTCATCGACCGCGGAGTGCCCGATCCGATCGCGACGGTCGCGGGCGAGCTGGGCGTTCTGGCTTTCAAGCGGGGGTTCGCCGTCTGGTCCGAAGGCGGGCGTGAGGCCACGGACGAACTCGCGGTGCACACTTCGGCGGCTCTGGACGAGCTGCGTGTGGCCACCGCGTCGCTGGATTGAGTGTCACCGGGGTCGCCACACCGCCGCGGCCGCGATGGGACTGTCAGTCGGCCGCGCTGGTGCTGAAGACCGGCCAGCAGATCTCAGTCCGCCACAGAGTGTCGTCCGCGGTGTCCTGGCGGCCGACGAGGTAATACTCCCGGATCGGGCCGTCGAGGTGCAGCTCGTGGCCGGCCACGTAGGCGGCCAGCGTTCCGTAGGCCCGATCGACGTCGGCGAGCGAACCGTGGTGCTCTATGACGGCGAGTTCGGCGGCCGGTACGACGAGCGGTTCGACCCGGCCCAGCCGTGGGACCTCGGTCGCGGTGGGGACGAAGACCGTGGCCTGCCCGCGCTCGTCAGTGAACAGGTCTCCGGCGAAGACCCCGCCTGTCGGGCCGCAGGCGCGCACGCCTTGTGCCTCGAGCGTGGCGTGGAGCTCGCCGAGCGCGCCCTGATACCAGGGTACGAGGTCGCCCATCGCGATGACGGAGGTGACAGCCGCTGTCATGGTCGCGCCCACCCTGCGGTGTCTGACCGGTGCGGTGGCGGACGGCGGGGCAAGCAGGTCGCGCAGGGATGTGACTGCGGACTGCGTGGCGGCCAGGGCTTGTTCGAGGCTCGCCAGGTGCGCGGTGATGAGCTCGTTTCGCGTGCGCGGGTCGGGGGCCTCCAGCACGGCGTGAATGTGGTCCAGGGGCATGTTGAGATCCCGGAAACGGCGGATGATCTGGGCCGTCGGGATCTGGTCGGTCGTGTACCGCCGGTATCCGGTGTCCGCGTCGACGTCGGCCGGCGTCAGGAGCCCGACGCGGTGATAGTGGCGCAAGGTCTTGGCGCTCAGGTGTGTGGCGCGCGAGAAGTCGCCGATCGTCAGGGCGGCAGGCATGCGGCCAGTATGTGCCTTCCCCTAAGGGGAAGGTCAAAGCTGCCGGCCGGTGTTGACCTTCTCCTCGGGACACCGACGACGGTGGAGTCAGTCGGCCGCGACGGCCGCCTCCATCGGAAGGAACAACACAACCATGAACGCAACCACGCCCGCTGTGAGTGTCATGGCTCTCACCATCGACTGCGCCGATCCCGCCACTCTGGCGGACTTCTGGGGCAAGGTCCTGGGCCGCGAGGTCAGCCCGGGGGCGACCGCCGAGAACGCGCAGCTGCTCGCCGCCGATCCGGCGAGCGGTCCCCGGATGTTCTTCCAGAACGTCCCCGAGGCCAAGACGGTCAAGAACCGACTCCATCTCGATCTGAGCACCGAGCAGTACGAGGCCGAGATCGAGCGGCTGACCGGGCTGGGCGCCAAGCCGCTCGACGAGATCGAGGTCCCCGGGGCCCGGTGGACCACCTTCGCGGACCCGGAAGGCAACGAGTTCGATCTGCTCACGTTCGGGGCCAAGTAGCCGTCAGCCGTGGTTGCCCCTGGGTAGGGCTCTGATCAGGGCTCTGACCAGGGGCTTTCGCCGGGATGTGGGAGGATCGGGCGTCCCCGGACGTCAGGGCCGGGTCAGGACGCGGGGACCGTCGTCGGTGACGGCGATGGTGTGCTCGACGTGCGCGGCGCGGCTGCCATCGGTGGTGAGCAGGGTCCAGCCGTCGGGTGTCGCCCCGCAGTCGACGCCGACCAGGTCGCCGTCCCGCAGCCGGTAGCCGCCGGGGATGCCGTGCACGATGGCGTCGTTGACCGAGGTGCAGAAGCAGCTCCGTTCGCCGCATGACCCTTCGCGGAAAGGCCGGTCCGCGACCGTCATGCTTCGCGAACCGGCCAGCGTGCCCGGGTGTCAGGTGTCAGGTGTCGGGTGTCAGATACCAGCGTCAGCTTCCGGCGCGGATCAGCTCCTGCTCGTCCGAGGCGCCGCTGCGCAGAGCCCTGAACTTCGCGACGTTCGCGGACGTCACCGGAGCCGGCGGGATCTCGTCCGAGCACACGGTGCCCGGCTTCGGGAGGGTCAGGTCGGCCAGGTAGGTGGCGGTCGCCGCGGTCACACAAGCGCTCCGGCCGAAGGCGGTGTGTCCTTGGGCGTCGAACGTCAGCAGTTCGGCGTTGTCGAAGGTCCTGGAGAGCGAGACAGCATCCTGATAGGGAGTGTCAGGGTCATGCGTGGTGCCGATCACGAGGATGGGCGCCGAGCCCGCCGCCCGGTAGGAGCCGCTGTAGCGGCTGACCCGCTCGACCGGCCACTGGACGCAGGCCGGGGCGCTGTTCTGGTCGTACATCGGCGGTGCGTAGGCCCACGGCGTGCCGAGCAGCGGTGCCGCCGCGGCCTCGGCCGTGACGTTCCACTTCAGCTGCGAGATGCTCGCCGGGAAGGCCCGGTCGTCGCAGGAGACCACGGTGTTGGGGTTGAGCTGGGCCCAGCTGGCCGGGGACGGCGGGCGGAGCAGGAACGACGTGGGGTCGTGCAGCTGTGCCTGGCGCAGCGCCTGGCCGAACGCCGGCCAGATCACCTTGCCGTCGTCCATGTTGAACAGCAGGCGGTAGGCCAGGGTGAAGCCGTTGGCCACCCCGCCGCCGGGGATCTGGACGGGGTTGGCGTCCAGGTCGGCCTTGAGGGCGGTGAAGGCGGCCTTGGCGTTCCCGTCGCCGAACCCGCACTCCGACTGGTTCTGATCGCACCAGGTGAGGAAGTCGTTCATCGCCGCGTCCAGCGCGATGTACTGCGGCCAGTCGTAGGCGTAGGGGTCGTTCGCGTAGTGGTTCGGGTCGTAGGCGCCGTCCAGTGCCATGGCGCGCACCCGTCGCGGGAACATGCTGGCGTAGACGGTGCCGACGTACGTGCCGAACGACCGGCCGTAGAACGTGAGTTGCTGCTCGCCGAGGGCCTGGCGGAGCAGGTCGATGTCCCGCGCGACGTATGCCGTGCCGAACAGGCCGGCGGTGTCCCCGAGCTTGGTCACGCAGTTCTGGTCGAAGTCCGCCGCCACCTTGACGGCGTTGGCGAAGGCGTCCGGCCCGGGAACGCCCTTGGCCGCGTTGACGGCTGCGGTGTACTGGGTATCGCTGTAGCACGCGACGCCCGAGCTGGTCTGGATGCCCCGCGGGTCGAAGCTGACGATGTCGAACTTGTTCTGCAGTTCGGCCGGCAGGTCCGCGTAGTTGTCGCGGGCGAAGTCCAGCCCGCTGCTGCCGGGTCCGCCGGGCTCCATCCACAGGGTGCCCACGCGCTGGCCCGGGTCGGCTGCCGGGTGCCGGATCATGTGCAGGGTGATGGTCGGGCCCTGCGGGTCGCGGTAGTCCAGCGGGACGGCCGCGTCGGAGCATTGGAAGCCGCCGGTGCAGTCGGTCCAGTTCAGGGTGGGAATCTTCGGTCCGGCCTGGTGTGCCGGGGCCGGGCTGGCCACCGCCAGACCGGTCGCCATGACGCTGGCCAGGGCCGCCGCGCCCAGGACGGCGGTGAGCCGACGTCCGGTGCGGAAGCGGCGCTGTGGTGGCGGAGCAGAGTTCCCAGTGATGTTCAAGGAACGGCCTTTCTGGTGGCGCAGAAACGTGGCACGCCTTGACGGCGTGGCTTGATCAGCGCCAGTAAAGCAGTAAACAGTGCACTGACACCCGAGTTGTCGACGTGTTGATTCTTGCGGCACAGATGGGATTGCTCAACGGCTCTCTTGCCCCGGCCGTGGAACGCTCCGCTGCTGCCTTCGATAGGCGGTCGGCGTGGCGGCGACTGCCTGCCCGAAGGCGCGCGCGAAGTGCTGGCTGGAGGCGAATCCGAGGCTGGTGGCGATCGCGGTGACGGGCAGGTCGCTGGTGGCCAGCAGCTGCTTGGCGACGTCGATGCGGCGTTGCTGGAGGTAGCGGTGGGGCGGCTGGCCTGTCTCCGCGGCGAACATGCCGGCCAGGTAGGTGGGAGCCAACCCGACGTGGCGGGCCAGGTCGGCCAGTCTCCAGCGGCGTTCGTAGTGCCGGTCGAGCAGGTCGCGAGCGGCGGCGACGGCGGGGTGGACGCTCATCCGCGGCAGCGGTGCGCTCGCCTGCAGGCTGCGGGTCGTGGCCAGCACGACCTGGTCCAGGGCCAGGGTGATGCCTTCGTGCGGATACGGCTGGTGGAAGGTGAGCTCGCGGGTGAGAGCCGCGAAGGCCTCGGGCAGGGCGCTGGTGGCCTGACAGTGGATGCTCTCGGGCTGGTCGGCCCATGCCGCGGCGAGCGCGGGGTTTCGGTGCAGGACCGTCGGCAGGTCGAAGGCCGCGAAATAAAAGTGATGATTGCCGTTGGTCGGCGTGATCAGCCGGTGCTTCACCCCGGGTGCGACCGCCAAGAGGTCTCCCGGGTGCAAGGGCCGCGTTCTGCTTCCGACCATCCATCGAGTCAGCCCGTGGACCTGCAGGTAGAGCTCCCACACCGGATGGCTGTGGGTGTCGATCATGAACTGCGGGGGAACCCACTGCTCTCCGGCGTGGTGCAGGCCACCGGCCGATTCGTCGACCTCGGCGTGGAATCCGGCTTTGGCCCCGTCGGGTCGGGTCAGTTTGTGCACCTGAAGATTGTGTACAGATACAGGAACATCGGGGAAGCTCGGCGGTGGTCTGCGCTCATAGCTTGAGGCCATGGACCTCGACACCCTTCTTCCAGGACCTGATGACGTCGCCTTCTACCGACAGAACGGCTACTGGGTCTCGCCGGCGATACTGCCGGGCGAACTGCTCGATGCCGCCGAGCGCGGAATGCGCCGGTTCTATGCCGACGACCACGATCGAGCGCTGCCCGACCTTCCCGGCACCCGCGGCTGGCGCGCCGAACACGGGGACGTCCTCCGCAAGAACGACTACGCGTCGCTGCGCGTGGACGAACTCGCCGGCCTGGTCGCCCATCCCGCCATAGCCGCCACCGCCGCCGTCCTCGCCGGCGCCGACAGCATCCGGCTGTGGCATGACCAACTGCTGTACAAGCCGGTGGACGCCGGCGGAGCTCCGAGCCGGGTGGGCTGGCACACCGACCGCCAGTACTGGCAGTCGTGCTCCTCGGACGACATGCTGACCGCCTGGATCGGCTTCCACGACGTCGACGAGGCCAACGGCGGAGTCTCCTTCCTGCCCGGCAGCCAGCAGTGGGATGTCACCGGTCTGGACTTCTTCTCGCAGGACGACACGGCCCTGATCGAACGGACCCGCAGCCAGGGTCATTCCGTCGACCCGGTCACGCCCACGCTGCGACGCGGCCAGGTCAGCTTCCACCACTGCCGCACGGTCCACGGCAGCGGCCTCAACCACGGCAGCGAACCGCGCCGTTCCCTGGCGGTCCACCTCCAACCCGGTGACAACCGTTGGGTGCGGCGTCTTGGCCAGGACGGCGTGCCGGTGCGCCACGGCAATGACGATCTCGTCCGCACCGTGGACGGCGTCCCCGACTACAGCGATCCCGCAATCTGTCGTCCCCTGTGGCCCCACCCGGCGGCCGTCATTCGGTAGCCGCCCTATTGAGCACTGCTCGACAGCGGGGTACCCTTACTGAGCAATGCTCAACAAGGGAGGCTCCATGGATTTCGCCCAGTCGCGACGAGGGCAGGAGTACGCAGAGCGGGTCCGCACCTTCATCGAGGCCGAGGTCGCGCCCGTCGAGAAGAGGCACGTGCGGGAGCTGTCGGCCGCCGCACCGGACCAGCGGTGGCGCACCTATCCCGCTGTGGAGGCGCTCAAGGCCAAGGCGCGCGAGGCTGGTCTGTGGAACCTGTTCCTGCCCGACGTCTCCGGGCTCTCCACAGTGGAGTACGCGCCGTTGGCCGAGCTGATGGGCCGGTCCTACCTGGCCGCAGAGGTCTTCAACTGCAATGCCCCGGACTCCGGGAACATGGAGGTCCTGCACCACTTCGGCAGCGAAGAGCAGAAGCGCCGCTGGCTGGAACCGCTGCTGGCCGGCGAGATCCGGTCGGCGTTCTGCATGACCGAGCCGGATGTGGCCTCCTCGGACGCGACCACCATGCAGGCCACGGCGGTCGTCGAGGGCGACGAAGTCGTGCTCAACGGCCGCAAGTGGTTCAGCACCGGCCTCGGCGCTCCGCGCTGCGCGCTGTTGCTGGTCATGGCCCTGACCGAGCCCGACGCCGACCGCTATCGGCAGCACTCGATCGTGGCGGTCCCCAAGGACGCCCCGGGTGTCACGGTGGAGCGGATGCTGCCGGTGATGGGCCGCTACGACGAGCCCAGCGGCCACGGCGAGGTGACCTTCACCGACGTGCGCCTGCCGGTCTCGGCGGTCGTCGGCGGCCCGGGCCGCGGCTTCGAGATCGGGCAGAGCCGGCTCGGTCCCGGCCGGGTCCACCACTGCATGCGGCTGATCGGCCTGGCCGAGATGGCGCTGGAGGCGGCCTGCCGCCGAGGTGTCGAGCGCACTGCCTTCGGCAAGCCGCTGGTCAACCTGGGCGGCAACCGGGAGCGGATCGCCGACGCGCGGATCGCGATCGACTCCGCGCGGCTGCTGGTCCTGCACACCGCCTGGCTGCTGGACACCCAAGGCATCCTGGGCGCGCTTTCGCAGGTGTCGCAGATCAAGGTGGCGGTTCCGCTCATGGCGCAGAACGTCGTCGACATGGCCATGCAGCTGCACGGCGGCGCCGGGCTGACCGACGACTTCCCGCTGGCGGCGGCCTGGACCGTGGCCCGCGCGCTGCGGCTCGCGGACGGACCGGACGAGGTGCACCGCGGCGTGGTCGCCAAGCTGGAGCTCGCGCAGTACACGGCCCAGCGATGAGCGAGGCCGACGCCGTCCGGGGCGAGGACGCCTTCGATGTCGCAGCCGTGCACGCCTGGCTCGGTGAGCAGGGTGAGCAGGGTGAGTCGCCACAGGTCTGGCAGGGCGAGCCGCCACAGGTCCGGCAGTTCAGCGGGGGAGCGTCCAACCTCACCTACCTGCTGGCCTATCCCGGCCGCGAGCTGATCCTGCGCCGGCCGCCGCGCGGCACCAAAGCCTCCTCGGCGCACGACATGAGGCGGGAGTACCGGGTCCAGTCCCTGCTGCGACCGGTCTTCCCGTACGTTCCGGAGATGGTGGCCATGTGCACCGATCCCTCGGTGATCGGGTCGGACTTCTATGTCATGGAACGTATTCCGGGCACCATCGTGCGCACCGAGTGGCCCGACGGCGTGAGCCTGACCGAGGACCAGGCGGCCGGGCTGTGCCGGAACGTGTTCGACCGGCTCATCGACCTGCACTCGGTGGATCCCGCCGCCGCCGGCCTCGCGGACCTCGGCAAGGGGCCGGGGTACGTGGGCCGTCAGGTGTCCGGCTGGACCGACCGCTATCGCAAAGCCCTGACCCCTGATGCCCCCGACTTCGACGCGGTCATCGACTGGCTCGCGGCCCACCAGCCCCACGACGTCGGCGCCTGCGTGATCCACAACGACTACCGCCTCGACAACATCGTGCTCGACCCGGCGCAGCCGTGGGACTCGCCGACCGCGGTGCGCGGGGTGCTGGACTGGGAGATGGCGACCGTCGGCGACCCGCTCATGGACCTCGGCAGCGCGCTGGCCTACTGGGTCCAGGCCGACGACAACGAGGAGTTCGGCCTGCTGCGCAGGCAGCCGACCACCACCGCGGGCATGCTCACTCGCGCCCAGATCGTCGCCTACTACGGGGAACGCACTGGCCGGGACGTCGCCGCATGGCCGTTCTACGAGACCTTCGGGCTCTTCCGGCTCGCTGTGATCGTCCAGCAGATCTACTACCGGTACTTCCACGGCCAGACCACCAATCCGGCCTTCAAGCACTTCGGTTTCGCGGCCGTCTTCCTGCGGGACCAGGCGCTGCGCGCGATGGCCGGATAGGGGAGCCCATGCCCGTCATCCACCTCGTGCGGCACGGCCAGGCCTCGGCCGACGCCGCCGACTACGACGTGCTGTCAGCCCTCGGCGACCGGCAGGCCAGGGTCGCCGGGACGGAGTTCGCCCGCCGGGGACTGCGCGATCCGTTCGTCGTCTGCGGGACTCTGGACCGTCAGCGCGACACCGCCGACGCCCTCATCGCGGCCGCCGGCCTGGACGTCGCGGCACACGTCGATCCGCGCTGGAACGAGTACGACCACCTCGACCTGCTGACCCGCTACCCGATGGCGGCCACCGGGACCGTCCAGGACTACGTCGACCACGCGCTCACCAGCTGGATCGAAGACCCGGACGGCGGCTGGCAGGCCTTCCAGGACGACGCCGTCGCCGCCTTGGCCGCGGTCTCGGGCGCTGCTCGCAACGCGATCGTCGTCACATCTGGCGGCGTCATCGCCGCTGTTTGCGGCGCGCTGCTGGGTGTCCCGCCGGCCGGAATCGTGGCGCTCAACCGGGTGTCCGTCAACGTGGGCATCACCACCCTCGTTCACGGCTCCCGGGGCACGAGCCTGCTCACCTTCAACGACCACGCCCATCTCGCCGCCGACCGTTCGCTGCTCACCTACCGCTGACCTACCGCTTTCCCACCGCTGACCTCCCGCGACAGACAGGACACACCCATGGACCTCTTCGACCTCTCCGGCAAGACCGCCCTGGTCACCGGTGGCACCCGGGGCATCGGGATGATGATGGCGCGCGGCCTGCTCCAGGCCGGTGCCCGCGTCTACATCAGCTCACGGAAAGCCGACGCCTGCGAAGCCGCGGCGAAGGATCTGCAAGAGTACGGTGCCGTCGAGGCGATCCCGGCCGACCTCTCGACCGAGGACGAATGCCTGCGCCTGGCCGCCGAACTCCGCTCGCGGACATCGGAGTTGCACATCCTCATCAACAACGCCGGCGCGACTTGGGGCGCGCCGATCGAGGAGTTCCCGGCGTCCGCCTGGGACAAAGTCGTCGACCTGAACCTGAAGTCGCCGTTCTTCCTCACCCGCGCCTGCCTGGACCTGCTGGAGGCGGCGGCCACCGACGAGGACCCGGCGCGCGTCGTCAACGTCGGCAGCATCGACGGGCTGCATGTCAGCGGTCTGCCGACGTACTCCTACGCGGCCAGCAAGGCCGGGCTGCACCATCTGACCCGGGTCCTGGCCCGCGAACTCGGTCCCCGCGGCATCACCGTCAACGCCGTCGCGCCCGGGCCCTTCGAGTCCAAGATGATGGCCGCCACCCTGGACGCCTTCGGCGAGGCGATCGCCGCCTCGGCTCCGCTGCGCCGCATCGGCCGCCCGGACGACATGGCCGGCGTCGCGGTCTACCTCAGTTCTCGCGCCGGGGCGTACGTCACCGGTGCCGTCATCCCGGTCGACGGCGGTATCGGCACCACCGTCTGATGGCCAGGCTCACCGCGGAGGAGCGCCGCAAACAGCTCATCGGCATCGGGCTGCGCCAACTCACCGAGCGTCCCATCCACGAGCTGTCGCTGGACGAGATCGGCGCCGAGGCCGGCATCTCACGCGGGCTGTTGTTCCACTACTTCCCGAGCAAGCGGGACTACTACACGGCTGTGGTGCAGGCGGCCGCGAACCGCCTGGTCAGGCAGACCGAGCCGGATCCGGCGGCGCCGCCGGCCGAACAGCTCGCGCAGACGCTGGAGGCGTACCTCGCCTTCGTCGAGCGGCGGCGCGTGCCGTATCTGGCGCTGTTCCGCGGTGCGGCTGGCGGAGCCGACTACGTGATCGACATCTACGAGCGGACCCGGGCGGTCTTCGTCGACCGCGCGCGCCGGACACTCGGCGATCCCGGCGATCCCCGCGATCCGCGAGTGGATCTGCTGCTGCACGGCTGGTTCGGGTTCGTCGAGGACACCGTGCTGGCCTGGACTGCTACGCCGAGTATTCCTCGCGAAGAGCTACTGGACATCCTGCGCGACTCGTTGCCGGCCCTCATTGGCGGACTGGCGTCCGTGGATCCGTCATAAGGACAGAAACGAAGTCGGCCACGAAGTTTGTGCAATGCTCGGGCGCGCCGCAGCCCTCCCTTCTATGACAGCACGACAGCGAGTCTGCGGCAGCGAAGGAAGCGAGGATGACGGAAGCGAACCGGGCACCGGACGCCAGGACGGTCGAAGCGGCCCGCGCCGGCGACGGCCGGGCCCTGGATGTGCTGATCGGCGCGTATCTGCCGCTGGTCTACAACGTGGTCGGGCGGGCGCTGCGGCGCTCCGTCGAGGTGGACGACGTGGTCCAGGAGGTCATGTTCCAAGCCGTGCGCGACCTGCCGCAGTTGCGCGATCCCGAGGCCTTCCGCTCCTGGCTGGTGGCCATCGCGATGCGCGAGGTGCGCCGCCACGACAGCCGGCGGCGGTCGGTGCCGGATGCCGCACAGTACGAAGCCGACGCGCTGGCCGATCCCGGGGCCGACTTCGTCGACCTGACCATAGCCTCGCTGGGCCTGAGCGAGCAGCGGCTGGAAGTGGCGCGGGCCACGCGCTGGCTGGACGCCGAAGACCGGCAGCTGCTGTCCCTGTGGTGGCTGGAGACCGCCGGGCATCTGACGCGGTCCGAGCTGGCGGCCGCGATGGACGTCAGCCCGGCGAAGGCCGCCGTGCTCGTGCACCGCACCAAGGCGCGGCTGGAGACGGCGCGCTCGGTGGTGCGTGCGCTGGCGGCCACGCCGCGCTGCCCGGAGTTGGCCGGGGTTTGCGCGCGCTGGGACGGCCGGCCCGAGGGGCTGTGGCGCAAGCGCATCGCGCGTCATGTGCGCGAGTGTCCGTCCTGTGGCGTGCTTCAACAGGATCTGGTTCCCGCCGAGTTCCTGTTGGCGGGCTTGGCGTTGGTGCCGGTCGCAGTGGGACTGCGCGTGGTGGTGACGGCGCTGACGATGAAGGGTGTGGGCTCCGGCTCGGCTGCTCTCGGGCGGCGCGCCGCGAACCGTAGCGTGCGTCAGGCGGCCGGGCGGGGCCATCGCATGGTCCACTGGACCGCCTTGTCCGGCGCGGGCAAGGCGACCGTCGCAGGATTCGTGGCGCTCGCCGTGGTGGCCGGGGGAGTGGGCATCCGGTACGCGAGTGCTTCCCCGGCGCGAGCCGCGGACAGCATCGGCCCGAACACTCCCACGGCTCCGCCGACGCCGGGTTCGTCCGCATCGTCGAGCCCTGGCGCGAGCTCGCCGGCGTCCCAGCCCACCACGACGCCCAAGCCGACGCAGCCGAGCTCGATCCCTTCCTCCGCCTCGGCTTCCTCGACGATCGTCAACACCGCGCTCCCGGTGCGCGCGGCCTTCTACTACCCCTGGTATCCCGAGAACTTCGCCGACAATGGCAGCCACTACACCCCCTCGGCCGGCGACTACAGCGTGGACCAGGTGTCGACCGTCGACCGGCAGATCCGGGACATGCAGTACGGCGGGCTCCAGTCCGGGATCATCTCGTGGTGGGGCCAGGGGCGGCGCGAGGACAAGCGGACGCCGCTGCTGATGGCCGAGGCGGCGAAGCTCGGCTTCTCCTGGTCGGCGTACTACGAGCAGGAGGCCTACGGCGATCCCTCGTCCGCCCAGATCGCCGACGACCTGGTCTATCTGCGCAAGTACTCCGACCAGAAGGCGTGGCTGCACATCAACGGCCTGCCGGTGATCTTCGTCTACGCCGACGGCTCGGACGGCTGCGGCATGGCCGCGCGCTGGGCCGAGGCGAACCGCACCGCGCACTACTACGTGGTCCTCAAAGTCTTCGGCGGCTACCGCCAGTGCGCCGACCAGCCTCAGGGCTGGCACCAGTACGTGGACGACCTCGACGTCCAGAACGGATATTCGGCCGTGACCTCACCCGGGTTCTGGAAGTACGACACGCAGACCCCGGCTGTTCCGCGCGATCCGGCGCGCTTCAAGCAGGACGTCACCACCGTCGCCCGCTCCGGCGCGCCGTTCCAGCTGATCATCTCGTACAACGAGTGGGGTGAGGGCACCGCCGCCGAATCGGCCACCGCCTGGGCCAGTCCCAGCGGCCACGGGGTCTACATGGACATCCTGCATCAGGTGTTCGGTCAGTACCCGCGGTGAGCTGGAGCAGAATGCCGGGGCCTGGGCGTATCTGTGCCGTCTCCGTTATGCGTTGGAGTACACGCGGCCCGGTGTGATCAACACGGCGGTGCGGCGTTCTTCGGCCATGACGCGGTCGTAGGTCGGCCAGTCGTCGTGCGTTCCGCCGGCCGCCGTGAAGATCGCGCGCAGGAGCAGGCGGAGTCCCTCGCCGTCGATGCCGGCGTAGGGGTCGTCCGGTCCGATGAGCTCGACCGTCCCGTCGACACTGGCCCAGTCCCAGCCCGTGCGAGCGGTGAGCGTGGCCTGCGGCCGGGCCCGCAGGTGGGTCAGCTTCCTGCTGCCGCCGATCGCCACGAACGCGGCGACGTCGCGGCCATGCGTGGGATGGCTGAGCACGCCGGCGTTGACCAAGGAGGAGTGGATCGTGCCGTCGGGCCGCAGGGTGGAGGCTACGCACAGTCCGTGGTCTCCGGCGGCTACTCGGGCGAAGTCTGCGAGTTCTGTCACGTCTGAACCCTAACTTGCTTGTGAATTACTTTGTTCCGGCCTGCCCCGAGAAAGAGAATGCGATGATTTCCAAGAAACGTACGAAGCGATTCCCGATAATGCTTCCGGCCGCCGTCATCGGCGCCCTGGTCGTGAGGGCAGCCCCGCCGGCTGGGTGACCAGCCACGAGGTGGACGACGCCGGCGCGGCGAGCACCATACCGGCCTGGTGGGATCCCACTGACGAGCCGGCGTACCTGAGCCACGTCACGAACACGGTCAAGCACGTCGCCGGCGCGGCCGGATACGGCGGGAGCATCCTGGAGGTGCCGTCGGGTACTCCCGCGCCCTCAGGGTGCTGAAAGGCAACACCCCCAGCGCCATGCGGCCCGCTTCCTTACCGAGTGGTGAACTGTACGGACTGCACAGGGCATGTCGCCCGTCGGCGTGTTTGGCTGGGCTCATGACGGACACAGACGGTTGGCGGTTCGACGGGCTTCGGGCGCTGTTCATCAACTGCACCCTCAAGAAGTCGCCGGAGGCCAGCAACACGCAGGGGCTGGTCGACGTCAGTCGGGCCATCATGGACAAGCACGGTGTGCGGTCATCGGTACTGCGGGCCGTCGATCACGACATCGCCACCGGAGTGTGGCCGGACATGACCGAACACGGCTGGGCCACCGATGCCTGGCCCGGCATCCACGAGCAGGTGATGGCCGCCGACATCCTGGTGCTGGCCGGGCCGATCTGGCTGGGCGACAACAGCTCGGTGATGAAACGCGTCATCGAACGGCTGTACGCGAACTCCAGCGTTGTGAACTCGGCCGGGCAGTACGCCTACTACGGCCGGGTCGGAGGCTGCCTGATCACCGGCAACGAGGACGGCGTGAAGCACTGCGCGATGAACATCCTCTACAGCCTGCAGCATCTGGGCTACACGATCCCGCCGCAGGCCGACGCCGGCTGGATCGGCGAGGCCGGGCCCGGGCCGTCGTATCTGGACCCGGGTTCCGGCGGTCCGGACAACGACTTCACCAACCGGAACACGACCTTCATGACCTGGAACCTGATGCACCTGGCGAAGCTGTTGAAGGAGGCCGGCGGGATCCCGGCGCACGGCAACCAGCGCTCGGAGTGGGATGCCGGGTGCCGGTTCGACTTCGAGAATCCCGAGTACCGGTGAGCGCTTCGCAGTACCGGTGAGCGCTTCGCAGTACCGGTGAACGCTTCGCGCTGAGGTCGGGCCGGCTGCGGGTCGCCCACATGGCGCAGTCGCGGCCGTGCCGACGAACAGCAGGTCGGTAACCGGTCGATCACCGGAACGACCGGCGCGGGCCTGGCCGCCGACCCGCGGGTCCGCTCGCGCGATCAGCGCGGTGCGGTTGGGGGCATGGCGCTCGCGGCGTCAGCGTCCTGAACGGCCAGTGCGGGCACGACGGCCGCGACCGCGAGCGCCGCGGCGACGAGGAACGCGGCGTGGTAGGCAGTCAGGTTCGGTACCGCGCCGTGGGCGGTGTGCCGGGTGGTGCCGACGGCGGTGAAGACGGTGGCGAGCACGGCGATGCCCGCGGCGCTGCCGAGCTGGCGGGTCATGGAGAACAGCGACGAGGCGTGGCCGGTGTCCGCCGGGGAGATGGTCGCGAAGGTGGCCGCCTGGGTGGAGACGACGACCTGTCCCATGGCCAGTCCCATGCCGAGCATCAGCAGCCGCATCCACCCCAGGTCGGCGCGCGAGTCGACGGTCGCCATCAGCGCGACGCCCGCCGCCATGCCCGTCAGGCCGAGGACTATGAGACGGCGGGGGCCCAGGCGGCGGTAGAGGACGCGGGAACCCAGTTGGGCGCCGGCCATGACCCCGAAGGCTTCGGGCAGGGTGTTGAGTCCGGATTGCAGCGCACTGAGTCCCAGGCCGAGCTGGAAGAACAGCGGAACGACGAACAGCGCGCCGAGGAACGCCGCCGTGGCGACCGCCATCGCGGTGCTCGTGGAGCGGAACAGGCGGTTGCCCAGCAGGCGCAGCCGCAGCAGCGGAGCGTCGGAGCGCAACTCGATGCGTACCAGTAGCACCAGGACCACTGCGCCCGCGGCGATGCTGCCGAAGATCCGAGGCCGGCCCCAGCCGATGCCCGGTCCCTGGCTGATCCCGTACATCACGGCGGCGAACCCCGCACCGGACAGCACGAAACCGGCCAGGTCGAAGCGTCCGGGGCGGGCCTGGCGTTGTTCGTCGAGGAAGATCGCGCCGAAGGCGATCGCGGCCAGGCCGATGAACAGGTTGATGAAGAAGACCCAGCGCCAGGACAGGTCCGTCACCAGCGCGCCGCCGAGGACCGGGCCGAGCGCGGGCGCCACCGCCGTGGGGATGGTGAGGATGGAGGATGCCCGCAGCCGCTCGTGCGGCGGGAACGCGCGGTAGAGCATGGCCATGCCGACCGGGGTCATCATGCCGCTGCCCGCTCCTTGCAGCACTCGGAAGGCGACGAGTTCGCCGAGGCTCCCGGCCAGGCCGCAGAGCACTGAGGCGGCGGTGAACACGCCGATCGCGAGCAACAGGACCCGCTTGGTCCCGAACCGGTCTCCCAGCCAGCCGGCGGCGGGGATGAACACCGCCAGGCTGACCAGGTATCCGGTGGCGACCGCGTCCAACGAGGCCTCGGTGACCCGGAACTGGCGGCCGATGGCGGGCAGGGCCACGTTGACGATGGTGATGTCCATGATGTTCATGAACATCGCCGCCACGAACACGACGCTGACCACCGCCGTCTGGCTCAGCCGCCGGGAGCGGGGCGCCGCTGTGAAGGACGCGATCGGGGAGAGTTCTTCAATCATCGGTGGGCTCCTGAGCGGGGGAAGGAACAGAGAACAGGGCCGTCGAAGGTGCCGCCGGGTCCGGGACGGGGATCTCGTCGAGCTGGAGGTCGCCGTGGTGCAGGCTCGTGGCGAGGAAGTCCTGGGTGGCGGTCATGGAGGTCAGAGCTCGATTCGGATGCCGGGTTCGACGACCCGAACGGTGGTGTCGGGGGCCAGCTCGCGGGTCGCGTCCCGGTAGTGCAGTGGGTCCTTGTCGCTGCTGGTGATCAGCCGGTCGCCGAGGAAGCCCTTGGTGAAGGCGTAGTGGTGCGGCACGGCCAGCTCGGGCTTGAGGATCGCCGTCAGTTCGGCGGCCTCGGCGGCGGTCATGACGACCTGCATGTTGTTCGCGGGCCGGACGTGCAGGCCGTTGGTGGGCAGCAGAGCCAGATTGACGTGCCCGAGCCGCTTCGGGATCTCGGCGAGTTCGGGGATGAGCATGGTGTCGCCGGCGAAGTACACCGCGTCGGAGCCGGCGCGCAGGACGAAGGTGACCTCGTGGATCCCGTGCTTGCCGGGCGTCGCGGTGATCGTGACGCCCCCGACCTCGGCCTGCTCCCAGGGACGCAGGGCGGTGACGTCGGTGAAGCCGTGCTTGCGGGCCAGGGGCACGACGGTCTCGGCGACGAACAGCGGGACCGAGCGGTCGCGGTAGGCGGCGAAGGCGTCGAGGTCGCAGTGGTCGTAGTGCTCGTGGCTGATCAGCACGCCGTCGAGCCGGGGCAGGTCGGGGATGCCGATGGCGATCGGCTCGCCCTGGTAGTAGCCGGGCTTGGTGGTGAACCAAGGGTCTGTCAGGAACGTCCGGCCGCCGATCTCTATCAGGTGGCAGCTGTGCGTGATGCGGGTGACCGCGGTCTTGGGCATGGTCGGTTTCCTTAGCGGGCGAAGGCGGAGAAGTCGGTGTCGGCGCTGTCCCAGATCGCCCGGACGACCTGGTCGGGGGTTTCCATCTGCGGCTGGTGGCCGGTGGCCGGCAGCACCTGGAATTGCGCCAGCGGAATCGCCGCGGCGTAGGCGCGTCCGTAGTCGAGGTCGACGATCCCGTCGCTGTCGCCCCACAGCACGAGGGTCGGGATCTCCAGCGTCCCGAGACGCGCGACGAGCGTGGGGTCGGTCATGGCCGAGCCCGCGTAGGCGGCGATGGCGGCCCGGTTGCCGGCGGCGATCGCCTGCGCGGCCGGAGGCAGGGCCGCGGGGTCGACGCGGAAGGGTGCGGGGTCGTGGAAGCTGCGGGTGAAGACCTCGTCCATGGTCAGCGCGAAGAAGTCGGCGACCGGGTGACCGGGCACCTCGATGCCCACCGCGTCGATCAGCACGATGCCGCTGACGCGCGGCGACTTCAGCAGCGCGATCTCCGCGGCGATCCAGCCGCCGATCGAGTTGCCGATCACGGTGACGTCGGCCAGGTCCATCTGGTCGAGCAGGCCCTGGTGGAGCGCGGCCAGCCCGGCGACCGAGTGCAGGGCTTCGGGGCGTGTGGTGCCGCCGAACCCCGGGTGCGTCGGGACGAGTACCCGCACCTGGTGCTCGGCGGCGAACTTCTCGGCGAAGCCGGTCACGGACTGCGGCCCGGCGCCGCCGTGCAGCAGCAGGAACGGCTGGCCGGTCGCGGAGCCGTAGTCGGCGACGGTCGTCTCGACCGCGCCGATCCCGGCCAGGTCAACGGTGTGAGTAGTGGTGATCATGATGGGTTTCTCCGTGTTCTCGGGATGCTGATCGGAGTTGTATCTCGTAATGAGAGTCAACTCTTACGAGAGTAGGCGTGCCGCGGCGTACGTGCAAGCGGACTCTCACGAGTGCGAAGATTTTTCTGAACGGTTAGTCGAATTCACTTTTCAACTAACCGTTCAGAAAATATGGTGGAGGGCATGGCTCCCTACGACGCCCAAGCCACCCGTCTCAGGCTGCTGGAGGCCGCTTATCGGGAGTTCGCCCGGTTCGGCTTCGCAGGCGCGCGGGTCGACCGGATCGGGGAGGCGGCCGAGTCGAACAAGTCGCAGATCTACCACTACTTCGGCGGCAAGTCCCAGCTCTTCGACGCCGCTCTGGAGCGGGCGATCGGCGAGATGGAAGCCGAGGTCCCGTTCGATCCGACGGACCTGCCCGGCTACGCCGCCCGCCTGGTCCGGCTGCACGAACGCCGGCCCGAGATCATGCGCCTGTGCACCTGGCAGCGCCTGGAGCGCACCGACGACGAGCTCAACCCGGCTGGCATGGCCTATGCCCGTAGTCAGATCGACGCCATCGCCCGCACCCAGAAGAACGGCGACCTGCCGGCGCACCTGCACCCGGGCTTCCTGCTCGGATTCGTGCTGCACCTGGCCACCGGCTGGGTCTCGGTCAGCCCCGAGTACGAGGCGGCCATCGACGTCCCGGACTCCGAGAAGCGCGCCCGCCATGTCGAGAACGCCGTCCGCGCCCTGCTTACCGCGCCGGCTCCGGCGTGAGCACGACGGTGCCGGAGCTCAGAACCCGGACAGTCGGTTCAGCCCGGACAGCCGGTTCAGCCCGGACAGTCGGTTCAGCCCAGGGCGCCGGTCTGGCGCAGCAGCGTCACCGCGTCGGCGACCGCCCAGTGCTCGGCCCACTTCCCGTCCCGGTAGCGGACCAGGTCCATCACCCGGAACTCGACCCGGTTGCCCGACGGGGGGATGCCGAACCACCCTCCGGTGTGCCTGCCGCGCCTTTCTCCGTGGGTTCGTGGCCCGGACTGGGGGTCTGAACTGCAGCGTAGGAGGACCGGAAGAGCACGCGAGTGAACGCCGACGCCGTCCCGGCAGAACATCAGCGCCAGACGTGCGCCTGAGCGGCAGACCCGAAGGAGAGTGCGGCTATGAGCGCTACCGAAGCCGAAGCCGAAGCCGAAGCCGAAGCCGAAGCCGAAGCCGAAGCCGACGGCGTGTCACGCGCCTTCGCCGCGTTCCGACGCGGCTGGGAGAAGGAGTTCGGCGACGGTGTCCCGCTGCCGACGTTCAGCCAGGCGACGATCAGGGACTTCCGGGTGCGGAGCCGGGCCACCAGGGTCCACGACGTCGCGATCACCGACCTGCACGGCGCGTCGGTGATCCGGACCGACGGTCCGGTGAACGGGATCGAAGACGTGGTGCGGCTCTACGTCGTCAAGCGCGGCGCGTGGACCCTCGGCGGGCCGCACGATCGCAGCGAGCGCACCGTGTCGGCCGGGCAGTTCCTCCTCAAGCTGGTCGGGCGGTCCTCGCACTTCGAGACGACAGCGGACACCACGGCGAAGGTCCTCGTGCTGCCCGCCACCACCCTCAAACCGCTGCTCGGCGGGCGAGCCCTGACCGGCCCGGCGGACTCGGCCGAAATGCGGCTGCTCATCGCGCACACGAACATGGTCCACAGCACGATGCCCGACCTCGCCCCGGCCGGCGTGCAGGCGGCCCACAGCACCCTGATCGAACTGGCCAAAGCGGTGGCCAGGCGCCGGTTCGACGACGCCGAACCGCTGCTGGCCCCGGCCCTGGCGCAGGCGGCCAAGGATATCGTCGAGCGCCGGCTCGCCGATCCCGATCTGTCCGCCGCGGTACTGGCGCGGGAGCTCAACGTCTCCGTGCGCACGCTGCAACGCGCGTTCACCGCGGCGGGGGAGACGGTGATCTCCTATATCCGCCAGCGACGGCTGGAGGAAGCCCGGCTCGCGCTGAGCAGGCCCGGCGGATCGCTGAGCGTCACGGAACTCGCGGCGCACTGGCAGTTCGCCGACAGCAGCCACTTCATCCGCACCTTCAAGAAGCAGTACGGCCGCACACCCACGGAGTACGCCCGCTCGGTCGGCGTGCAGTGAGCCGCCCTTGGCGCCGACGTTCTGTTCGGATGGCGCTGCGGTTCAATCGCCGTGCGTCGCAGCCTTCTTAGGCTTCCGTGACAGGGACAGCCCCTGACGCGCAAGGAGTTGAAGATCTGATGGCTGAAGACGAATTCACCGGCAAAGTGGTCATCGTCACCGGCGGGGGATCGGGCATCGGCGCGGCCACCGCTCACCGCTTCGCCGCGGCGGGCGCCACCGTGGTGATCGTCGGCCGCACGAAGGCGAAGCTGGACGCGGTGGTGTCCGAGGCGCCGGCCGGCTCGACGGTGATCGCCCGGGTCGGCGACGTGTCGCAGGAGCGCGAGATCACCGGGCTGGTGGACGCCGTGGCGCGGGAGCACGGCAGGCTGGACACCCTGGTCAACAACGCCGCGATCGTCGAACCGCTGGGCAGCGTCGCCGACCTCGACGCCACCGGCTGGCGCCGTGTCATGGCCACGGACCTGGACGGAGTCTTCTTCACGTCCAAGGCCGCGCTTCCGTACCTGCGCGCAGTCAGCGGCAGCATCGTCAACGTCGGCTCGGCGTCCGGGCTCGGTGGGGACTGGGGCCTGGCCGCCTATGACGCGGCCAAGGGCGCGGTGACCAACCTGACCAACGCGATGGCGCTCGACCACGGTGCGGACGGCGTGCGGGTGAACGCCGTCCATCCCAGCATGATCTCCACGGACATGACCGCGGGATTCCTGCAGAGCGACGACATCGTCGGTGCCGCGCTCAACCGGGTGCCGATGCGGCGCTTCGGTCAGCCCGCCGAGACGGCCTCGGTCATCACGTTCCTCGCCGGCTCGGCGGCCAGCTTCGTGAACGGCGCCCACATCCGCGTGGACGGCGGCCTCGGCGCCTCCAACGGCAACCCGCACATCGCATGAGGCAACGGCCGCTCGCCAATGCGGCGATCGACGGCCACCGCGCAGTAAGGTCTCGATCATGACTGCCTCGTGGTCCCCGGACGAGCTGCGCCTCATCAACACGGCCCGAGAACTGGAGATCGCTGTCAGGCGTCCGGACGGCAGCCTGCGGCGCCGGGTGCCGATCTGGGTCGTGTGCACCGGCGGGCAGGTGTACGTGCGGACCTGGTACCGACGGGACACCGGCTGGTTCGGGGAGGCCCTGCGCTCGCGCCGGGCCCGGATCCGCGTGCCGGGTCTGGAAGCCGACGTCGCCATCGAAGACCTCGGCGGCACCTCGTCCCAGGTGACCACCGACGTCGACGCCGCCTACCGCGCCAAATACGGCCATGGCGGCGCCGGTTCGATGGTGACGGCCGAGGCCGCGGCGACCACACTGCGGCTCGACCACGAGTAACGCGGCCGGGATCCCCAACCCGATGCCTTGACTGGCGGCGGTGCCGCCGTGCCGTTCCACGGATCGTTCGGTTTCGCCGATCGGTGCGCTCGGAAACTCGCGATTGTTCCCCGCCCCGGGCCGGCGGGAAGCTCGAGTCGTCACGACGCACCCGAGGAGAAGGCCCGATGACCATCGCTGTAACCGTGGGAGCCGCCGTCGTCGACGAGGTTTCGAAACGTGATCCGGACCAGGTCCGCGGCGGCAGCCGGACCTGGTCGGTGTGCGGCCGGAACTTCGTTGTGGCGGTCACCGAGCTCGAACCAGGTGATCGCCTCACCGAGCACGACCTGCCCGACGAATACGTGCTGCTCGTCCAGGGCGACGCGGTGGTGAGTGTGGAGCACGACGGTCGGGCACCGGTGTCCGTGTCCGAAGCCGCATTCGTCGTCGTACCGGCCGGCACGAGCACCGTGCACACGACGGCGCCGACCACCGTGGTGCGGGTCTTCACCGCCCGCTGCGAGGAGCAGATGAGGCGGGCCGTCAACCACGCCGCCGGGGCCGACCCGCGGACCACGCCGTTGCCGGCGCTCGCCGAGACGGGCAATGACAGCGTTCGGATACGTCGTCTGCGCGACGCACCCGACGAACAGGGCCGCCTGGGCCGGATCTTCCGGACGAGGTCGCTGATGGTGAACTGGTTTCCCGTGCAGGAGGGACCGCGCGACACCGAACGGCTCTCGCCGCATTCGCACGAGGACTTCGAGCAGATGTCGGTGACCCTGGTCGGGAGGTACGCCCATCACCTGCGGGTCCCGTGGACTCCTCGGATGAGCCAGTGGCGCGCCGACGAGCACGTCGAGGTCGGCAGCCCCTCGATGACGTTGATCCCGCCGACCGTGGTGCACACCACCCGGGCCGTGGGCCCGGGCCCGCACACGCTCATCGACGTCTTCGCCCCGCCGCGCGAGGACTTCCTGGCCAACGGCTGGGTGCTCAACGCCGGCGAGTACCAGGCGGGCCGGCCGTGACCGGCGATTCGTTCCCCCGGCTCGGGGCCTGGGTCAAGCTCCCCGCGCCGGAGAGCGTCGAACTGCTCGCGCTCGCCGGGTTCGACTTCGTCGTGATCGACGCCGAGCACGCGGCGATCGACGTCCGGACGATGTCGACCATGATCGGGCTGGCCCGCGGCTGCGGGGTCGCGCCGTTCGTCCGGGTGGCTGGCACCGCCCCGCGGGACGTCCAGGTCCCGCTCGACGCCGGTGCCGCAGGCCTGTTCGTCCCGCAGGTCGACGACGTCACCCGGGCGCGCGACGCCGTGCGCGCGACCCGGTTCCCACCGCTCGGAGGCCGCGGGGCCAGCACCTCCGGACGGGCCGGCCGCTGGGGCCTGGAAGCCCTCGGAGACTACCTGCGGACCGGCAACGATGAGGTCCGTCTGGTGGTCCAGACCGAGAGCGTCGCAGCGCTGGCGGCGATCGCCGGGATCGGTCGGGTCGCCGGCGTCGACGCGGTCTTCATCGGCCCGACCGATCTCGCGGTCTCCAGCCGGCTGCCCGACGGCGACGGCACGCTGGCCGGACTCGTCGCAGCGGCCGAACGAACCTGCGCCGACCACCACATCACCGTGGGGACCACGGCCTCGGGCAACGCGTCGGAACTGCTGGACCGTCGCGGGTACGACTTCCTCGTCCTCGGCGCCGACACCGCGATGCTGCGCCAGGGCGGACAGGATGCGGTGCGCGCGGCGCGCGCCTCGACGGCGGGGACCGGCCGATGACCGCCGACGCCCGCGGCTTCGACGCCGTCGACAACCGGGCCCTGGCCCTTCTGCACGTCGAGCTGTCGATGCTGGTGACGGCACTGTGGTTCGAGATCGACCACGGTGACGGTTCGGCGGCCTCGAACTTCTTCACCGCCGACGCCGAGCTGACGTTCTCGCGCCGGGCCTTCCGCGGCACCGAAGAGATCGACGGTGTGTATCGCGACCGAGCCGCACGGGGGCCGCGGGTCTCGCGGCATCTGATGTCCAACCTGCATGTTCTGCGGCACGACACCGATCGTGTCGAGGCCGTCTCCGCCCTTGTGCTCCACGCGCAAGACGGCGAGCCGCCTGTTCCGACGACCGTCCCGGTCCTGGTCGCCGACGTGTTCGACAGCTTCGTGCGGATCGGCGGGCCGGACGCGCAGAACTACCGCTGGCTCATTGCCGCACGGCGGATCGACAACCGCTTCCTCACGCCGGGCGACGTCCTGGCCGTCCCCACAGAATAAGGATGCTGATGTCTCACCAGCGACACCCGGGAGACCTCCCCCTGCCGACCGCTCCGGGCGAGCTGCCCATCGTCGACTCCCATCTGTTCGACGACCTGCTCCCCACCGAGGCGGCCTTCGAGCTGACCGCCGGCTTGCGCCGGCACCGTGAGCCCTTCGTCGGCGTCACCGAGGATGGCACGCCGCGCACCGGCCTGTACCGTCTCGACGGCGCGGGGACGTCCCCGGACTCCGCCGTCATGGCGGCCAGGGCCTACCTCGACGGCCTGGCGCCCCACCAGAGGGCTGTCGCTGCCCTGCCGATGGACGCGCCGGAGTGGCGGCTGTGGACGAACGCGATCCCGACCTGGCACCCGAAGGGAATGCGGCTGGAGCGGCTCGAGGCCCGCGACCGCGATCGCGCGCTCGCCGTCATCCAGGCAAGCCTGAGCCCGGCCGGCTATGCCCAGGTGCGAGCGGCGATGGCGCTCAACGCGAACCTGGGCGAGCTCATCGACGACTACCGGGACACCCTCACCGAGTTCGCCTACTGGTTCACCGTCTTCGGGACTCCCTCGGGGGACTCCCCGTGGGGATGGCAGCTGATGGGGCACCACGTGGATCTGCACTGTGTCTTCGTCGGCGGGCAGGTGGTTCTGGCTCCGGTGTTCCTCGGCGCCGAGCCGACGACCGGGACGGGACGGTTCGAGGGCGTCCAGGCCTTCGGCGACGAGACCGAGGTCGCCTTGGCAGTGCGCCGAAGCCTGGATCCCGATCGGGAGGGCGAGTTCCTGATGGGGTCCTCGCTGCGTGCGCGGGACCTACCACCCGAACTCGCCGGTCCGTGGAATGGACGGCATCTGGCCGGGGCGGGAAGCGACAACCTCATCCTGCCGCCCGAGGGGATCGTCGCGGCGAGCCTGTCGCCGGACCAGCGTGACGGCCTGGTGGAGCTGATCCGGGTCTACCTCGACCGCCTCCCGGGAACCCAGGCCGAGCGCACCCTGGCGCTGGTCCGCGAGCACTTCGACGAGACGCGGTTCGCCTGGCGCGGCGGCCACGACGACGAATGCGCCTTCTACTACCGGATCCACTCGCCCGTGCTGCTGGTCGAGTACGACAACCACCCGGGTGTCTTCCTCACCAATCCCGAGCCCGCCCGCTTCCACGTCCACACCATCGTGCGGGCGCCCAACGGCAACGACTACGGACGTGATCTGCTCGCTCAGCACTACCGCCTGCACCACGGCGGTCACGAGGCCGATTGACCCATCAGCATATTGACGTACGGGAACGACCCCGCGGTGGTGGACACCGCGGGGTCGGTTCATGCGGGGGTTGCGAAACCGGCGCCGTGGACCGGCGCCGGCGCCGGCGAAGAGCGTCCTCACACCATCGCGGACACCGTGCCCCGGATGCCGAACAGCGACTTGCCGTAGATCTCGGCGGCCACTTCGGGGTTGAGGACCGCGTGCCGGCTCGCGGCTTCGATGTCGCGCCAGACGCGCTGCAGGGGGTTGGACTCGCCGAAGCTCGAAGCCCCCTGGGCGGAGCACACGATGCGGACCGCCTCGCGCGCGTGGACCGCGGCCGTTCCCGCGTCCATCCGCATCCGCGCCCGGGCATCGTAGTCGGGGAAGACGCCGGCCCGCGCGCCCTCGTCGATATCGGCTGCCGCGCGGTAGGCGTGCAGTTGGGCGGTGTCGGCGTGCGACGCGGCGTTCGCGGCGGCGAGCTGGATGGTGGGTGCCTCGGCCTGGGAGGCGTAGCCGGTCAGGGTCAATCCGCGCTGCGGGGCCCGCTCGATCAGCAGATCGACGGCGGCCGCGGCCAACCCGAGCTGCGGTCCGGTCAACACCAGTGCGGTGACCGGCACGAAGGGCGCCCGGTAGAGCGCCTCGCCGGTGAAGGGAGTGGCGTATCGGCCCTCGACCGCGTCGGGGATGGAGTGGAAGCGGTGCGCGGGCACGAACAGGTCTTCGCCGACGAGTGTGTTCGACGCTGTCCCGCGCATGCCGGTGACGAACCAGGTGTCCTCGACGGCCAACTCCGCCATCGGTGCGAGCACGATGCCGACGGCGTCCGGCGTCCCCTCGGCGTCCGGCCGGGTGACTCCGAGCACTGCCCAGTCGGCGTGCGTACACCCCGAGGCGGGGGCCCAGCGCCCGCTCACCCGATACCCGCCCTTGACCACGCGCGCGGTCCCCGAGGGGGTCACGACGCCCGCGACTCGTGCGTGCGGTGTGTCGGCCCAGACGTCGTCCTGAGCCTGGGCGGGGAAGAGCCCGACGAACCACGCGTTGGCGTTGAGAAGCGAGGTCAGCCAGGCGGTGGAGCCGCAGGCGCGGCCGACTTCGCGGCCGACCTCCAGCAGGGTGCGGAAGTCGGTCTGCAGGCCGCCGTAACGGGCCGGCTGCATCAGCGACAGCAGGCTGGCCTCGGCCAGGGCGTCGATGTTCTTCGCGGGCACCCCGCGGTCGCGGTCGGTCACGTCGGCGTTGTCGGCGAGCACCGGTCGCAGCGTGGCGGCCCGCTCGACGAGGTCGGCCCGGAGCTCGCGCGCGGCGTCGGTGATGGGGGGAACGTCCAGGGAGATGCTCATCGTGGTCACTCCAGTCTCAGGGTACTTGCGGGGTGCCGGTCAGCTCGCGACGGCGAGCCGGGAATGCGTGCCGAAGACGCGGCGGGCGTAGATCAGCGGCGCCGCGGGGGTCGGCTCGGCCTCCTCGATGCACACCACGAGCAGGATGTGGTCGCCGCCGTCCACATGGCGCTCGACCCGGCCCGCCGTCCAGCCGGCGGACTCGGGCAGGTAGGGCAATCCGGCACGGACGGTCCAGGCGACCCCGTCGAACTTCCCGCCCGGGCTCCTGGGCGGACGGGCGAACGTCGAGGCCAGCTCCTGCTGATGCGCGCCGAGGATGTTCACGCCCACACGGGAGCCCGGCTGAAGGTGGGCCAGCAGACCCGAGGAGCGGTCCAGGGCGAAGCTCGCCAGCGGAGGGTCGACGGACAGCGAGGCGAAGCTCGACACCGTGCTGCCGTACGGCCGGCCTTCGGGGGTCATCGCCGTCACCACGGTGACCGGCGCGCACACCCCGCTCATCAGCTCGACGAATGTCTCTCGGTCGATCATCGTGCGCCTCCCGGTGTGCTCGAGTCCGTGTGTCGGATCCGCGGCCTTCGGCGCCGCCGCGTCCCATGTCACGAAGTAAACTCAAGCTCCCGTCCCGGCCGCTTGGTCCGCGGGCTCAGGATCCGGGCCCGCCGTTGGTCTGCCGGATCGGCCGATGCCGTGACCGGCGCGTCGGCCTACCGATCGGCGTCGCGGGGCACCGGCAGAAGGACCGCGTCGCCCAGCTCCTCGGCGAGGATCAGGGCACTGTGAAGGGTGAAGCGCCGGTCGTCGAGGTCGTACCCCAGCACCTCCTGGGCTCGCTTCACCCGGTAGGTCACGGTCCCTCTGGCCACGTGCAGGCGCTGGGCGACGTCCAGCAGGCTGCGCTCGGCGTCGAGGTAGTGGTACAGCGTGGTCCGCAGCGCCTCCATCGGCGCGGTTCGGGCCGCGAGCCCGCCGAGTTCGCGGCGCACGAAGTCACCGGCCGCGTCCAGATCGGTGGCCAGCAGCGCGACGGCGGCGACGTCGGCGTAGGCGGTCGCGGGCCGCGGAGCCCGCCCGGCCTGGCGCCGCAGCCGCTCGACCCGCTCCGCGCGCTCAGCCTCGCGGTGCGCGCGGCGGAAACCCGCGACACCGGATCCCGGGGTCCCGAAGGCCGCCTGCATCCGCTGCCGGGACAGGGTCTGCGCGATGCTGGCCCACGAAGCGCTCCGATCCGTGCCGTCCCGGGGCACCGTGCCCCACGCCCACAACCGCCCCGACGCCACCGGCACGACAAGCGTCGTGGTGGCGCCCCGGGCGCGGAGCACCTCGATCGCCGCAGCCTGCAATCTGGAGCCGGTGTTCGGCGAATCCGACCACACCACGACTGCTTCGTGGGTGCGCCGTAGGTCGTAGCCGAGGACGCGCGATGCCTCGTCCACGTCTGTCGTAGCGTCGTCGTTCAGCAGGGAACGCACGATGTCGGCCCGTGCCGCGGCGGCGCTGGTGCTCCACACCTCGTGCTCGGCGAGGTAGGCGCGGATCATCTCTTCGGAGAGGCCGTCGACGTAGGAGAACAGCTCGCGCGAGACCGCGGTGACCTCGTCGACCGCGGCTTCCGGGGCCACCAGTTCGGCGCAGGCACGCAGGAACGCTTCGGTCGTCGCCGCGTGCCCGATCCGGACGCCGCGCAACACCATTCCGAGCGGTACGGCCCGGTGAACGAACTCGCGGATGCCCTCCAGGGTCGCCTCATCGGCGGGCGCGGTGGCGCCCGGGCCCTCCACCAGCGCGAACAGCGCCCGCAGGGTGGTCGCCTCGTTGCCTCGGCGGAGCATCGCGACCCCGGCGGGACTCCCGCCGAGGACCGGCACCTCGGCGACGATCCGCCGCACGACCGCGGAATTCAGCTCGATCGCCCAGCGCACCGGACCCGGCCCGAGGCGTGCGACGGCGTCGTCGATGATCGCGCGCGGGCATGCCGCCTGGTCCAGACCCGCCTCGTCGCGCGGACCCAGCCGCGCGATCCAGGACTGTCGCGGTCGCGGCGTCGGTTCACCGATCTCGGTCACACCGCCTCCCTGGCGTCGGCCGCGGTCGGCGGCCGTGGCAGCTGTGAGACTATGATCGGCCCAACCCGAAGGGCTGATCAACGACGCGTCACCGAAGCCTGCGTTCACCGGAGCCGAACGATGGGTGAGGGAGCGGGCTCGACAGGGCGACGGGAGGACGGCCGTGAACCTGCGTCAGATGGAGTGCTTCCTCGCGGTCGCGGACGAACTGCACTTCCGGCGGGCCGCCGACCGTCTGCGCCTGGCCCCGCCGACCGTCAGCGAGGCCGTCGCGGGCCTCGAACGCAGCCTCGGCAGCCGACTCGTCGAGCGGACGAGCCGGCGGGTGCGGCTGACGCCGTTCGGCGCCGAGTTCGCCGCCGCTATCCGGCCGCCCATCGAGGCGCTGTACCAAGCGCACCGGACCGCCCGGCTGCGCTCGGCGCACCACCGCGACCTCGTCGTCGCCCACACCCCGGAGCTGGGCCGGCTGATCCTGCCGGGACTGGTCGACGCCTGGCCCGCCGCCACGGCCGACGACGGGGCCGGGGACGGTGCCGGTGATGGCGCCGGCGACCAGATCCGCGCCCGGTGGCGCCCGGTGCCGATGCACACCCCCGAGCAACTCGCGGCCGTGGCGGACGGCGAGGTGGACGTCGGCCTGTGCTGGTCGGTCCCCGCACAACCCGGCATCACCAGCACCGTGCTCGGCGAGTTCCCCCTGGTCGCCGTCCTACAGGCGTCGGACCCGCTGGCGAGCCGCGGCGAAGTGGCCCTCGCCGACCTGCGCACCCGCCGGATCCTGATCACCCCCCGCGCCGACAACCCCTACCTCGACAGCCGGCTGCAGGCGGACATCACCCGCGCCGGCATCCCCCACACCCACGTCGAGGAGGTGGGCCGCTACGACGAACTGGCCGTCCACGTGGCCACGCGCGGCCACGTGGGCGTCCACCCCGGCCCGATCGCGCTGACCAACACGCTGCCCACCGTCGTGTTCCGTCCCATCGCCGACGCCTCCGACCGCGTCCGGATCTGCGCGATCAGCCACGCCGAGGCCCGCACCGGTTCCATCGCGGCGCTGGTCGCGACCTTGCGGTCGATCGTCGGCGCGCTGGACATCGGCAACAAGATCACTTGATCCTCGGCGAACCGCTCCGAGTGCTGATCAGGACCAGGGACCCTGGACCAGAGGCCCCGGCCTCAGTACGAACCGGTGGTCGCGATGAGCGTGTGCGGGTCGTCCCCGACGTGGCCGCAGCCGACGGCGTAGCTGGTGACGTTCTCGTCGTTTTGTGGTTGACCGCCCGGTCGTCCTGGCGATGACGCGATCAATCAGTGGTGCGCTGAGGGCTTTCAGAACCTCGCGCATTAAAACGTTCTTGGAGTCTGGCGGCACCGGAGCTGTGTAAGCGCATCCCTGAGGAGGTCTCTCGTGGTTGAAGACAGCGCGTCCCGCCAGGTCACGGCACAAGCACAAGGGCCGCGGACGCTGCATCCGTTGGCGGTCCCTTCGAGACGGTGGGTCTGGGTGGTGGTCCTGATCGGCTGGCTCGCGATGATCGGGTGGAGCCCTGAGCAGATCCTCGCGGTGCTGCTCGCCATCGTTCCCGGCGTCGTCGGGACGGACGCCGCGAAATGAAGAAGACTGATGTCATGGATGCGGTCGTCTGCTTCGAAGACTTCTATTCCGCAGTACACGACAGCCAGGTCGCACAGGTCACCTGGCTGCTGAACGGCGACCGCGCGGATGCCGAGGACATCGTCCAGCAGTCGATGATGGAGTTGTACTTGGCGTGGCCGAACGTGACCAAGCACTACGGCTGGCTGCAGACGGCGTGCGAGCGCAAGGTGTGGAAGCGCTGGAACAGCCGGGGCCGGATCCCGCTTCCGTTGGAGGAGGCCGTCCGCCTGCCCGGAGCGGAGCCCGATCCGGCTGATCGTGCGGCGTTGGGTGACGACGTGCGCGCGGCCGCCCAGGTCCTGTCTCGTGAGGAGATGGCGCTCTTCCAGCGGATCGCCGACGGGTACACGCTGGCCCAGATCGCCGACGTGTACTCGCTGACCGTCCCGCAGATCCGCACCGCTATCAAGAAGGCACGCTGCCGGTTCGCGGCCGCGCCGGCCGGCCCTCTGGAGTCGGAGGAGGAGGTGCTGGAGTACTGCCGCAGCAGGCTGGAACACCTGCCGCCACAGCAGGAGGAGGTCATGACGTGGGCGCTCTACGGGGTGAAGCCCGACGTGATCGCTTCATGGATGGGGATCAGCGCCAACGGGGCGCGGGTCAATCTGCATCACGCCAAAACGGCGTTGGCGCACATGCCGGGAGCGCCTTCGGGGCCGTTCATCAGTGAGTTGATCCGCACGATGCGACAGCGGTTCGCTCTGGACCGTTCCCCGTCCCAACTCCTGCGCGCGGCGGCTGCGGGAGAGCAGGAGGCCTGGAACCACATCGTCGACGACTACTGTCGCCTTGTCTGGTCGATCCCCCGTGGGCTCGGTCTGACCATCGCCGAGGCGGCGGACGTGAGCCAGACCGTCTGGCTTCGGCTGGTGGAGAACCTCGACACCGTTAAGGATGCGGACCGGCTCGCCGAATGGCTGGCGGCTCTGGCCCGACGCGAATCGCTGAGGGTGCTGCGGGCCCAGGGCCGGGTTCCGCGCGAACCGGCTGTGTCCGAGGCCGGGGACGCGTTGGCCGGCTCGCCGTCGCCGACGCCTACGCCGACGCGCGAGGAGAGCAGCAGTCTGTGGGCGGCGTTCAACGCCTTGCCCGCAAAGAGTCGCGACCTGCTCCGCGCTGTCGCGGTGACACCGTCGGACAACTACGCGGCGGTCGCCCGCGCGGTCGGCATGCCCGTCAGCGCTGTCGGGCCGGCCCGCAGCCAAGCTCTGCGACAGCTGAAGGCGAACCTCGCGGCGATGGAAGGTCCCCGGTGAGTGGTCGGCTCCACCCCGCCTCGATACACTCGGCGAGCCAATCGTTGCAGTGTGCTTACATACCCGGAGAGGTTGGTTCGTCTCGGTGGACTCTTCTGACGAGGTCCTGGTGAAGGTCGTCGACGTCCGTGACGGACGCGAGATCGCCTGGGGAGGCGGCGCGACCGAGCGGTTGACGGAGCGTGCCAAGGAGGTCCAGCACGCCATCGCCGAGGGGGTCAGGGTGGTCTCGGCCGGGCTCCACGATCTGGCGACGGCCGACGGCTGGCAGATCGACGAGGTGCACGCCAAGTTCGGCGTCGGGCTGGTCGCGGAGACCGGTGTGCTGTTGACCAAGGTGTCCGGCGAGGCGACGTTCGAGGTGGCGGTGAAGTTCCGGCGGAAGGCGTGACCGACTGCCGGATCTGTATCCCTGCACGCCCCGGATCGGCGGCTGATCGTTGGCGCTTCGAGGGGAGCGGTTTTCTGGTGGCCGGCCGAACCCGCCAGCTTGACGTCAACGCCGACCATGACACGCCAACAGGCGCCCCGCCTAACACGAAATGCGGCAACCCGGCGGCCGCCGGTTCCGCAGCCCACCCGCCCTCCCTACACGCGCACCCGGGCGTGCCTCGACTCGTGTTCGCGGCCTACCACGCGAGCGCAATCCCCGGCGCAGGTCACCGGGGGCTGGGCGCGGAGCGGCGCTGTTTCGGATCAGACGTATTGAGGACCGAGACCGAGGCCGAGACCGAGGCCGAGACCGACCTGGCCGGCCGCCTGACCGCGGACCTCGGGGCCTTCGACGTCGGCGCGGCGCCGATCGGGCCCGTCATGGGATGGGGGAGGGCCATGAAGACGCGGCGCCGTGCCGCGCAGGCGGGCGTGCTGTCGGCGGTGGCCGCCGCCGGTACCGCATCCGCGCCGTGATGACTCACGGGCTCACGGGATTACTCACTGGAAATCGAGCGCCCCGGCCCGGCGCGAGAACTCCGCGGCGTGTCGGAGGATCGCGTCGGCCAGTCCGTCCATCACGTCGGCCATGCGCAGGATCTCGGCGTTGTTGGCACGGATGCTCGACTGCGCGTCCCCGCTTGCGGTCATCGTGTGCCACCCGCTGTGCCACCCGGCGCCGTTCACCAGATCGGCGACGGTCTCCTCCAACGGCTCGATCGCCTTGCCGATGAGGTAGGTCCGCATGAAGGCCAGGACGGCCTCGGTGAGATCCGCAGCCTCCTGATGGCCGACGGCGGCCAGCTCCGCGGCCCGTTCCGGCTCATCGGCCGCGGCGTGCTCGACGGCCGTCGTGGTCAGGCGGGCGATCGCGGCGCCCGCGTGCTCGAGGTAGAACGTGGCGCAGGCGTCGACCGCCTGCGCCGCCACCTGGCAGCGGAAGATCAACTCCTCCATGTGCTCCACACACCACCGCTCCCAGGACTCCAGCACCTGCTGTCCCGCCTGGCCGCCGCCGAACAGGGCGACGACCTGGTGGACGACCACGCCCATCTCGTCGTTGGTGCCCTGCACCGAGCCGGCGAAGTCGCGGATCGCCGCAGCCAGCTCATGAATGTCGCCGACGTTGATACGCGGCCAGTCGATGCCGGCCACGGCTATGAAGGCGGCTGCGGCCGGCGGAATCTCCAGATCGTGCTCGACGTCCTTGTCCACGATCAGGATCCTGGCAGAGTCCTGGAGACCCTACTACTCAAGAAGAACTGAACAGGCCGTACCAAGCGGTGACGAGTACGGCGATAAGTAGGGCGTTACGCAGCGACACGATCTCGATGGCGCTCGGGGCGTTGCCGTAGAGATCGATGAAGCCGATCGGGTAGTCCAGCGTGGTGAGCGCGACGGCCGCCAACAGGTAGCGCGCGGCGTACTTCTGCCGATGATCCCGGTAGCACAGGCACGCGGCCATGAGCACAACCGCCCAGATCATGTACTGCGGGCTGAGTACTCGGCTGGTCACCAGCAGGATCAGCAGCGCGACCAGCGGTATCTCGACGGTCCACGAGGGCCGGCGGCGTGAGCGGTACTTCCACACCGTCGCGACCAGCGCCACCAGAGTCGCGGCGGTAAGCCAGACCATTGATGGGGCGACGCCGCGGACGCCGGGCCCCGAGACCTCGATCGATCCGTAGGCCAAGCCGGTGTGCCAGCGTGCCGGGTTCGCGTGCTCCAGCAGCAGGAACGGGAACGCCGCCACCGACTCGATCTCCAGCCCGCGTGACTTCTGGGCGTGCAGGAACCCCGTGCCGCCGGGCAGCATCAGCATCGTGGCCGCCGTGACGACGACCGCTCCGGCGACGAAGCCGAGCAAAGAGCGAATCAGGCGTCTGCGTTCCCAGTCGACACCGAGCGCGAGGACCGCCGGCCAGATCTTGAGCGCGGCGCCCAGGCCGCCGAACAGCCCGGCGACGAACGGTGAGCGACTGACACAGAAGGCCGCGACGGCCAGCGCGGTCAGCAGATCGAAGCGGTCCAGCACCATTGGGCCGAGCAGCGGGATCGCGACCAGCCAGAAGAACACCCCGGACCAGCGGCCCTCGCGGCGCGCGAGCACGACCAGCAGGATGGTCGTGACCAGGTCGGCCAGCAGCATGAAGCGCATGAACGCCGGCGCGTAGTCGACGCCCATCCAGGCCGCGAGGTGCCTCGGGATGAGCATCACCCAGGCGACGGCCGGCGGATACTGCCAGAACACGTCGCTCGTGGGCGGGAAGTGGCCGCCGTGCAGGACGTGGGCCCAACCCCGGTAGGCGCCGCTGACGTCGTAGCTCTCCTCGGAGCGCCACGGATCGGGCAGATGCCCCGAGGCGGTGAGGTAGAGCGCGAGACGTGTGACCAGCCATCCGGCAGCGGCATACACCTCGGGACGCAAACGCCTGAGATACACGCTCAACTCCTCACCGGCTCGACACGGTGCGGTACGCCAGGACGGCCAGCATCCCCAACCCGATCAGCACGAAGAGGTCGGCGAACAACGTCACCAGGACGGGCCCGGGATTGCCGGGATCGAGGAAGAACACTGCGAACGTCCAGATCGAGGCCAGGGCGAAGGCCAGCCACAGCGCGACGACTCCGGCCTTCTCGCGCGTCAGACCGTCTCGCCAGGCGCGCGCCGCACCCAGGATGAGCAGCGGCACGCACCAGACCCAGTGGAACGGCCAGGACACCGGGGAGACGAGCAGGCCGGTGATCGCGCAGATGACGACACCGGTCAGTTCCTCGCCGTGCCGGCTGGCCCGGATCGCCAGCGCCAGCCCCACGACGCCGGTGACGACGGCCAGGACCAGCCACAGCGGCGTGGCGGGCAGGTAGTTCCGGACGCGTTTGAACGCGCCGAGGATGGACTGGTCGAAGCCCCAGGCGTCGTCGACCGGGATGATGCGCTTGGTGCTCCAGACGTCGTGCCGCCAGTAGCGCCACGATCCGCCGGGCATCACGGCGAAACCGGCCAGGACGGTCGCGGCGAACGTCGCGGCGGCGGTCACCCCGGCCCGGACCTGGCGGCTGAACAGCAGGTAGGGCACGAAGATCAGCGGCGTCAGCTTCAGCCCGGCCGCGATCCCCACACCGACCCCACGCCACCGCCACCGCCGTTGTTGCTGCTGCCGCTGCCCGCCCGGCCGGGCCAGGTCGGCGACGATCAGGAGCATCAGGATCGTGTTGATCTGCCCGGTCCAGAAGTTCGACGAGATCGGCGCCAGCGAGAACGCCGCCACCGTCCCCGCGGCGGCGAACAGCGCCCGCCGCCGGCCCCGCACCCCGACGGCCCCGAGCACGATCCACACCGTCGCCTCCAGCGCCAGCGTGCACACTGCGGCCCACACCGGGACCGCGGCGCCGATCGGCAGTAGCCCGATCGGTACCAGGAACACCGCGGCGAAGGGGGGATAGGTGAACTGCAAACCGTTGTAGCTGGCGAAGGCGTACAGGGAATGACCGTGCGCGACGGCGGAGGCGCCGCCATGGTAGACCGCGAGATCCGACCCGGAGTCCGCCGTGCCGTAGACCAGGTGCGCCACCAGCGCGGCACACGAGGCGATCGCCAGCGCCAGCAGCCAGTCGACCGCGGGGATCTCGGTCCGCCGGACCGCTACCTCGCCCTCTTCCATATGCCGCTCCCGGCTCTCTAGAGCTTGGGAGTGCGCCAGATGCGCCGCACCCGTCGTTAGGGTCCGGCGCCCGAGCCGGCCCGGCATCTTTCAGCTTGCGCAGCTGCCGGGGCCGGCTGCGGCGAGAGCTGATGCGGACGGGATGTCACAACGGCGCGTGCTGTCTCGACTCAGATCTTGAAAAGCAGAAACCGCATCAAGACAACGAGGAGAGAGCCGTGAACATCGCCCTGTGGATCGGTACCGCGCTGCTGGCGGCGGTGGCCCTGGTCGGCGGCGTCACCAAGTCGTTCGTGCCCAAGACCAGGCTGGCCGCGCAGCACGGCGGGGAGTGGACCGAGAAGGCGAGCGTCGGCTTCGTCAAGGGCATCGGCGCGGTGGAGATCCTGGCCGCGGTCGGTCTGATCATGCCGCGGGTGGTCGGCGTGGCACCGGTCATGGTGCCGGTGACGGCCCTGTGCTGGGTGGCGCTGATGGTCGGTGCGATGGTCACGCACGGCCGGCTCGGCCAGTTCGGGTTCGTCGCGCTGAACATGGTCTATCTGGCGCTCGCGGTGTTCGTCGCCGCCGGTCGTATCTGAGTGCTGGCATCGGAAACGGGAGGAGGCAACATCATGCGGGTATTCATTGCCGGGGGAAGCGGTGCGCTCGGGCGGCGGCTGGTGCCGCAGCTGGTGGCCCGGGGACACCAGGTGACAGCCACCACGACCAGCGCGGCCAAGCTGGAGCTGCTGGCGCGCCTCGGTGCGCGAGGTGTGGTGATGGACGGGCTGGACGCGGCCGCGGTGGGGGAGGCGGTCGCCGCGGCCACGCCGGACGTGATCGTGAACCAGATGACCGGCCTGTCCACGGAACACGCCGGCAGACTCAACCCGCGCCGGGCCGACCGCTACTTCGCGGCCACCAACCTGCTGCGCACCGAGGGCGTCGATCATCTGCTGGCCGCGGCTGAGGCGGTGGGTGTCTCGCACGTCGTGGCCCAAAGCCACGCCAGCTTCAACGGCCGGCGAGAGGGCGGATGGATCAAAACCGAGGAGGAACCGCTGCAGGTCGT
Source organism: Catenulispora sp. GP43 (assembly GCF_041260665.1). Lineage (NCBI taxonomy): Bacteria > Bacillati > Actinomycetota > Actinomycetes > Catenulisporales > Catenulisporaceae > Catenulispora > Catenulispora sp. GP43. The sequence goes on along the minus strand of NZ_JBGCCT010000010.1, from coordinate 32,290 downwards.
GGAGGGCACCAAGGCGATCAGCCACCTGGAGGAGGCGGTCGTGGCAGCAGGCGGAGTCGCGCTGCGCTACGGCGCCTTCTACGGCCCCGGCGCCTCCGACGAGCAGGTCGAGATGGTGCGCAAACGCTGGTTCCCGCTCGTCGGCGGCGGCACCGGCTACTTCTCCTGGGTGCACGTGGACGACGCCGCAGCCGCCACCGTCCTGGCGATCGAGCAGCACCGGACCGGCGTGTTCAACATCGTCGACGACGAACCGGCCCCGGTGAACCAGTGGCTGCCCTACCTCGCACAGTCCATCGGCGCCAAACCCCCGCGCCGGCTGCCCGCCTGGCTGGCCCGGGCACTGGCCGGGGAGATGATGGTGGGGATGATGATCGAAGGACGCGGCTTCTCCAACGCCAAAGCCAAGCGCGACCTCGGCTGGCAGCTGCGCTACCCGTCCTGGCGGCAGGGATTCAAGGAGGGCCTGGCGTGAACACGTCGTCGGCGCGTGCTGAGCAGTTCGAGGAACTGCGGCCACTGCTGTTCTCCATCGCTTATCGGCTGCTGGGCAGCGTGGCCGAGGCTGAGGACGCGGTGCAGGACACCTGGCTGCGGTACGCGGCCTCCCCGACGATCCCGCGATCGCCCCGGGCCTTCCTGTCGGCGATGGTGACCCGGGCCTCGATCGATGTGCTTCGTTCGGCACGGGTGCGTCGTGAGGCGTATGTCGGGCCGTGGTTTCCCGAACCGTTGCTGGAGGATCCCTACGACGACCCGGAGCGCGCGGCGGAGTTGGCCGACTCGGTGTCGATGGCCGCGTTGTTGCTGCTGGAACGGCTGACGCCGGCGGAGCGGGCGGTGTTCGTGCTGCGCGAGGTGTTCGGTTTCGACTTTCCGGCGGTCGCGGAGGCTGTCGGGCGGTCGGAGGTCGCGTGCCGGCAGCTGGCCGTGCGGGCCCGGCGGCACATGGACGCCGGCCGGCCCCGGTTCGAGGCCGACCGGGCCGGCCGCACGGAGTTGGCGGCGCGATTCTGCGACGCGCTGCGCGACGGCGATGTCGACGCGCTGCGGGACCTGCTCGCCGCCGACGTCCAGATGGCCGGCGACGGCGGCGGCAAGGCCCCGGCGCTGGCCCGCACGGTGTTCGGGGTCGAGAACGTGGCACGGCTGCTGGCCTCGGTGTTCCCGTCGATGGCCGACATCGACGGGAAGGTGGAGCCGCGCGAGGTGAACGGCCAGCCGGGGGTGATCCTGCGTGACCGGGAGGGCGCGGTGGCCGGTGTGTTGACCCTTGAGGTGCTCGACGGCCGCATCCAGGCGATCCGTTCGGTGCTCAACCCCGACAAGCTCGCTCACCTCGGGCCGTTGGCCGATCCCTGGGCCGTTGCGCGGGATCTGCAGCAGGCTAGGCAGAGGCGAGGCTAGGGGCTGCTCGGGGCTGTAAGGGGCTCCGAATAATTCGTCGGCGTAGGCGCGACTAGCAGCAGCGCTAGATGGAACCGGCTGCGCGCCCCATACCTGTCCATCAGATCCGCGACCGTGTAGGTGATGGTGCGCCGGCTCAGGCCCAGCTGCTCGGCCACCGTCTGGTCGGTGCAGCCCTCGGCGAGCAGCGTCACCACGGCGCGCTCCCTGGCCGACAGCCCCGCAGGCCACCGCCCCGGCTCGGCCGCCTGCCCCCACAGTCGCTGGTACATCTCGACTAGGGCGCGCACCAGCGGCTGGGCGGTGATCTGCCAGACCCCCTTCAGCGGATCCTCCGGGTCGACCGGGGTCATGACGATCGCCCGGTCGATGATGACCATCTTGGCCGGCAGGGTCGGCAGGATCCGATGTTCGGCGCCGGCGGCGATCAGGCGCGCGTCATGGTCCGACGGGGCCGACCCCAGCCAGCGCGTCCGCACATCCGGCGGCACCGGGAGCGTCCCGAGCAGCGGACGCTGGGACGAGGCGGGGATCATGACCAGCCGCTCGCTGCGATCGACGGAGACGATCTCGGCGAACCGGGCCACCACGGCTTCGGCCCCGAACAGCGGACGCACACCGCGCCCGGCCCGCAGCGACCTGAGCCACGCCGTATCAGACATCGCCGGCCCCCTGATATCCCACCCCGGACATCCCACCCCGTGAATCGCATCCTGCCCCAGAAAACGCAGCGGCGGCAACGCTGGGCGGACGCCGTTGCGACTTTGCGCAAGAACAGGGCAGGAGCGCAGCGCGCCCGCCGCTGCGCCAAGCATCGTTCCTTTCATTCACCAACCCCGAAAGGGCACCTCATGAACTACGACCTGCGAACCCTGACCGACCGGGCCGAGCTGCACGACCTGCTGATGCATTTGGGCCAGGCCCTGGACGAGCACCGCTTCGAGGACCTGAACAACGTTCTGACACTGGACGCCACCGGTTCGACCCGCAACGGGACCGGGTCCGGCCGCGACGTCCTGATCGCCCAGATCGAGGCCGGCAACAAGGACTACACCCGCCTGCTCCACCCGATCAGCAGCGTGCTGATCGAGGTCGACGGCGACACCGCGACGATCCGCGCCACTATCACCGCTCTGTCCGGCTATGCCGACAGTCTCGTGCCGGCCTCCCGGCGCAACGGGCTGGCCCGTATGAGGGCCGTCCGGACGCCCGACGGTTGGCGGATCAGCGAGCTGAACGTCGAGTCGGTGTTCGTGGTGGCGCAGTAGCGCCGGGACCTACGACCAAGACCTGTCAGTACACGACATCACGCATTCAGAGTCCGTAGTCCTAGCCCTGATACTTCCGAACCGCGGCTGCGGCGAGTTGCGGCAGGTACCGATAGCCGCCGGGATCGGCTCCCTGCTCGTCGACGGTCACCACAGTGGTGCCGATCCTGATCAGGATGCTGTCACACTCCATCACCTCGGAGTCGTACGTCATGCTGCAGCTGATGTGCACGCTGTCGTCGCCCAGCCGAGGCGCCGATGTCACCGCGAAACGGAAGACCTCCGGCTTGCCGTCCAAGTCGGACGTCGTGACGACAGGGCACCGGCCGACGAGCGACCTCAGGTCAGCCATGGCCTGCGTGGCGGTGTCGCCGGTGTAGGTCCGGAGCATTTCGGCACCCACCCAGAAGTGGTTCGGGTCGGTGTCGTTGGTGAGTGTGGCCGAGGCGAACGCCGTCGCGGTTCCCGTCAACCGCGTCGCCGACAACAGTGGGATCAGGGCGTCCGTACACGGTGCGTCGGCGGGTGGGCGTTGGGCTCCGTCATCCGGTGGCGTCGCGGTCGCGACCTTCACCGAGTATCCGGACACGACCATCTCCGTACCCACCAGGCGCTCGGACAGCGTCGCGGAGGTGAACGAACGGGTGGGCTGTGCGGCCGAGGGCGTCGGATCACCTGCTGATCGGCCCGCTGTATGCGGTCCAGAAGGTCCCGAAGCGCCACATCCAGCCGCGAGGCCGACGGCAGCCGTGATGACCAGGAGGCGTGCCGGCGCGCGCCGTATGCCAGAGGGCTGGGTCGCGGTGGAGGGCCGCACAGCTTTCACGAAGTCACGCTACAAGATGTCGCCGGTCCTCAGCTCACCGTCGACAGCCGGGCGGAGCGCTGCGCGCTGATGCCCCACCGGTAGACCCTGGTGATCTCCGCGATGCGCTCCCCGAGCCGGAAGGCGGTCCGCAGGTCCGAGGCCGGGGGTGCGACGTCCGGTCCCTGGTCGGCGTCGGCCTGCGCCATCGCGCCGAGCCAGCTGCCGAGCCGGTTCAGGTCGTGCTCGGAGCCGGTGCTGGTGGTCCAGCCGGCGGGCAGGTCCAGGCCGACCCAGATCATGCCGTGCTGGGCGGCGAGCACCGCCAGGTCGACCAGGGTGTTGAACTTGTCGCCGCTCTTGCCGCCGCTGGTGGTGAACCCGGCTGCGATCTTGTCGCGCCAGCGCAGGTCGTCGGCCAGGACCTTGCTGGTGCGCTCGGCGAAGGCCTTGAACACCGATGAGGGGCTGCCCATGTAGGTGGGTGTGCCGAACATGATCGCGTCGGCGGCGTCCAGGGTGGTCCACAGCGCCGGGGCGTCGGGGTCGTCGACGGTCACCAGGTCCACCACCGTCCCGGGGACCGACCCGGCGCCGTCGGCGACGGCCTGGGCCTGGCGGGCGGTGTGCCCGAAGCCGCTGTGGAAGGCGACGGCTATGCGGACCGGGTCGAGCGGGAAGGCGTCCGGTCGCGGTGTCTCAGTCATGACATGCTCTTTCGTGGAGGTCTCGATGCCGGGCGCGGAGGGATCCGGGCCAGGCGCGGGTATGACGGATCGGGACGCGAAAAGGTGACCTCATGGACGACCGGGAGCGATTGGCCGAGCGCTTCGAGGCTCACCGCGGCCACCTGAACGGCGTCGCGTTCCGCATGCTCGGCTCGCTGACCGACGCCGAGGACGCCGTCCAGGAAGCGTGGGTCCGCCTCGACCGCGCCGGCGCGCACGACGTGGCGAACCTCCCGGGCTGGCTGACCACGGTCGTCGGCCGGATCTGCCTGGACATGCTCCGCACCCGCAAGGCGCGCCGCGAGGTGGCCGGCGGCGACGACGCGGTGGCGGCGATGCCGCAGGAGCGCATGGCCGAACCGGAACAGGAGACGCTGCTCGTGGAGTCGGTCGGCCGGGCGATGCTCGTCGTCCTGGACCGGCTCTCGCCGGCCGAGCGGGTCGCCTTCGTCCTGCACGACATGTTCTCGGTGCCGTTCGACGAGATCGCCGCGATCGTGGACCGGACACCCGCGGCGGCCAAGAAGCTGGCCAGCCGGGCCCGCCAGCGCGTCGGCGGCGAGCCGTCCACGGCGCCGGGGGAGATCGACCTGCTCTGGCACCGCCGGGTCGTCGAATCCTTCCTCGCCGCCGCCCGCGGCCGCGACATCGCCGGCCTGCTGGCGGTCCTGGCCCCGGACGCGGTGCGCCACGCCGACGCGGCGGCCGGCCTGCCGCCGGGGGTGGCGCTGGAGGTCAGGGGAGCGGACGCGATCGTGGAGGAGACGCTGCTGCTGTCCCGCAACGCGATGTTCGCCGACGTCGTGCTCGTCGACGGCGCGGTGGGCATGGTCGTCGCGCCGCGGGGGCGGATGGTCTCGGTTCTCACGTTCGTCGTGAAGGACGACCGGATCGCCGAGTACTCCGTGATCGCCGATCCGCGGCGGTTGGAGCAGGTGGAGCTGGCGGTGCTGGAGGTGTCGGCGGTGCTGCGATAACTTACGAGTGAAAGCCGTTGTACCAGTTGTCCAGATCTGCCGGCGCTACATGCAGAGCCGCCGCGAGCTTGTCGCGCGATGGCGGCTCGGGGGCGGAGACCGCGATGTTCAGCACCGCCTGAAGAGCCGCATTGACCGTGCTGCGCGCCTTCATCAGCGAGGCCAGGGCAGTCTCGTATTCGCCCCGGTCCACGGAGCGCAGAATCATGGGCAGCCCGAAGTTGACCAGCCCGATGATCCCCCGGTTTATTTCGGGCTCGAATTCGCCGGGCAGCAGGACCCAGCCGGTCGCGTGCACCTTGGCCAGGGCGTTGCCGTCCTTGTCGCGGATCATCGAACGGACCCGGAGGTAGGCGTCATAAAGTAGCGCTGGTGACTGGTGCAAGGCCGGTGACTGGCCCTGGCCGACCGGCCAGATGTGCACGGCGAAGTCTTGAAGCCGCGGCACTACGCCGAGCGCGTACTCCCTGAGCAAGTCCAGGCCGGACAGAGGATGCGGTGTCACCGCATCGACCGCCGCTGTGGTCCAGCATTGTGCGGCGTCTGCGGCCTCCGCGGCCTCTGCGCTATCGGGACGCGCGGTGAGGATGTCGTACTCGATCCGCGCCGGGCGGAACAGTCGCGCCATATCCCAACCCTGATGAGCCGGGGAGAGCGCTGGGTGAATTCCCGACTGCCGCGGGACATTGAGCCCGGAAGCAGTCTCTGAATCAGGTCTTTTATGAACACCCCGGGACCGTGGCGATGTAAGTATTTCCACCGTGGTGGGCCGCGGAAGCGTGGTGATGGACTGTCCGCCATGAACAACAGGCTGAGGACACACCACGTGATCACCGCCGCGCTGATTCTGGGTCTGGCGGGGTGCTCCTCCGCAGCGAGTACGACGGCGCAGAACGCGACGACTCCCGCGAGCACGGCAGCCAGCACGGCTTCCAGCGCGCCCGACACCGCGGCCACCACTTCCGCGGACGTCGCCGCATCCACCACCAGCAGCGCCGCCGCGCCTGCCAGCACCGCCGCCGGCAGCCCCGCTCGTCCGGCTGACGCGTGCACGATGTTGAGCTCGGACCAGGTGGCCGCCGCAGTGGGTACCCCGGGCCCGTACAACGAATCGCACGAGGACCCGGCGGACGACGGAAGCCCGGTCTGGGGCTGCAGCTGGGGAACGCAGGCCTCCAACGCCGACTTCAGAGAGGTCCCGGCCTCCACCTTCCAGACCACGCCCGACCCCGCGGACATCACCACGACTCCGGTCAGCGGCATCGGCGACAAGGCCAGAATGGACACGATGACCCCCGACGGCCGCAACCCCGAGCTCCAGTTCACCATTGGCGGCGCCTACTACGAGCTGAGCGTGACCGTCGACCGGAGCGAAACGGGTGCGTCGAACGCCGGCCAGGAGGAGAGTGCTGAGCGGGAGCTGGCGAAGCTTCTGGTGGCGAAGCTGACTTCTTAGGGCTCGACGATGGCCTGTGGGAGCGGATCGAGCTGTACCTTCTTTGCTCTGTCTTTGCTTCTGCTTGGGTAAGTAGTGCGTATCCCTGAGATGCCCGCCACTAGCCTGGCTCAGGTGTTTTTCAAGCGGGGGAACAGAACCACAGATCAGCCGACGGTCCTGGACGCCGCCGTCCGACGTGGCAGTGTGCGGCGGCTTGTGTGGCCCATCCATGTACGGCCCTCCGAGCTGGTGGGGGTGGCCGTGGTGTGTGCTCTGATCGTGGCGGCGTGCTGGCCGACGCTCCAGCTCCCGTTCGCCGGGCCGGATGTGACCAAGCGGATCGTGGACTGCTCGGAGTCCTCGGAGTCTTCGGCGCCTGCGGGATCCGACGGATCGGCCGGATCGGCCGGGGGAGCGAAGAACACCTTCTTCGCGCACATTGAGCTCCACAATCACACCGGCGACCCCCGATCGGTCGCGCTGACCGACCACGTCGGCGTCGACCTCGCTCCCCACGGAGCCGGCGGTTTTGCCGCGGTGACCCTCAGCCCCTACGAGACCCGCGTGGTCCCGTATGAGTTCGCTGAAGACGGCACTGCTTGCGCGTCGTACACCGGCGATGTCGTGGCCGCCACCGATACCGCGCGCGGCGCCAACTACTCGCCCCCCGCTCAGAACGCCGCACCGCCGCCCGCTGCGATCCAGACCCCGTCGCCGTCAGGTCCGACGAGCGCCGCCCCCGACCCGAACAGCCTCTATCTCGCGATCACGGACAAGGACGGGCAGCCGCCGGCCAAAACCTTCTGGGACACCGCCGTCGCCGAGTTCCAGGCCGCGAATCCCGGCGTCACCGTGCACGTGTCTTTCGACAACCCCGCCGACCTCGCCATGGAGTCCACGGTGGATTCGGGGTCTGTGGCAAGGCCGGACACGCCCGACCTCGTCCTGGGGGCGCCCCCTTCCACTCCCGCAGCCGGCAACGCGTCCGCCTCCTACTACTCGGCCGGCGCCATCCTGCCCGGCAGTGTCAGCGCGGACTTGCTGCCCGTCTTCGACTACCAGGAGCAGGGCTCGGACCCCGGTGGTGCCCAGGTCCAGTACGGGATCCCCTTCAGCGGCTCGACGTACGCGCTGTTCTACAACAAGCGTCTGTTCGCCCGAGCCCACATCGCAGGGCCCCCGGCCACCTGGAGCGAACTCGCCGCGGATGCCGCGAAGGTCAAGGCTCTCGGCGTGGACGGCTACGGCCTCAAGGCGCCACTGGGTGGCGACGCCGCCGTGGTGCAGCTGTGGATGTCCGGCAACGGCGGCGACTTCATGGACGCCGCCAAGAAGACGTGGACGCTGAACTCGCCGGCGAACGTCACCACTTTCCAGTGGCTGGCCGACAACCTGATGAAGCCGGGCTTGACCACGTCCCCCGGCTTCTCAGCGGATCCCGGGCAGCAGTTCGCCGCCGGGGCCCTGGGCATGACCGTCGCCGGACCTGATCTGATCGAGAAGGCCGAGGCCGGCACGCTGGGCACGGCCTTCGGCGTCGCGCCGGTCCCGGGTCGTACGAGGCCCCTGACATCGCCGGCCGGTTCGGTCGACGACCTTCTCGTCACCAAGGCACACCCCGAGCGCAAGGCGCTGATCGCCAAGTTCGTGGTCTTCCTGCTGAGCTCGAAGAACCAGAAGCGGTTCGCGGACAGTGCGGGCGCCCTGCCGGTCACCCGCTCCGGTACCGCGGCCGAAGTCGGCAACCCCCTGCTGAAGCCCTTCCTGGACGGGATGGCGAAAGCCGACTGGCTGCCCACTCGAGCGCCGAACTGGCAGGTCGTGCAGGAAGACCTCTACCAGAGCTTCTTCGGCTTGTCCGCCCAGGGCGCGCAGACCGTCCTCAACCAGCTCCAGGCCGAGATCCCCGTGCAGCCGTGAAGGACCTCTCCGATGTTCGACGACCGATTCCCGACCAGCGTCCGTGACCGGGGCGGCGACCTGCCCCCTACTGGCCTGCCCCTTTACCGTGGCGAAGAGGCGGTCCGGGCAGTGCGCACCACCGTCCTGATCGGCATCGCGGTGCGCCTGTTCTCTATATACGCGTGCGCGAACCAGATCTCTGTCGGTTACCGGGTGCTGGGGTTCACGGATCCCTCCGGGCAGCTCACCGCCAGTGGCCAGACCGCATACGATCTGGCTGGAGCGGCCGACGACGCCGACGGTTTGGCGAGGTTCGCGATGTGGGCCAGTGTCGGCGCGGTGGTCCTGTTCATCATCGCCTCGGTCGCGGTGCTGCGCCGCAAGCGCCTCGGCGAACCCGTCGCGGTCGCCTTCGACAAGAACCGGGCCGTGCGGCTCGCCGGCCGGCTGTACGGCGTGGTGGCGGTCCTTGCGGCGCCGATGCGGACGGCGTTCACCCCCGATCCGAACGGAACCCCGGGCGCCCGGGTGCACACGGTCATCGAGGGCGCGGAGGCCACGATCGTGGTGCAGATCCTGGTGATAGGGCTGTTGACGCTCATTGCGATGGCTGCGAGCCGCGAGCTTTAGCCGGGCTTCCGCAGCTCTACTCCCGCCAGGTGCCCGTCCAGTCGTAGAGCGGCGCCGAGGTGGCGTACTCGCGCAGGTAGGCGATCTTCTCTCCCTCGAGCCTGGCGATGGTCGCGCCTTCGAAGGTGGCTGCCTCGCCGTGCGAGGTGCAGGAGAAGACCCACTCGGCTATCAGGGCGTCCCCAGCTGCCGCCTGGGAGGTGATCTTCCATTCGTCGACGGAGCCGCCGGCCTCGAACCAGGCGTGCATCCACTGCTCGACTCGGGGTCGGCCGTGGTAGACCGGGCCGTAGCATTCCACGACCACGCAGTCGTCGGTCAAGGTGGCCAGGACCCCGGCGATGTCGTGGCGCTGCCAGGCGTCGATGTAGGCGTGCAGTTGGTTCATGGGGTTCCTTCCTTCGTGTGGTCAGGCCACCGGCCATCCGATCAGTGCGGCGCCCGCCCCGAGAACCCCGGCGGTGATCAGGGTACTGACGACACCCCGCCGTGCCGCCAGCAACCACAGCGCGGCGGCGGCGAGGATCGCGAACTGCCACGCGTGTTGCAGGGCGGCCGCAAGCGGGATCGCCGAGCCGGCGATGGCGCCGATCACCGTCGGTCCGGCGCCGGTCAGGAACGCCTGCACGCGCTGATCGGCGCGGAGCCGGTCGAAGTGCGAGGCGCCGCCGATGACGAACAGGAACGAGGGGCCGAAGGCGACCAGCGCTGCCAGCAGTCCGCCGCCGATGCCGGCTGCGGCGTAGCCGACCACGGCGACGGTCTGGACCACCGGGCCCGGGGTGATCTGGCCCAGGGCCACCGCGTTGAGGAACTGGGCGTCGGTCATCCAGTGGTAGGTGTGGACGGCGTCGTGCTGCATCAGGGGGATGATGACGAAGCCGCCGCCGTAGGACAGTGCGCCGACCTTGAACGCCACCCAGGCCAGCGCGAGCAGGCCGCCGCTCGCGGGCACCGCGGCAGCCAGCGGCAACGGTGCGGCGCCGCGTGATCGCCGCCGCCGAGGCGATGTCCGTCCGGTGCGGATGGCGACCTCCAGCAAGCCGGTGCCGATCATGGCCAGCACCAGCCACGGCCCGACCAGCGCCGCCGCCAGCGCGCCGACACCGGCGTAGCAGATCCAGCGGACACGGGCCGCCCGGGCCGTGCCGGCGCGCTTCCAGCTACCCGGCGCCAGACCCCAGGCCGCGTGCACGGCCACCGCGGCCACTGCCGCGCCGGCACCGGCGGCGGCGCCGCGCACCGCCAGCGGGGGATGTCCGGCCAGGAACAGCGCGGCCAGGGCGAGAATCACCACCAGGCCGGGGGCGATGAAGCAGAACCCGCCGACCAGAGCCCCGATGCCGCCGCGCAGCCGCCACGCCGTGTAGATCGCCAACTGCGTGGACGCCGGGCCGGGCAGCAGGTTGGTCGCGGCGATCCCGTCCTCGAACTCGGTCTCCGACAGCCACCGGCGCCGCTTCACGCACAGCTCGCGCAACAACGCGATGTGCGCGGGCGGGCCGCCGAAGCCGACGCAGCCGATCCGGCCCCACTCGCGCGCGATCGTCGCGAGCCCGACGGCGGCTCGGTGAGGTGCTGCTTCGGCTCCATCCACCATGCTTGACGCTCTCCTGATCTCGCGGACCGACCTTGGCGATCGACCTTGGTGATCGACCTTGGTGATCGGCACTGGTGATCGATCGCGGCCCGAACCCGGGGGAACGCTATCTCATCGATGCGCCGAGTACAGGCCACATCCTGGCCGCTTCCCCTGCGAGCGTTGCCATCGGGAACCACTGCGACACAAGACTGGAAGGCGGGCACGCGACAGTGAAGACGGCGGTCCTGAACACCCGGGCGCTCAACCGCGCGACATTGGCCCGGCAGTTGCTGCTCGACCGCGCCGACATGCCGGTCCTCGACGCCGTCGCGCACCTCGGCGGCCTCCAGGCCCAAGAACCACAGGAGCCGTTCGTCGGACTCTGGTCAAGGCTGAGCGCCTTCGACCCGGCGCAGCTGTCGGCCCTGCTGACCGAGCGGATGGTGGTGCGGACCCACCTCATGCGCCGCACCGTTCATCTCCTGGCCGCCGACGACGCGATGGCCTGGCGGTCCCGCCATGACGCGATGCTGCGTCAGCGGGTCCTGGGCACCTGGCGCCGTGAGCTCGACGGGATCGACCTCGACGAGCTGGCCGCGGCAGGCCGGGCGGTGATGGCCGACGGTGAACCCCGCACCATGGCCGAGCTCGCTCGGATCCTCGGCGAACGCTGGCCGGCACCGGGATCGCAGGCACTGGGCGAAATGGTCGTCGCCGCGCTCGTCCCGATGGCGCAGCTGCCGCCGCGCGGGCTGTGGCGCACCAAGGCGGGAGTGCGCAACGTCCTGCTGTCCTGCTGGCTGGGACGGGACATCGACCCGCCGGCTTCGGACGGTTCCGACCCGGTCGGCCGGGCGCTGGTCCGACGCTACCTGGCGGCGTTCGGCCCCGCCGCCACCGCCGACCTGCGCGCCTGGTGCGGCCTGGCCGGACTGCCGGCCGCGGTGGCCGCGATCCGCGAGGAGCTGATCGCCTTCCGGGACGAGCGCGGCCGGGAGCTGCTCGACCTCCCGGAAGCGCCCCGCCCCGACCCGGACACGCCGGCCCCGGTGCGCTACCTGCCGGCGTTCGACAACGCGATCCTCGGTTACCACGACCGCAGCCGGATCATCGACGACGCCCACCGCGGCCTGTCGGTCACCGGCGCCCGCGTCGTCCTGGTCGACGGGCGGGTCGCCGCGACGTGGAGCGTCCAGGCCGGCACGGTGACTGTCGCCCCGCTGCACCGCATCTCCCGCGCCGATCGGAACGCCATCGCCGAACAGGGGCGGGAACTGGCCTTGTTCCTGTCCGACGGCGACAGCGACAGCGTCCAGGTCGCCGTGGTCGATCAGCCGCCCCAGCGGTAAGTCGAGCACCAGGTCGGTCAGCCGACCGTCGCGCGCGACGGCCGGTCATGGGAAGGCGATCCAATCGCTGGCCGTGGTGAACTCATCGAGAAACACAGGGTCCGGCGTGACCCCGAGCCCGGGGCCGGTCGGTACGTCCAGGCCGCCGTCGCGCAGGACGAACGGCTCGGTGATGTCGCGTTCGAAGTAGCGGTCGGAGGCGCTGATGTCCCCGGGGAGGGTGAAGTTGGGCAGGGCGGCCAGGGCGACGTTGGCGGCGCGGCCGATGCCGGTTTCCAGCATGCCGCCGCACCACACCGGCACGCCGTGCGCGGCGCAGACGTCGTGCACCCGCCGGGCCTCCAGGTAGCCGCCGACGCGTGCCGGTTTGATGTTGATGATGCGGCAGGCCCCCAGGGCGATCGCGTCGGCGGCCGACCGTGCCGAGACGATGGATTCGTCCAGGCAGATCGGGGTGTGGAGCAGACGGGCCAGTGCGGCGTGTCCGCGCAGGTCGTCCTCCGGCAGCGGTTGTTCGATCAGCAGCAGGTTGAAAGGGTCCAGAGCGGCCAGGCGCTGGGCGTCGCCGAGGGTGTAGGCGGTGTTGGCGTCAACCTGCAGCAGCAGTGTGTCGCCGAAGGCCTCGCGCACGGCGCGCACCGGCTCGACGTCCCAGCCCGGCTTGATCTTCAGCTTGACCCGCCGGTAGCCGTCGCCGACGTAGCCGCCGACGGTGTCGACGAGCTCTGCGATACTCGGCATGATCCCCACCGAGACGCCGACCGGCACCGAGGTGCGCACCGCGCCGAGATGGTCGCCGAAGGAAGTGCCGGCGGCCCGCAGTTCGGCGTCCAGGACAGCGGCCTCCACCGCCGCCTTGGCGATCGGATGGCCCTTGAACGGCGCCAGGATCTCAGCCACCAGCGCTGAGGTGACCCGCGGCGCGGCGGCAAGCCTGGGGAGAAGGAAGCGGCGGATGACGTCCTCCGCGCCGTGGGTGTGCTCCGAGGAGTACACCGGCTCGCTCGTCGCGGCGCATTCGCCCCAGCCGTCGGCCTCCTCGGTGGCGACGCGGACCAGTAAGACGTCGCGTTCGGTCGCCACGCCGAACGACGTCTCGAACGGGCTGCGCAGCGGCATGGTCAGGCGCCGCAGCTCGACTCCGGATATCTTCATCAGCTTTCGTTCTCCTCGCGGTGTTCCAGCAGGTACCAGCCCGATCGGGTGAAGCCGGTGATGCGGTATCCGCGTCCCATGGCTTCCGTCAGCGCACCGCGTAGAGCGAAGCGCCAGCTACGCGCCAGCTCGGGTGCCTCACGCCGCAGTGCCTGGATCGCTGCGGGCGTCGCACACAGCAGGGAACCGCCGAACTCCAATGGCGGGCTGGGGTCGGGCATCGCACCTTGCGTGATCCCGGAGAGCAGCACCCTGTTCGCACCGAGCAGGGATTCCTCGTTCTGTGGCTCGATTCGAGTGCCGTCCGCCGCGGCGTCCGCGCGCGCCGAGTCGAGCGCCCAGCTCATCAGGAGCCGATCGCTGCCCTGTCCCACGTTGACTCCGTCAGGCATCTCGCCGTAGAAGTCGACGAGATAGGCGGTCGCGTCCGCACCGAGTTTGGCCATGTTGAAGTACGCGTTGGCACGCACCAGCGGGTCGAACGTCCAGGTGATGCGGCGCAGGCCACGGCTCAGGGCCCAGGCGCGCTGGTGGAGTTTGAGCGCGAAGCCGGCGTGCCGGCCGTCGGCCTCGGGCAGCATCCCGGTGAGGTGCGAGTGCAGATGGATGCCGCCTCGTAGTTCCATGTCCGAGGCGAGAAACGCGGTGGCCGCGCCGATCAGCCGATCGCCGTTCTTGTCGTCGAACACCCCGGCCACATAACAGCCCTCGTAGGCCATCACCCGCAACAGGCCTGTGGGCATCAGGCTGTGACCCGGCTCGAGTGCCCAGACCCGGGTGAAGAGCTCAGCGGCCGCGCCGTGCTCCTTCGGTCCGGTCAGTTCTCTGATGGTGACCGCCGCGGCACGCGCCGCCGCCTCGGCTTGGGCGTGGGCCTTCACGAGGATTGTCACGCGGCGGCCCCGCGGCGGTCGGCGGGCACACCGAGTTCGGCCCGGAACAGCCGCAGGACGTTGCCGCCGAGTGTGGCGGCCACGACCGCCTCGTCCATGCCGCGTGCCAGCAGCTCGGCGGTGAGCAGCGGCAGACCGGCGGGCCCGGCCAGGCCCGGCAGCGTGGCGAACGGATCGCAGCCGCCCACCAGCCCGACGTCGACCCCGCCTGGGACCACGTCGAGCAGCATTTCGAGCACGAAGTCCGGGCCGATGCCGACATGGCCCGTGCCGGCGACCTTCCCGATGTGCTCGATGTGGTCGACGAGCCGGGAGATCGACGGCTCGTGCTCGTCGAGGAACCCCGGGAAGAAGTTCACGCACACTACGCCGCCACCGGCCGCGATGGCAGCCAGGCGCGCGTCGGTGAGGTTGCGGTGGTGGTCGCACAGCGTCCGGGCCGAGGAATGCGTGGCCATCACCGGTCGCGTCGCAAGTTCGAGTACGTGGTCGACGCCGGCCGCGCCGAGGTGGGAGACGTCGAACATCATGCCCAGACGCTCCATCTCGGCCAGCGCCTCGACCCCGGCGGTGGTCAGCCGGCTGCCCGCGGCATCCTCCGCCGAACCGTCGGCCAGCGGCGTACGGCCGAAGTGCGCCAGCGACGCGACCCGGACGCCGAGCCGGAACAGCGTGGTGAGCAGTTCGATGTCGGCGTCGATGCCAGGCGCGCTTTCCAACGCCAGGACCAGGGCGATCTTCCCGGCCTCAAGCGCGCGGTCGATGTCGGCGCCGTCCAGACACAGACTGACCTCGTCGGCGTTGCCCTCGGCGATCCGGTGCGCCGCCTCGATCATGCGCAGCGTCTCGCGCAACGCTCCCTCGGGCCGGTAGGCGTCGTCGATGAACACCGGCAGCACCTGGATGTCCACGCCGCCGGCGCGCAACTGCGGGAGCCACTGCGCGCGAAAGTAGTCCGGCCACTGCGCCACCGGCCGCAGGACCACCGAACACAGCAGATCGTTGTGGGTGTCGGCGACCACCGCACGCTGGTGCAGCTCCAGCGTCGCGGGATCGAGGCGATCGGGCATGCCGAACGCGGACGTGGTCATGATGAGGCTCCTGGTCGGATCGGATGAAGTAGCCACGGCGCTCAGTGCTCCACCGGGAAGTGGCAGGCCACCTGGTGCCCCGGTCCGGCCGTCGCGATCCGCAGCAGCGGCGGCTCCTCGGCCGTGCAGATCTCCTGCGCCTTCCAACAACGGGTGCGGAACCGGCAGCCGGACGGCGGGTCGATCGGCGAGGGTACGTCGCCGGTCAGACGGATGCGCTCGCGGCCGGCGCGGGTTTCGACGTCCTTGCGGCGCGGGTCGGGGATCGGCACGGCGGACAGCAGCGCGTTGGTATACGGGTGTAGCGGGCGGCTGTACACATCGTCCCGCGGGGCGATCTCGACGATCTTGCCCAGGTACATCACCGCGACCCGGTCGGAGATGTGCCGGACCACGGACAGATCGTGCGCGATGAACACGTAGGCCAGGCCCAGTTCCGCTTGCAGGTCCTCGAACAGATTCACCACCTGCGCCTGGATGGACACGTCCAGGGCGGAGACCGGTTCGTCGGCGACGATCAGCTTGGGCTTGAGGGCCAGTGCGCGGGCGATGCCGATGCGCTGGCGCTGGCCGCCGGAGAACTCGTGCGGGTACCGGTTGTAGTGCTCGGGTGACAGGCCGACCAGCTCCAGCAGGTCCTGCACCGCGCGCTTGACGCCCTGCGGCGGGTCGAGATCCTGGATCTTGAACGGCGCGCCGACGATCGTGCCGACTGTGTGCCGCGGGTTGAGCGAGGACTGCGGGTCCTGGAACACCATCTGGATGTCGCTGCGCAGCGGCCGGAACGCGCCCTGGGACAGGCTGGTGATGTCCCGGCCCTCGAAGACCATCCGACCGCCGGTCGGCTCCTGCAGCTTGGTCAGCACCCGGCCGGCGGTGGACTTGCCGCAGCCGGACTCGCCCACCAGGCCCAGGGTCTCCCTCGGCTTGATGGACAGGTCGATGCCGTCCACGGCCTTGACCGCGCCGACGGTGCGCTGGAACATCCCGCGCCGGATGGGGAAGTGCTTCTGCAGACCGGTGACGGTCAGCAGCGCCTCGGTGTCGATGGGCGCCGGTTGGCGGTCGGTTGGTGTGGTGCTCACGGGAGACTCCAAGGACGGCGGGCAGACAGGTCGAGAACGCCTTCAGGGCCACGGCTCACAGCCGCGGGGCGATCTCCTGGTCGAACAGCTCCCGCCGCCGGTCCGACGGCAGGTGGCAGCGCACCGGATGGTCGGGGCCGGCCGCGAGCAGCTCGGGCCCCAGCGTCCGGCACGCGTCCCGGCCGACCTGCTCGACGAAAGCGCAGCGCGGATGGAAGGCGCAGCCGGAGGGCACGTTGATCAGCGACGGCGGGTTGCCCCGGATGGGCACCAGCCGGTCCTGGACCTCCCGGTCGATGCGCGGCATCGAGCCGAGCAGGCCCCAGGTGTAGGGGTGCTCCGGCCGGCTGAAGACGGTCTCGGCGGTGCCGTACTCGACCGCCTTGCCGCCGTACATCACCATGATGTCGTCGGCCAGTTCGGCCACCACGCCGAGGTCGTGGGTGATGAGGATCAGCGCGGAGTCGAACTCCCGCTGCAGGTCCCGCATCAGGTCCAGGATCTGCGCCTGCACGGTCACGTCCAACGCGGTGGTCGGCTCGTCCGCGATCAGCAGCCGCGGGTTGCACACGAGAGCCATGGCGATCATCGCGCGCTGGCGCATACCGCCGGAGAACTGGTGCGGGTAGTCGTCGACCCGGGAGTCCGGCTGCGGGATGCCGACCCGGTCGAGCATCTCGATGGTGCGCTTGCGCGCTTCCGCCTTGGACGCCTGCTTGTTGTGCACCCGGTAGGCCTCGGCGATCTGCGCTCCGACGGTGTAGTACGGGTGCAGTGCGGACAGCGGGTCCTGGAAGATCATCGCCATCTTGTCGCCGCGCAGTGCCCTGATCCGGGTGGCCTCGGCGCCGATCAGCTCCTCGTCGTCGAGCCAGATCTCGCCGGTGATCCGGGCCCCGCCGCGCCCCTTGCGGTCAGCCTTGCGGTGCAGGCCGAGCAGGGACAGCGAGGTGACCGACTTGCCCGAACCGGACTCGCCCACGATGCCCAGGGTCCGGCCGCGCTCGAGGGAGAAGGTGATCCCGTCGACCGACTTGACCAGGCCGTCGTCGGTGCTGAAGTGCACCCGCAGGTCGCGTACGTCGAGGAACGGACGACCGCCCCCGGCCGTCACAGCCGCACCCGCGGGTCTGCCACCGCGTACATGACGTCGACCAGGAGGTTGGCCAGCACGATGAACGCGGCGGCGAACAAGGTGACGCCCATCATCATCGGGAAGTCGCCGTTCTGGATCGAGGTGATGGCCAGGAAGCCGATCCCCTTCATGGAGAAGGTGATCTCGACCAGCACCGCGCCGCCGAGCACGGTGGCGAAGTCCATGCCGAAGATCGTGATGATCGGGGTGATCGCGGCCCGCAGCGCGTGCTTGAGGATCACCCGGCGCTCGGACAGGCCCTTCGCCCGCGCGGTGCGCACGAAATCCTCGCTCAGCACGTCGAGCATCCCGGCCCGGGTCAGACGGGTGTAGAGGGCGGCCAGGCCGAAGGCCAGACAGGTCCAGGGCAGGATCATGTCCAGGAACCACTGGCCCGGGTCGGACAGGATGCCGACGTAGCTGCCCGGCGTCGGCAGGATCGACCACCGGTAGGCCAGCGGCAGGGACAGCAGCGGCGCGAGGAAGTAGACCGGCAGCGAGATGCCGAGCAGGGCGACGGTCATCGACGCCCGGTCGAGCAGCGAGCCCTTGCGCACGGCCGAGGCCAGACCCGAGGCGACGCCGAAGAACAGCCACAGGACGCCGGCGCCCACCGCGATGGAGAAGGTGACCGGCAGGTCGCTCAGGATCGTGGGCCAGACCTGCTGGTAGTTCCTGAACGAGTAGCCGAAGCAGGGGGCGTGGCAGGCGATGTCCTGGGTGCCGTCGCTGAACGTGGTGCCGGTGACGATGGTGCGTACGTAGTCGATGTACTGGACCAGGAACGACCGGTCGAAGCCGAAACGGTGGATCACCCCCTGTATCGCCGCCGGCGAGGGCTGTTTGCCCACGTACTGGACCGCCATGGTGGCCGGCGTCTGCCCGCCCCACTGCGGTATCTCATAGAAGATGACCATCGTCACCAACGCGACGACGAGCAGCAGTCCGACCACGGCGAACAGGCGCCGAACGATGAAAGTCAGCATGGTGTCGGAGCCCTCACTGGACGCCGAGCGCCTGGTAGTCGTACATGCCGTACGCCTGCTCGATATAGGCGTTCGTGAGGTTCGACGGGCGCAGCATCAGGGCGCGGGTGTCGATCATCGGGACCAGTGCCGCGTCCTTCAGCGCCTGCTGGTCGATCTGGGCGTACAGCGCGTTGCGGGCGTCCGGATCGGTGGTCTTGAGCGCGGTGGCCATCAGCGAGTCGATGACCGGGTCGTCGAGTTCGGAATAGTTGCTCTCACCGGTCGACTTGATGCCGTCCGGGGTGAGGATCTGGTCCAGGAATCCGTACCCTGACGGGAAGTCGGCGGCCCACGAGGTGATGAACAGCGCCTCGTTGTTCTGCTTGACGTAAGACTGGCTGCCGGCCTTTATCGAGAGCTGGCTGTACTTGAAGCCGTCCTCGGTCACCGTGATGCCGATGGCGGCCAGATTCTGCTGGACGACGTCCGCGACCGGCTTGTCCTTCGGCTGGTCGATGTAGTAGCCCACCTGGGTGGCGATGTCGGTGACGTGCTCGGCGGCCTTGCAGGTCGCGATCTCGGCTCTGGCCTTGGCCAGGTCGCCGGCGTGGCCCGGAGTCTGGTACAGGTCCTGCTGGACGTAGCCAGGGACGGTCGGGGGCAGCACCGTGGTGGCGATGTCGCCGCCGCCGATGCCGCCGCCGAACGCGGTCTGCACCGCGGTCTTGTCGATCGCCCATTCCACGGCCTTGCGGCAGTCGATGTTGTCGAAGGGCTTGATCGTCGTGTTGATCGTCAGATAGGTCAGCAACCCGGTGATCGGGTCGTCGGCCTGGGCCTTGAGCCTGGGGTTGCCCAGCACCTGCGACTGCGTCGCGGTCTGGACGCCGCCGCCGGCCTGGTCGATGTCGGTGGTGCCGTGCGTCAAGTCCTGATCGACCGTCTGCGCGCTGACGTCGACCTTGTCCACGATCCTGGCGGCGTGCGCGACGTGCAGGTGCAGCGGGTCCGAGGCGGCGTTGAAGTTCGGGGACGCAGACAGGTCCAGTTCCTTGCCCACGGTGTACGAGTCGAACGTGTAAGCACCGGAGGACAGTACGTGCTCGTAGTAGGTGGCGCCGGTGTCCTTGGCCCGCGGGACCGGAACGGTCGACGGCAGCGTCAGCACGTCGTCGAAGTCCGCGAACGGCTTGACCAGGTGGAAGACGATGGTGTCGCTGTCCGGCGTGTCGATGCCCGAGGGATGGTCGGCCGGGTTCTTGTCCTTGTACGGACCCTGGTAGTTCGTGGTGTCCGTGAGCAGCTGCTTGAAGTAGGTCGGGCCGTTCGGCAGGACGTCCTGGCCCCAGTTCGAGCGCTCGATGCCGTAGGCGACGTCCTGCGCGGTGATCGGGGAGCCGTCCGTGTACGTCGCGCCCTTGACCAGGTGCAAGGTCCAGGTCAAGCCGTCCGGGCTCATGGTGCCGAGGTCGGTGGCCAGGTCCGGGACCAGCTTCACCGGGCCGGGGCCCTCGGCGAACGTGACCAGCGAGCGGGTGTAGAGCCGCAGCACGTCCCAGTCGGCCCCG
Source organism: Catenulispora sp. GP43 (assembly GCF_041260665.1). Taxonomy (NCBI): domain Bacteria; kingdom Bacillati; phylum Actinomycetota; class Actinomycetes; order Catenulisporales; family Catenulisporaceae; genus Catenulispora; species Catenulispora sp. GP43. Next base: position 12,309 of record NZ_JBGCCT010000010.1, on the reverse strand, counting down.
AAGTAGGTGTTGCCCGGGTCGGTGGACTGCAGGTCAGAGGACTGCTCCATCCGGAGCGTGCCGTGGACGGCGGCCGAGGTCTTGTTCACGATCCCGGTCACGCCGAGGTCGTAGGCCGCCGAGGCATGGGCTCCGGTAGTGCCGGTGGGCCCGCCGCCGCAGGCCGCGGCGCCGAGCGCCAGCGCTGCGGCCGCCGCGCAGGCGGCGATTCGTGGTTTGGGCATGCGTGTGTGAACCTCTTTGTCTTCTGGTTCGGGTCTCGCCGTCTCGCCGGGTCAGCGACCGGCCTTGGGATCGAAGGCGTCGCGCAGTCCGTCGCCGAGCAGGTTGAAGGCGAGCACGGTGAGGAAGATGGCCGTGCCGGGGACGATCAGGAACTCCGGGTCGACCTGGTACAGGCCGATCGCCTCGTTGACCATCTCGCCCCAGGACGGCATGGGAGAGCGGATGCCGACTCCCAGGTAGGACAGCGATGCCTCGAACAGGATGTTCGACGGGATGAGCAGTGTCGCGTAGACCAGAATCGGCGCCGTCAGGTTGGGCAGGATCTCCCGGAGGATGATCCGCGCGGGCGTGGCGCCCAGGGCGCGCGCCGCCTCCACGAACTCGCGTTCGCGCAGCGCCAGGGTCTGTCCGCGCACGATGCGGCCGATGTACGGCCAGGAGAAGAAGCCGATGATGACGATCAGCAGCACGATCCGCAGCGTGTTGCCGGTCAGCCCGAAGGCCGAGTAGCCGAGCACCCCGGACAGCGAGATCGCGAACAGGAACAGCGGGAACGCGAGCATCACGTCCATAGTCCGGCTGATCACCGAGTCGACCAGGCCGCCGAAGTAGCCGGCGACCATCCCGAGGCCGACCCCGATCAGGATCGCGACCAGGGTGGCCAATCCGGCGATGCCCAGCGAGGTCCGGGCGCCGTAGACGACCCGGGCGAACAGGTCGCGGCCGGTCGGCACGTCCACCCCGAGGATGTGCTGCGAGCTCATCCCGCCGAATCCGCCGCTGGGGATCTGCAGGTTCGGGTTGATGAGCTTCGTGTGCGTGGTGTACGGATCGTTGCCGGTGAGCGAGCACAGTTGCGGCGCGAAGACCGCGGTCAGGATGAGCAGGATGACAGTCACCCCGCCGGCCATCGCGACCTTGTCCTTCTTCAGGCGGCCCAGGGCGATCCGGCCCGGGGAGCGGCCCTCGATGGCCTTGCCGGGCGGCGCCGCGGCTCGCGGCTCGGCCGCCGGTGACGGGCCCGGTTCCAGAATCGTCGTCATGGTGTCGCTTCCTCAGAGCTGTCCGGAGAGCTGTCCAAGCACTGGCCCTAGCCCAGGAGTTGCGCCCCATGGACGAGATCCGTCGTGACCGAGGCCCTGAAGTCGGTGACCGCCGACCCGTCGCCCTCGTCGGTGTTGATCAGCACGGCGACGGCGTGGTTCTGGTCTTCCGTCAGGACCACCATGTTCGCGAACCCGATGTCAGAGCCGGAGTGGCCGACGTACGGGTGCCCGGACACGACCTCCTGGACCCAGCCGAGCCCCTGGTAGGGCACGATCTTCGGGCTGACCTGGGGGCGCAGCATGTCGGCGACGTCGGCCGCGGACAGGATCGGGGGCGTGCCGATCGCCCCGCCGATCATCGCGCGCAGGCTCGTCGCCAGATCGGTCACCGAGCAGCGCAGGGCGCCGGCGGGGACGTCCGGATAGCTCATCTGGGGCAGCGCGGCCAAAGCGCCGTTCTTGAACTCATACGGCACGGCCAGTACGCCCGGCGCGAACTGCCGCAGGTACCAGTGCGCGCCGGTGATGCCGAGCGGCTCCAACACGTTCGCCTCCGTGTAGGCGGCGAAATCCTGTCCGCTGACGCACTCGACGACATAGCCGGCCAGGGCCATGCCTACATCGGAGTAGCTGAAATACGTGGCCGGCTTGTGCTTGGGGAGGTACGACTTCTTCGGCGAGTAGTGCTTGCCACCGGGCACGAGGTAGTCGCGCAGGAAGTCCGACAGGCTTTCCTTCGGGTCCCCGACGGTGTCGAAGCCCACGTAGTTGTCGTCCGAGATGCTGGAGGTGTGAGTGACCAACTCGTGCGGGGTGATCGGCACGTTCGGGTAGGCCGGGTTGCGCACCGGGAAGTCGATGAAACTGTTGACGTCGTCGTGCCGGTCCAGGCCGCAGCGCTCGAACAGCTGGACCAGCGCCGAGGCGGTGAACAGCTTGCTGACCGACGCCAGGTGCATGGGCGTGGTCGGGGTGAGCATCCGGTCCGCGGCGATGTCGGCGTAGCCGAAGGCCGCCGCGTAGGGTGTCGGGGCGTTCTTGGACACGATCGCGACCTCGACCCCCGCGACGTGGGCGGCCGCCAGCCGCGCCGGCATGCCCGCCTCGAAGTCGTGCAGCCACTGATCGAATGTCTGGTTCCGGCCCGTGCCGGCGAACGCCACAGAGCCTTGGGCGACGATGAGACCGGCCAGTCCCGCTTTGAGTACCGAACGTCGAGTCGAGATCATGATGCGTCATCCGTCTCTGGCGGTCGCTTCCGCCGTCTGGTTCAGGGGTTCACGGATCGGTGTGCCGAGGGTATGTCCGCCGATCGGGCCGAGGCTTCGTCCGGGCGGATAAGGCCGCGCGACGGAATCTGTCGAGGAGGACGAAGATCGTCTGCGCGGGACGCCGGCTGCCGACTCAGGATTCTGCCTCAGGCCCCTGACTCAGAATCCTGATTCAGGGGTCGATGCGGCGCGCGGTGCGACACTCGGCGCTGAGCGCCGTCAGGCCGTCGGCTGCCCGGGGGGTTGCAGCCGGAGGTACAGCATGGCCGCGAAACGGGCGTCGGCGTCGTGCAGATCGATCTGGCCGATCTCGGCGACACGGCGCAGCCGGTACCGGAAGGTGTTCGGATGGACGTACTGCGTCGCGGAAGCGAGGTTCACGTCGCCGAACGCCTCCAGCCACGCCCGCAGCGTGGCGACCAGGCGGGTGCGGTGCAGGGAGTCGTAGTGGGCCAGACGCGCGACCGGGCCGCCGAGCGCGTCTCCGCGCTCGGCGATCGTCTCGGCCATCTCCACCAGCAGTGCTTGGAGCTGGACATCGCCGATCGAGGCCACGCAGGCCCCGCCGTCCCGCTTCCGCAGCACGTTCAGTGCCCGGTGCGCCCCGGCTCGCGATCGGAACAGGTCGCTGTGGCCGGTGCCCACCTCGCCGATGCCGACGATCAGCCCGTGACGGATCCCGATGCGCCGCAGGAACTCCTGCGCCACCGTGGCGACGCGCTGTGCGCCGTCGGTGCTCTGCTGCGGCACCGGCACGATGGCATAGATCACGTCGCCGACGACGGCCACGGCCGAGCGCGGATGGACGGCGGTCAGGTGCACCGCGAACGCGTCGGCCACGCGCTGGCGTTCGGCGACCAGGTGCGCGTGCTGCACGGCGGACGGCTCGCCGGGGGAGCCGATGACGTCCAGGGCGAGCACCACGGCGGCCCGCTCGGCCAACCCCAGGCGCGCGACGGCCTGCGCCGCGCCGGGCCCGGACTCCAGCGCGGTGGCGACCAGGTCGGCCTGCAGCCGCCGCCCGACGTCGGCTCCGGCACGCAGCCGCATCATGTGCAAGGCGACGAGTTTGGCCGCGTCGCGGAGCGCCTGCGCACGCTCGGCCGACAGCGGTGCGGACACCGCGGCCCAGATCGTGCCGAGGATCTCGTCGCCGGCCCGCACCACCTGCACGGCCCTGGGCATCTCGCCGTGGCCCACCAGGTCCGGCAGAGGATCGACGAACACCGGTTCCTGGCTGCGGTACAGAGCCTGGTAGACACCGCGCTCCTCGAGGATGCGCGTGTACTGCTCAGGGACCTGACGGCCCAGGATGGTCGCCACCCGCGAGGCGTCGGCTTCGTCCTGGCGGCCGGAGAACGCCAGGACCCGGTTGCCGCGGTCCTCGATGGTGATCGGTGCGTCCAGCAGTGCCGCGATGGCGTTCGCCAGGGCGAACAAGTCGCCGGCCGGCGTCCCGAACATCGTCGGCGTGTCCACCTCGCCGATGTCGCCTTCCGCGATCAGCGACCTGACCATGGCCGCCAGCTGGGCCCACGTCGCCCCGGGCGTCAGAGCCAGCACCGTGATGCCCGAGCGCAAGGACGCGGCTTTGACCACCGGATCGGCGACGACGGGCGCCCGGACCACCAGCGCGGCCGCGCCGGCCATGACGGGGTCGGTCAGCAGCGCGGCGATCGGCGCCGGCTCCCGCACCCCCACGCCGAGGACCAGCGCGTCCAGGCAGGACACCTGCTCCTCCAGCGGATCGTAGATGACGACGCCGCCGACCTGGGCCTGCGAGACCGCATCGCCGCACACCACTTCGAGCAGGGTGCTGCCCAGGTCCTCGATGATCCTGCCCAGGCCGGCCCGCGGATGCGCCTTCATCGCCAATCGCATGCCTTCCGCATCTGCGGCCCGCGCCCAAACCTGGATCCCTCGCCGTTCATGGCATCCTGACGCCGCCGAGTCTTCGTTGGCAAGGATCTTGGGCTGCTGGGCCCGCCCTGCCGGTCAGGCGGCGGTCCTTTTGGGCCGGGACGTGGAACCACCCTGCGTTGCGCGGTTCGAGCGGGCGGGACGGCCGCGCCGGTCGCGGCCACGGCCGTTGCCGCCACTGCGGTTGCCGCCGCCACTGCCACTGCCACTGCCACTGCCGCCGCTGCCGCCAGAGCCTGTGCGTCGGGCTCGTTCGACCACGGGGTCGGGGATGGTGACGGGGACCCCGGTGGGGACGCGGGCTCCGGTGATGTCGGCGAGTTCGGCGCCGCCGGAGTGGACGTGGGCGGTGTGCGGAGTGATGCCGGCGGCGGCCATCATGCGGCTGGTGTCACGGCGCTGAGTGGGCAGCACCAGGGTGACGACCGTGCCGGACTCCCCGGCCCGGGCGGTACGGCCGCCGCGGTGCAGGTAGTCCTTGTGGTCGGTGGGCGGGTCGATGTTGACGACCAGGTCCAGGCCCTCGATGTGGATGCCGCGGGCGGCGACGTTGGTCGCGATCAGCGCGGTGACCTGGCCGTTGCGGAACTGGTCCAGGGTGCGGGTGCGCTGGGGCTGGGACTTGCCGCCGTGCAGCGCCGCGGCCTTCACCCCGTTGGCCAGCAGATTGCGCACCAGGCGGTCGGCGCCGTGGCGGGTGTCGGTGAACATGATGACGCCACCCTCGCGGGAGGCGATGTGCGCGACGGTCGCGTTCTTGTCGTCGGTCTGCACATGGAGCAGGTGGTGCTCCATGGTGCTGATCGCAGCGGTCGCCGGGTCCACGGAGTGCACGGCCGGGTCGGTGAGGAAGCGGCGGACCAGGCGGTCGACGTTGCGGTCCAGGGTCGCGGAGAACAGCATCGTCTGCCCGCCCGGCGCGACCTGGTCCAGGAGCTCGGTGACCTGGGGCAGGAAGCCCATGTCGGCCATCTGGTCGGCCTCGTCCAGGACGGTGATCGCGACCTGGTCCAGGTGGCAGTCGCCGCGCTCGATCAGGTCCTTCAGACGTCCGGGGGTGGCCACGACGACCTCGGCGCCGTTGCGCAGGGCGTTCGCCTGACGGCCGATCGACATCCCGCCGACGACGGCCGCCATCCGCAGCCGGACGGCCTTGGCGTAGGGCGTCAGCGCCTCGGTGACCTGCTGGGCCAGCTCTCGGGTCGGGACCAGGACCAGGGCCAACGGCTGGCGGGGCTCGGCGCGGCGTCCGGCGGTGCGGGCCAGCACGGCCAGGCCGAAGGCGATGGTCTTGCCCGAGCCGGTACGGCCCCGGCCCAGCACGTCGCGGCCGGCCAGCGAGCTCGGCAGAGTGCTGGCCTGGATCGGGAACGGAGTCGTGAGGCCCTGTTGGGTCAAGGCGGTCAGCAGCGCGGCTGGCATGTCGAGCTCACTGAACGCGCCGACGGCGGGCAGCACCGGCGTGGTGCTGTGGGGGAGCTCGAACTTGCTCTTCGCGGGTGAGCGCTCGCGGTCGGCCGGAGTATTGGCACGGCCGTCACCGCGGAAGCGACGCCCCGCACCGGGCTGGCGTGGGCCGGCGCCGTTCTGCTCACGGGAGTCACGCGTGAATGAGCGGCTGGAACGAGTCATGCAAGGCCTTCCTCAAAGGGCACGCATCGAGGAGGGCTCCGCGCCGCGGCATGACCGCGGGGAGACGACACGAACGAGCCGGAAAAACGTGGGGTGCGAACGGTGGATTCGTTCGGCATGGCCTCAGGTGGCACGCTCCTGTGGCGGCTTCGGAGTTCGGGGAGCAGTACCGGAAAAGCACACAAATTCATGGGAGCCACGACTGAGACAGTCTCGACTCTAGCAGGCTGGAGCACAGTCCACTGCCGTAGGTGGAGCCCGCTACACCTCCAAGACGGGGGTGTGCGCTCCTCTCCCGATCAAGATCCAAAAGTAGCGTTGAAGACGTCACCCCTTGATCTGGCTACCACCTTGAGGAGATATCACCCATGGCTGACTCTGGAAGGCGGCTCACCGTCGCAGCCCTCGCCACGGCTGCGTTACTGGCCCCGATGGCGTCCGTGTCCGCGTCCGCTGCCGCCGCACCATCAGTTCCCGTGCGTGGACTGGACCGGATCGCCCACCAGTTGGAATCGACCGACCCGGGCGCGGGCACGGCCGATCTGCGTGCGCTCGGCGAGATGGTCGGCAATGCCGATGTCGTCGGCCTGGGCGAGGCGACACACGGCTCGCACGAGTTCTTCGCTCTTAAGGACCGGGTCTTCCGCTACTTGGTCGAGCAGAAGGGATTCACCACCTTCGCCCTGGAGATGAGCTGGTCTGCCGGGCTGCGGATCGACGACTACCTCCAGCACGGCGGCGGCGACGCGCGGCAGATCGTGCACGAGACGATGGCAGGATCCCCTTGGGACCGTGAGGAGTTCGTGACGCTCGTCCAGTGGATGCGGGACTACAACCTCCGGCACCCCACCCATCCGGTCCACTTCCTGGGCGACGACGTCGGCGCGCCGAGCCTCGGCGCACCGGTCTTCGACGCGGTCACCGGATATGTGCAGCGGACCCATCCGGAGTCCCTGCCTGCCTTGAACGAGCTTCTGGCCGGCCTGCGCCCGCTCGACGACGCCATCGGCTACCTGGATCGGCCGCTGGCCGACCGTCAGCAGAACGCGTCGAAGGCACAACAGGTGCTGGCCCTGATGGAGCACAACGGAGCGCCCGGCGACCGCGACTACGAGTACGCCCTGCAGAACGCCCGCAACATCGCCCAGACCTACACGTTCCTGTCCGTGGACGTCGCCGACCCGGCCTCGCTGACCGCCATGGAGCGCTACCGCGACCAGGTGATGGCCGACAACACCGCGTGGTGGCTGCGCCACGAAGGCGGCAAGATCCTGCTGTCCGCGGCCGACGACCATGCCGGATACGCGGCCACCGACCCCGCGACGTATCCGAAGACCCAGGGCTCGTTCCTGCACGACGCCCTGGGACCCGGATACCTCGCCATCGGCACCACCTTCGACCGGGGCTCCTTCCTGTCCAAGGGGCAGGCGCTGGGCGGTGACTGGGAGAAGTTCACGCTCCCCGCGGCACCCGCCGGCTCCAACGAGTACACACTCGACCAGGTCCGGTACCGCGACTACTACGTCGATCTGCGCAAGGCCCCCGCCGCCGCCCGCGCGTGGTTGGATCTCCCCCGCCCGACCTACGACGTCGGTACGGAGTTCCCTGTCGACGGCACGCCCGAACTCGCCATCGGGCATGCCTACGACGTCCTGATCCATCTGCACACGGTTCGAGCGGCTACCAGGCTGTAGCTTCGGGCTTCGGGCAGTCACGCCGGAACTCATAGCGAGGACTCCGACTCCGCCCCCAACCCGACCACAAGTCGCAGTGCCTTGACACCCCGATGCGCCGCCATCCGTACCGCCGCCGGGCTGCTTTCGCAGAATCCTGCCGGCAGTCACCGCGTCCAGGCCGAGCACGACGCACAGCAGTACCGCAGTGGCCTGGGTGTGGGGGAGTTGTCGCAGCAGGGCCAAAGCTCGAGCGGTCTGCATCGATTCCGCGGCGTCGTGTTCGGTGTCCGCGACGCTGGGGTGGTGGGGGATGGCGTCCGGCGGGACCGGGAACGAGGGCCGGCTCTGGCGGTATCGCAGGTGGCTGATGGCCTGGTTGCGGGCGATGGACGTGGCCCAGGTGCGGAAGTCGCCGCGGGCCCGGTGGTAGCCGGCCAGGGCCCGGTGGATGCGGAACCAGGTTTCGGAGGCGACGTCCTCGGCGTCGGTGTCGCCGACGATGGTGCGCAGGTAGCCCAGGATGCCGGGGGCGTGGGTGTCGTACAGGGTGCGGAAGGCTTCGGGGAGGACGCCAACGGGCACACCACCACCTACGACCGCACCTTCACCATCCCGGGTTCGAGCACCCCGTTCCCCGAACCCACCGGCCAGGCGCGCACCGTCACCGATTCGCTGCTGAACAGCACGCAGTCCTGGAACCTGTCGGTCCCGCAGGACGGCAACTACACCGTCTATGTCTGGTACTCGGCCAGCGGCAGCCCCGGAGCTGAGTACAACGTCAACTACAACGGCGGCAGCACGGCGGCGCCTGGAATCCTCCTGCTCGCCGGGCGCGTTCGCCACGTCGGCCGTGCAGAGTGTGGTCGCCGGGGGTGTGGCCTTCGGGGTCGCCGCCGCGCTGCCCGCGGGCCTGGCCGGGTGGGCGGTCGGCGGCATCGCCGGCGCGTCGTCCGGTGCCGCGTCCTACGGTGCCGGATGCGCCCTGGGCTCGGCGTGCTCGTGGACCGGCCTGGCCGAATCGACTGCCCTGGGCGGCGTGCTCGGTGCCGCTCTCGGCGCGGTCGTCGGCGGCAGCTCGGAGGACCTGCAGGCGCAGGCCGAAGCGGCACAGACCCGGGCCGACGACATCCACGGCTGGCACATGAACCGTCCGTCCACCTACCCCTCGACGGAAGACCCGATCGCCTTCAAGCAGCGCATGGTCGCGGTGGTCAAGACCGACGCCGAGGACGTCGCCGGCGGCGGCCAGCGCGACCTGTCGCCGGGCCAGGGCCTGGTGCCGAAGGCCGTCGGCGTGTCGTTCGACTTCTGCGATCTGTGCGAGCTCTTCATCCAGGAGACCGGAGGTATCATCACCTCGCCCAAGACAGCGGTGTGGCCGCAGTTCGGCAGCGCCCCGGCGGACCCCGAATACTATAAGGACTAGACGACGTGACTGAGGCATACGACGGAGCGGCGCTGGCTCGAGCCCTCGAATCGGCGGATCCGCGGGGAGCCCGGCTGTTCACGGCCACGGTTTCCGAGGCCCTGGTCACCTGGCTTCGCCCCGCCGTCGCGCTCCCGGTGGTGCTTCAGACCACACAAGACCTCGCCGCGCGCTCCACGGAATTCCTTTGGGATTCCGTGGGGCCCGGCGGGGATCCCGATGCGGGGGCGGATCTGCACACTGAGATCGAAGCCGCATTGGAGGAGTTCCCGGACGAGATCGGGTTGTTCGAGGACGCGTTGTCCGGCCTCTACTACGCCATCCAGTTCGCCTCCGAGGGCGGCGTGGGGCATGCGGCGCTCGTCGCCGAGAAGCTGTACGAAGCCGCCGACCACACCGCGCTGGACCGTTCGGCATCGGTGCCGGGGATCCTGCAGGACTCCGACGCGATCCGTTCGCTTCCCGAAGTGCAGCATGCGCTGCGTCTTCTCCGCCGGGCGCTCGAGGTGGCCGGCGGGGTGACGCCGGATGCGGGCGACGCGGATATCGCGGGCTTCGTGCAGGCGGCGCGTGCGGTGGTGAATGAGGCGGGAGAGCTCTGAGCGGGTATTCGGACAGTCCGACTGCTCATGACGCAGCGATCGCTGGCATCAGGTCAGAAATCACTGGGAGACCCGGCCCTTCGGTTTCCGCTCTGGCCCGCCTTATTCGAGGGTTGTCCGGTGACCGGAACGACGGAGATGTCCTTCCCCGTGGAGGTCGACTACGACTACGACAGAGTGGACCCCGCTCTGTTCGATGTCAGGTCGGGGTGGGCCGGGCATGGCCTGGACCGTTGGGCGCCGCTGCTTCCGCCGTTGCTCGCGCCCGGGCTCGGTGAGGGCGGCACTCCGCTGGTGGAGATCGGCGGCGGCGTCTGGATCAAGGACGAGTCCCGGAATCCCACGTGGAGCCACAAGGACAGGCTGAATCGCTGCGCCATCAGCGCTGCTGTCGGCGCGGGAGCCAGGGGTGTCGTCGTGGCATCGTCGGGGAACCACGGTGCGTCGGCGGCGGCCTATGCCGCGCGGGCGGGGCTGCGGTGCGCTGTCATCGTCTCGGACGGCGCGCCGCCGGCGGTGATGGACTTCGTCAACGCGTACGGCGCGCACGTGTTCAGAGCTCCGGCGGAGGAGCGTGTCGGTCTGGTGCGGCACATCGTCGCAGAGTTCGGATATCACCCGGTCAGCAATCTGACGCCGACGCACACAGGGCACGCGTTCGGCCCCGAGGGCTACAAGACCATCGCGTACGAGATCTACCAGGACCTCGGCGTGCCGGCGGCCGTGTTCGTGCCGACCGGATACGGCGAGCTGCTCTTCGGCGTGTGGAAGGGTTTCGTGGAGTTGCAGCGCCTGGGCGTCGCCGAGGCCACACCGCGCATGATCGCTTGCGAGCCGGCCACGGCCGGCGCGCTGCGTGAGGCTCTGGCCCAGGGCGTCCCGGCCACCGCTGTGTCGCGCAGGCCTTCGGACGCGTATGCGATCAACTGCCGCGTCGGGGGATACCGGTCGGTCGTCGCAGTTCGGGACAGCGGCGGGAGTTCGCTGCTCGTGGACGACGGCGAGATGCGCGCGGCGCAAGCCGAACTGGGCCGCGCCGGTTTGTGGGTCGAGCTCTCCAGCGCCGCGGGTCTGGCCGGGCTCAGGCAAGTCGGCGACGTCGAGGGGCCGGTGGTGTGCGTCAGCACGTCCAGCGGGTTCAAGGACCGTGGCGTCGGGACCGGCGAGATCAGCGCTGCCTGTGTGGACGGGGCGGACTGGGCGGACCGGGCGCACATCAGTTCTCTGCTAGGAGCCTGACAGGCCCGGCCCCAGAACGGGGCCGGGCCTGCTCAAGCTGCTATCTCAGGAGGTCGTGACGTCGTCGTACTTGGTGTACGTCGGGTCGCCGGGGTAGTTGTCGTCCTTGCTGGTCAGCGTCAGCGTGTAGCTGTGGCCGGCGGTGACCGAGGCGGTCACCTGCTTCCAGCCCGAGGTCGGGTTGGTGCAGGTCTTGGGCAGGACGGTCTTGGTGGTGCCGGTGGTGTTGTCCTTCAGCGTGGCCGTGGCCCAGTCGTAGGTCACGGTGTCCGGGCAGGTCACGTTGTACCAGAAGCCCAGGGTGCTGTTGCCCGTGCCCGCGGTGAAGGTCTGCGCGATGCTCGAGGTGCTGCTCGGGTTGGTGTTGCCGAGCTCGGCCGCGTAGCTCCCGGAGTGCGGGCCGGAGGTCGTCACCGAGGTGACACCGGAGCCCGTCCAGCCGGACAGCGAGCCGGTCTCGAAGCCGCCGTTGACGATGACGTTGCCGCCACCGCCGCCGGAGGTGCCGACGCTCCAGGAGAAGCTCGCGGTCCCGGAGGCCGGGGTCGAGTCGCTCGCGGTGACCGTCGTCGAACCGCTGGCCGCGGCGGTCGGGGTGCCGGAGATCAGGCCGGTCGAGGAGTTGATCGAGACGCCGGCGGGCAGGCCGCTGGCCGAGTAGGTCAGGGTCAGGCCGGCCGAGGAGCTGGCCGAGACCTGCAGGCTCACCGGGGTGCCGACCGTCCACGACTGCGACGGGATCGAGGAGACCGTGACGGTGTCAGTGGTGCCGCCGCCGTGGTTGATGATCGCGTGCGAGATGGCGCAGGCGTTGGTGTCGTTGGACCACGAGGCCTGCTCGGGGTAGGTGCCGAACGAACCGAAGGAGATGTTGGCGGCGCCGCCGGCGGTCCCGGGGGACAGCCACGCGCATTCGTCGGAGTTCTCCTGGCCGTTGTAGGAGGAGCCGGTGTTGTTGGTCCAGCCGCCGGCGGGGTTCTGGTCGGACATCATCTCGTGCCACTCGTGGCCCATGGTGATGGTGTAGCCGTCCAGGGTGCCGGGGGAGTTGACGAAGCCCACGCCGCAGCCGGCGCCGGAGTCCATGTTGTACGGCTGGTTGGAGAAGGCGATGTCGCCGTAGGGCGAGGTGACGGCGCCGCCGGTGAGGGTGGAGTCACCGTTGTAGTCGTGCCATGCGCAGTACTGTCCCTGGTAGTTGTCCGGGTTGGTGCCGGTGGGGGACAGGATCACGTAGTAGGCGTCGCGGTTGGCCGCGGCGGTGGTGTTGCC